>NZ_CP044232.1:2129260-2433440 GCF_008727775.1 Microbacterium lushaniae
GCACCTCGCACCGCGCCCCGCCGCCCTGAGCCTCTCTCCGGCTCATCCGGCTTCGGCGCGTCGCACATGCGGCGCGCCTTTCGTATCTGCGGTGCGGAACGATCCGCCACCGCGCCCTCGGCGCACCCGCCGACCGAACGAGAAGAGAACCATGCGCACTGAAGACGCCACCTCGGCCCTGCCCGACGCCGACCTCGACCTGACCGCGATCCGTCGCACCCTCGAGAGCCAGCTGGCCGAGCGTGAGGAGAAGATCCGCGAACTCGCTCCCCACGCCGCCCCTCACATCGACCCCGCCGCCTGGGCGTCGCTGGCCGGCGCCCGCCGCGCCGTCGAGCAGATCACCGGCGCTCTGGAGCGGCTGGCCGCCGGGACCTACGGGCGCTGCATCCGCTGCGACGGCGCGATCCTGCCCGCCCGCCTGGAAGTGCTCCCCTCCGCCGCGACCTGCATCGATTGCCAGAACCGTGCCGAGAACGCCTAGCGCGCCGCGACCGGACCCACGCGTCGCCGTCCTCGGCGACCCGCTGCCGTGTCTGCGCGAGCTGCGGGCCCACCCCGAGGCGGAGAGCTTCGCCGACGTCGCCGAGGTGTGCGGAGGGCACTCCGGCGCGGTGGTGGGAGTGGACGCGACGGCGGCGCACACGCGGGCGGAGCTGCGTGTGCAGCTGCGCCTGCTCGGCGACCTCGGCGAGGAGCTGTGCCGGCGCCTGCCGCGTCTGGAGCACCTCATCGTCCTCGTCCACCGGATCGCGCTGGATGCCGAGGAGGTGCGGCGCGAGTGCGACACGGCGGCCCGCCGCATCCACACCCGGCTCGAGCAGGCGGGCGGGCGCTCGGTCATCGTGACCGCTGTCCTCACCGACGGATGCGACGACTACGCCCGGCTGGCCGAGCGCGTGCTGGCGCGCTCGCGCCAAGCCGAGTCGCTCGACGCGGGCGTCGCGCTGATGTGGCGCGAGATCGCGCATACGCCGATCGGGATGGTCGCGGCCAACGACTACCTGTGACCCGTCAGCGTCCGGCCAGGAGCTTCTCCCGCACCTCGCGCCGCAGCACCTTGCCGATGAGCGAGCGCGGCAGTTCGTCCACGACGACGAAACGACGCGGCACCTTGTAGGTGGCCAGGTGCGTGCGGCAGTAGTCCCGCAGCCCCTCCACATCGAACTCGGCGCCGGGCCGCAGGACCACCGCTGCCGCCACGTCTTCGCCGCCGTCGCGGCGCGGGAGTGCGACCACGGCGGCCTCGGCCACATCCGGGTGCGCCTGCAGAGCGTCCTCGACCTCCGTGGGTGAGACGTTGAAGCCGCCCGTGATGATCAGCTCCTTGATCCGGTCGACGATCGTGACGAAGCCGTCGGGCGAGACGGATGCGATGTCGCCCGTGCGCAGCCAGCCGTCGGCCAGAAGCGTGGCGGCGGTCTCTTCGGGCCGCTGCCAGTAGCCCTGGAAGACCTGCGGGCCGCGCAGAAGCAGCTCCCCGGTCTCGCCGAGCGGACGGTCGACCGTCGGGTCGTCCGGATCGACCACACGGATCTCGGTGCTGGGGAACGGCACGCCCACGGTCCCTGGGCGCCGAGTCCGGCCCATCGGATTGCCGACGGCCACCGGGGAGCTCTCCGTCATCCCGTACCCCTCGACCAGGATCCCTCCGGTGGCCTCCTCCCACCGCTCCACGGTCGCGACGGGGAGACTCATGGCGCCGGAGATGGCGAACCGCACCGTCGAGAGGTCGATCGTGCCGCGGGATGCAGCCCGGGCGAGGCGGTCGTAGATCGGCGGCACGGCGGGCAGGAACGTCGGCGGGCTCGTGCGAGAGGCCTGCGTGACGAGGTCGAGATCGAACGTGGGGAACAGCACGAGCCGGGCGCCCATACTCATCGCGAAGCTCAGGCACAGGGTCATGCCGTAGGCGTGGAAGAGCGGGAGCACCGCGTAGAAGGTCTCCTCACCGTCGACGAGGCCGGGAACCCATGCCCGCCCCTGCATCGCGTTGGCGCGCAGATTCGCGTGCGTGAGCATGGCGCCCTTGGGCGATCCGGTCGTGCCGCTGGTGTACTGCAGGAGTGCGGTGTCATCCAGCGCGGGGCGCGGGACGCGGCGCGGCAGCGGCCGGTGGTCGAGGAGCTTCTTCCACGCGATCCGGTGCTTGGTCCGCGGGGTCGTGGTCAGGCGCTCGCGCGACTCCCTGGCCTTGCGGATCGGCAGGCGCAGCGCGGCGCGTTTGGCGAGCGGGAGAGCCTCGGTCATGTCGACACTGACCAGGTGCTCCACGGCGAGGTCGGGCGGGAAACCGGCGACGGTGTCGACGCACTTGTCCCACACGACCGCGAAGCGCGCGCCGTGATCTTCGAACTGGTGCCGGAGCTCGCGCGCGGTGTACAGCGGGTTGTGCTCGACCACGATGGCCCCCAGACGCAGCGCGGCGAAGAAGGCCACCACATGCTGGGGACAGTTCGGCAGGACGAGGGCGACCCGGTCACCCTTGCGAACGCCGAGGCGCCGCATGCCCTCCGCCGCCCGGGCGATCTGCTCGCCCAGGCTCCGGTAGGTCGTCACCGCGCCGAAGAACTCCAGCGCGGGCCGGCGCCCGAACCGGGCCACGCTCGCGTCGATCATGTCGGTCAGGGTCTGCGAGGGCTCGGCGATGTCGGCGGGCACGCCTTCGGCGTACGCGTCGAGCCACGGCCGGGAGGCGTAGGGATTGGAGGGCATATCTCATTTTCTCTCCGCCGGAGGCGACCACGGTGACGGTTGCAGGCGCCGCCGGGGACCGCTATGCCGCGTCGGTCGCCCGCTTATGCGACGGGGAGGAAGGGCCGGTGGTGGTACCCCGACGAATCGACGATGGCCACCGTCGACTCGGGCACTTCGATGAAAGCCCCGGGCAGGTCGTTGAGCGGCTCGGACACGAGGAGCCGGGCGCGTGGGCCGAACAGCTTGAGGCGCTCGGCGTCGGGGTACATCGCCTGCAGCGTGGGGACGTCGGCGGAGTGGAACAGCGTCCGGCTCCGCCCCTCCGACGAGTACCGGAACGCCCATACCGTGGAACCGTCGGAGACGGCGACAGTGCTCTGCATCGGGAATCGCAGGCCGTGACCGCGTCCGACCTCCTCCACATGGCGGATGGCCGCGCCCAGCCCGGCGACGGGGTCGTCCTGCAGACCGAACGTGAGGGCGAGGTGGAACAGCACCTCCGAGTCGGTGGTGCCGAGGATGTGCGGGTACAACGACGGATCGACGGCGAAGGTCAGGTCGCGCTTGACCTTGTGGAACTGGGCGATGGAGCCGTTGTGCATGAACATCCAGTTCTCGTAGCGGAACGGATGGCAGTTCGTCTGCTGCACCGGTGCCGACGTGGCCGCCCGCACATGGCTGAAGAACAGGGAACTGCGGATGCTGCGGGTGAGCTCGCGCAGATTCCGGTCGTTCCAGGCGGGCTCCGTGCTGTGGAACAACGCCGGCTCGCTGCCGTCGTCGGGGTACCAGCCGAATCCGAACCCGTCACCGTTGACGGTTTCGGCACCGAGGGAGGACCGGAGCGACTGCGCGACGAGCGAGTGCTGTGAATCGAGGACGACGGTCGACGGCCGGAGTGCTTCGCCCGAGTAGGCCAGCCATCGGCACACGTCGCACCGCCTTCTCGCTGTTCCGGCTCCGTGACGACACGATAAGTGAGCGCCGAACCGGGCGCCAGTGACCGCAGTTGCCGCGGGAAACGGAAAAGCGCCCGTCCGTTCGGACGAGCGCTTTTCCGTGTTGGTGACCCCAGCGGGATTCGAACCCGCGTTACCGCCGTGAGAGGGCGGCGTACTAGGCCGCTATACGATGGGGCCGTCAGGCAACCGTTCGATTATGCCACGCCCGGAACGGCCCGACCAAATCGGCGCGCCCCGAGGGTGTCGCGGTTGCCGTGGACAGGCCGGCACGGTTGACTCGCTGGTATGCGAGTGACCAAGTACGAGCACGCGGCGCTGCGGGTCGAGGTATCGGGCAAGCAGCTGATCATCGACCCTGGCGTCTACACGACGCCCCTCACCGACCTCGGGAACGTGATCGGGATCGTCCTCACGCACGAGCATCCCGACCACTGGACGCCCGAGCATCTGGACCGCATCCTCAAGGCGACCGGCGGCGTGCCCATCTTCGCGCCGGCCGGTGTCGCCGGGGCGGCCGCCGGCTATGACATCACCGTGGTGGCTCCGGGAGATCGCGTCGAACTCGGCCCCTTCCACCTGGAGTTCTTCGGCGGACGTCACGCGCTGATCCACGAGTCGATCCCCGTGGTCGACAACGTCGGCGTGCTGGTCAACCGCGTCTTCTACTACCCCGGTGACTCCTACGCGGTTCCCAAGGGCGCCGATATTCAGCTGCTGGCCGCCCCGATCGGCGCCCCGTGGCTGAAGATCGGCGAGGCGATGGACTTCGTCCTGGCCGTGGCGCCTCGCCGCGCCTTCGGCACGCACGACATGACGCTGTCGGTGGCCGGGCGCGGGATGGGCCGCGCGCGCCTGACCTGGGCGACCGAACAGGGCGGCGGCGAATTCCTCGAGCTCGAGCCCGGCGACAGCGCAGACATCTGACGACGTCCGTCGCCGGCCTGCGTCAGGGGGCGTCCAGCGGCGCGCGCACCCACACGTGCACGCGCGATCCGATGTGCTCGAACCGCAGGAAGCTGTCGGGCGGGAGATCGCCGAAGACCTGTTCGCGCATCCCCCGCCACACCCGCAGGTCGATGACGGGGTCAAGGCCCGCCGGCGTGCAGTTGAATCCCAGCACGCCGTACCGGTCGGCGTCGATGACCAGGCACCGGTCACCCGTGTCGGCGAGGACGACCCACACCTGGAGGGACTCGTACGCTTCGAAGCGCTGCACCTCCGCCACCGTGACACCGGCGGCGTCCAGGAAGCCCTGACGCGCCAGACGCTCGCCGTCGACGCCGGCGGGGATCCGACCCAGGCTCCGGTCCGACTGCGGGGCCGCCAGCTGCGCCCCGCCCCACGCGATGGCGACCACGACGACGAACGCGAGTGCGACCGTGACCGCGCGTCGTCGGGCGAACCATCCGATCGCCGTGGATGCGGCGGCACGCGCCCGCCGCCACGGCGGGATGCGGCCCTCCCGTGGGCCGAGGGGCGGGATGACAGCCCGGGGCTCTTCGTCGGGCCACACGCCGCGGGCGGGCGCGACCGGCAACGCAGCATCCGGCGCCTGCGCGACGACGCTGTCGGTTCGCGGGGGCGACGCGGAACCGGCGACCGGATGCAGCGCCGCCTCGAGGGCGGCCAGCCGGGCCACCGCAGCGGCATCGGCGGCGATGTCGGGGTGGGGTCCGTACGCCCGGCGGCGCAGGGCGGCGAGCTCCCGAGCCTCCTCAGGACTCAGCGCCGTCGCGTCCATGCTTCATTATCGCCACCGCAGCGGCCAGGGCCACCGGTCCCGCCCCCGCCATCGGGGGCTGCGCGCTATCCGGACGCACCGGTGACGACCGCTCCGCCGGCGGGAAGTCGGCCGCCGAAGGTGATCGGGAGCGCCGTCGCCGACGACGGGTCGGTGCCGTCCATGGCCTGCACGTGCACATGGGGCTCCGTACTGTTGCCCGAGTTGCCGCACTCCCCCACCTGCTCCCCGGCGATGACGCGCGCACCGCGTGCGGCCGCGACGCTCCCGCGGCGCAGGTGGCACACCGCCACGACGACGCCGGGGGCCGGGCTGATCATGACGTGATTGCCGGCCAGCGCCGACCAGCCCGCCGCCACTCGTCGAGGCTGAGTGAGCGCGTACCAGAGCGAGGGAAGCCCTCGGAAGGCGTCGTGGTCGTCCTCCCCGTCGTGCATGGCCACGACGGTGCCGGTCACGGGCGCCGAGACGGCTCGCCCGAATCCGACGAACGCGTGCGCCGGCTCGGGACGCACCAGGGTGCGGCCCGTGATCGCCCCCGATCGACCGCCGTCGTCCACGGGCACGAAGTCGATGGCGAACGAGGTGGCGAACCGCCGTGTCCCGTGACTGGGGACGCGGTCGGCGGGGCTGTTCTGCACGAGCCAGCGCCCGGTGAACGGGTAGGCGAGGTCGATCGGACTCCGCGGGCCGTGAGGAGTCGGGTCGGACGGCGCCATGCGCCCAGTCTGCACCGCCGTCCCCGCGACGGCCCGCTCGAACGACCGCGGGAAAGCAAGAAACCCGGCTCCGCGGGATGCGGACCGGGCTTTCTGCGTCTTGCTGGGGTACCTGGACTCGAACCAAGAACAACGGTACCAGAAACCGCCGTGTTGCCAATTACACCATACCCCACCGGGTCAGAACCGAAGTCCTGCCGAGGATCGAGTCTACGCGACGGCGACGGCGGCTCCAAACCGGCGTGTCATCGCGCCAGGTGTTCGACCAGCGCGCCGAGGCGCCGGATGCTCTCCGGCTTGCCCAGCAGCTCCATCGATTCGAACAGCGGCGGTGACACCCGGCGCCCGGTGAGGGCGACGCGCGGCGGCCCGTAGGCGATGCGCGGCTTGAGGCCGAGCTCCTCCACGAGCGCGCGGGAGAGCGCCTCCTGCACGCCGGCCGCGGTGAATTCGGCGTCCGGGACGAGTTCGAGCGCACCCACGCATGCCACGAGCACCTCGGCGGCGTTCGCCGGGAGCCCCTTGAGCGCGTCGGCCTCGTAGGTCACGTCGTCGACGAAGAGGAAGCCCAGCATCCCCGGCACCTGCCCCAGCAGCTGCACGCGCTCCTGGACGAGCGGGGCGGCGGCGTCGATGAGCGCCTGCTGCGCGGGCGTCGGCGGCTCCTGCACGAGTCCGGCGTGCGCGAGGTACGGCACGATGCGCTCGGCGAAATCGGCCGGCTGCAGCATCCGGATGTGGTCGCCGTTGATCGACTCGGCCTTGGTCTGGTCGAAGCGTGCGGGGTTGGGGTTGACGTCGGCGATGTCGAACGCGGCGACGAGCTCGTCGAGGGAGAACACGTCGCGGTCGGGCGCGATCGACCACCCGAGCAGGGCCAGGTAGTTGAGCAGGCCTTCGTGGATGAAGCCCTTCTCGCGCTGCAGGAAGAGGTCGGCCTGCGGATCGCGCTTGGAGAGCTTCTTGTTGCCGGTCTCCCCCAGCACGAGGGGCATGTGCCCGAACCGCGGCACGAAGTCGGTGACGCCGGCGTCGATGAGCGCGCCGTACAGCGCGAGCTGGCGCGCCGTGGAGGGCATGAGGTCTTCACCGCGGATGACGTGCGTGATGCCCATGAGGGCGTCGTCCACCGGGTTCACGAACGTGTACAGCGGCACTCCGCCTGCACGAACGATGACGAAGTCGGGGAACGTGCCCGCGGGGAAGGTGACCTCGCCGCGGATGAGGTCGACGTAGGTGAGGTCTTCGTCGGGCACGCGCAGGCGCCATGCCGGCTCGCGCCCCTCGGCGCGGAAGGCGGCCTTCTGTTCGTCGGTCAGGTGGCGGTCGAAGTTGTCATAGCCGAGCTGTTTCGCGCGGCCGTTGGCTTCGTTGCGCGCATCGATCTCGGCGGCGGTGGAGTAGCTCTCGTACACCGCCCCGGATGCCACGAGCTTGGCGAGCACGTCGCGGTACACGTCGTGCCGCTGCGACTGCCGGTACGGCGCGTGGGGCCCGCCCACTTCGACGCCCTCGTCCCAGTCGATGCGGAGCCACCGCAGTGCGTCCAGGAGCTGCTGATAGCTCTCCTCGCTGTCGCGCGCGGCGTCGGTGTCTTCGATACGGAAGACCAGCTTGCCGCCGTTGTGGCGCGCGTACGCCCAGTTGAACAGCGCCGTGCGGATCAGTCCGACGTGCGGAAGCCCCGTCGGCGAGGGGCAGAAGCGGACGCGGACGTCGGCGCCGGAGGCGGTGGTGGTGCGGGGATCGGGCGTGGAAGGCATCCCCCCGATCCTAGTCGCCGGAGCCGAGGGCTTCCCGGGCCCATGGGCCGTCGAGGACGTCGGTCACCGTCGCCAGCGTCGCGCGGACGAGGGGGACCCGGTCGGCGCCGCCGGCGGTGACCACGTGCAGTGACCGCGCCTCGGTCCGGGGCAGCCGCCGTGCGGTGATGCCCGCCAGCAGCGGGAACGACGCCAGCGCCATCCCGGGGAGCAGTGCAACGCCGACCCCCTGTGCCACGAGGCTCTCCACGGCGACGTAGTTGTCGGTCTCGAACCCGATGTCGGGCGTGAACCCGGCCCGGGCACACGCTTCGAGCAGGTGCCCTCGGCACTGCGGGCAGCCGGCGATCCAGCGCTCCCCCGCCAGAGCGGCCAGATCAGCGCCGCCCGCGGCGGCCGCGGGGTGCGCTTCGGGCATGACGACGTACATGTCGTCATGCCCGACCGTGCGCACCGAGAGCCCCGTCGCGCTCTCGCCGTGCGGATCGCCGCGATCACCGGCGTAGCTGAAGGTGAGGGCGATGTCGGCGCGGTCCTCGCGCACGGCTGTGATCGCCTCGGGCGGCTCGACCTCCGCGAATCGGAGCTCGACACCGGGCCGGCTCGCCGAGACCGCGGCGATGACGCGCGGCACGAGGGTCGCCGATGCGGAAGGGAACGCGGCGATGCGCACGCGCCCCGCCCGCAGGCCCCGCAGCTCGGCGAGGTCTCCGGCCGCGGCCTCCAGCGCGGTCGTCACCACGGCGGCGTGGCGGGCGAGCACCCACCCGGCTTCGGTCAGGCGCACGCCGCGGCCCACCCTCTCCACCAGCGGCATGCCCGCCTTCCGCTCGAGGCGGCGCAGCTGCTGGCTGACGGCGGGCTGGCTGTAGCCGAGATGTCGTGCAGCGGCGGTGACGGAGCCGTGGTCGGCCACGGCTTTGACCACGCGGAGCGCGTGCGCGTCGATGCCGTCGTCGATGAGGGGACTATCGGTCACACCCGGGATCATAAGCGCGCGGCATGGATTGCATCCAGAACCTGTCGTGGTGCAATGCGTCGCCGCAGAGGAGCCTCGAAACGTGACCTCCCCCGCATCCCTCCCCCTCACCGATGCCCAGCGCGCCTTCACCGGCGGCCGCGACTACCTGGCCGCCTGCACGATGGGGCTCCCCTCGCGCGCCACCGTCGACGCCGTGACGGCCGCCCTGGCCGCAGCCGCCGCCGGCCGGCCCGACGTGGCCGCGGCCGTGCACGACACCGAGCGCTCCCGCGCCGCGTACGCGCGGCTCGTGCACACCGATGTGACCGACGTGGCGATCGCCGCACAGGTGTCGGTCGCGGTCTCGATGGTGGCCGCATCCGCCCCCGACGGCGCCGAGATCCTGTGCGCCGACGGTGACTTCTCCTCCGTGATGCTGCCGTTCGCGCAGGCCGGGCGCGGCGTCCGGGTGCGGACGGCGCCGCTTGCCGAGCTCGCTTCGGCCGTGCACCCCGACACGTGGCTCGTCGCCTTCTCCCTCGTCCAATCGGCCACGGGAGAGATCGCGGATGCCGAAGCCATCAGCGGCGCGGCGCGGGCGGTGGGCGCGTGGACGCTGTGCGACCTCTCGCAGGCGGCGGGCTGGCTGCCGGTGGCTGCCGCCCGGTTCGACGCGACCATCTGCCACGCCTACAAGTGGCTCTGCTCGCCGCGCGGAGTGGCCTTCCTCACCGTGACCGAGGAATTCGGCCGACACCTGCGGCCGGTGCAGGGGGGTTGGTATGCCGGTGAGGATCCCTGGGCGTCGTGCTATGGCGCCGACATCGCGTTCGCCGCATCCGCCCGCCGGTTCGACGTCTCGCCGGCGTGGCAGGCGTTCGTGGGCGCCGCACCGGCGCTGGAGCTGTTCGCCGACGTGGACGCCGACGCGCTGCACGGCCACGCGGTGGGGCTGGCCGCCGCGTTCCGGGAGGGCATGGGCCTGCCCGCGCCCGCACGGGAATCCGCCATCGTGACGTGGCCCGACGCGGACGGCACCGCCCTCGCGCGCCTGCGGGCGGCAGGAATCACCGCTTCCGGACGCGCCGGCCGGGCACGGGTGGGCTTCCACCTGTTCAACGACGTCGAGGACGTCGCCCGCGCTCTCACCGCACTCGAGCCTTGAGGGCGATCGGCGCTCCGACGCACACTGCGGCGACGAACACGAGCGCCGTGAGCGCGAGCCCGCCGTAGCCGATACCGGCGAGCACGAACCCGGCCACGACCGCGCCGGCTGCGCCCACGAGGCTCATCGTGAAGTCGCTCAGCCCCTGGCGGCGGGTGCGGATCTCCTCGGCGGAGGCCTCCGTCAGCAGCGCGGACCCCGACACCGTCGTCGCGCTCCACCCGAGTCCGAGCAGCACGAGCGCCGTGGTGACGGCGGGCATGCTGTCGGCGCCGACGGCCGCGAGGACGAGCGCGGCGACCAGGAGCGCCTGACCCACGAGGATCGTCCACCCCCGCCCGATCCGGTCGGAGAGGATTCCGAACACCGGTGACAGCGCGAACATCCCGGCCACGTGGAGGCTGATCGTCAGGCCCACGACCGACAGGCTGGCGCCGTGGTGCACGAGGTGCACGGGGGTCATCGCCATGACCGAGACCATGACCGCGTGGGCGGCGGCCACCGCGAAGATCGCGTACCGGGCCACTGCGGGGCGATCGGGATGCGCCGTCCCCGGCCGCGAGGCGGCGTCGCGTACGGCGATCCGCGCGGCCAGCAGCAGGGGATCCGGGCGCAGCCACACCATGTACACGACGACCGCGAGCACCTGGCCGACGATCGTGAACAGGTACGGGCCGGTGAGCGGGGGCATGGCGAACACGGCGCCGATCGCCTCTCCCGGACCCACCAGGTTCGGCCCCAGCACGATGCCGATGGTGGTGGCCCACACCACCAGCGACAGCGACCTGCCGCGCGTGGCGTCGGTGGCGAGGTCGGTGGCGGCGAAGCGCGACTGCAGGTTCACGGCCTGGCCCGCGCCCACGAGCGCGAACGCGACGAGCAGCAGCGGGAAGGAGCGCACGCCGGTGGCCACGAGGACGAGGAGCACCCCGGCCAGGGCGACGAGCATCCCGGTGGTCAGGCTCAGCCGCCGTCCGCGTCGCCGCGCGAGGACGGCGAGCGGGATCGCGGCCAGCGCCGTGCCGAAGGTGAGGGAGGCGGTGGCCAGGCCCGCCACCGACTCGTCTCCGGCCACATCGGCCGCCAGCAGCACCCCGAGCGAGAGGCTCGCTCCGAAGGCCACGCCGCCGAGCCCCTGGGCGGCGGCGAGGACGGCGACCGTGCGGCGCTGGATGCCGGCGAGCCCGGACGCGACGGGAAGGTCGGTGTCAGGCATCCCGCGCCGTGTTGCGGAGCACTCCGATGCCCGAGATCTCGACCTCGAGGGTGTCACCGGCCTCGAACGGTCCGACACCGGCGGGCGTGCCGGTGAGGATCACGTCGCCGGGAAGGAGCGTGAATGCGGCGGAGGCGTACGCGATGATGTCGGCGACGGAGTGGATCATGTCGGTCAGCGGTGCCTGCTGCTTGACCTCGCCGTTCAGCCGGGTCGTGAGCACGGCGCTGGTGGCGTCGAACTCGGTCTCGATGACCGGGCCGAGAGGGCAGAACGTGTCGAAGCCCTTGGCGCGCGACCATTGCCCGTCGCTGCGCTGCAGGTCGCGGGCCGTGACGTCGTCGGCGACGGTGTATCCGAAGACGTACTCCAGCGCGCGCTCGGCGGGCACGTTCTTCGCGATCCGCCCGATCACCGCCGCAAGCTCGCCCTCGAAGTGGGTGTTGCGGGACTGCGGCGGGCGCACGATGACGTCGCCCGGACCGATGACGGCGGTGTTGGGCTTGAGGAACAGCAGCGGCTCGGCCGGGGCCTCCCCGCCCATCTCGGCGGCATGGTCGGCGTAGTTCTTGCCGACGCAGACGACCTTCGAGCGCGGGATGACAGGCGCCAGCAGCGCGACGTCTCCGAGCGGCACGCGCTCCCCCGTCGTGTCGAATCCCGCGAACATCGGATCTCCGGCGAGCACGACGAGTTCGCCGTCGTCGACGATGCCGTAGCGGATGCCGTCCTGGTGACTGAAGCGCGCGATCTTCACCCGCTCAGCCTACCGACCCCCCACCCCACGCACCGCGTCCCCCGGCCTCCGCCCGCACCCGCGAGACTGCACGCAGCCGACGAGACCGCGGCATTATGTCGCGGTCTCGTCGGTGGGGTGAAGTCTCGCGGTGCGTGGTGGGAGGTCAGGCGTCGAGGCGGACCAGCCAGTTGTGGCGATCCTCGGCGCGGCCGTACTGGATGTCGGTGAGCTCCTGGCGCAACTCCAGGGCGAGGGAGCCGGTGGGCTGCGCGTCGATGAAGTCACGGCCCTTGAGCGTGCCGATGGGCGTCACCACTGCGGCGGTGCCGCACGCGAAGACCTCGGTGATGTCGCCGGATGCCACGCCCTCGCGCCACTCGTCGAGCGAGATCGCGCGTCCCTGCACCCTGTGCCCGCGGTCACGCGCGAGCTGCAGGATCGAGTCGCGCGTGATCCCCTCGAGGATGCTCGGGGATTCGGGGGTGACGAGGGTGCCGTCCTTGTAGACGAAGACGATGTTCATGCCGCCGAGCTCTTCGACGTTGCGCTTCTCGTCCAGGAACACCACCTGGTCGCACTCGTGCTCGTACGCCTCCGACTGCGGCAGGAGGCTCGCGGCGTAGTTGCCGCCCGTCTTGGCCGCGCCCGTGCCCCCGCGTCCGGCGCGTGCGTAGTCCTCGCTCAGCCAGATCGAGACCGGCTGCACGCCGCCCTTGAAGTACGCGCCGGCAGGGCTGGCGATGAGGTAGTACGCCACCTTGTGCGCGGGGCGGACACCCAGGAACGCCTCCTTGGCGAACATGAACGGCCGCAGGTACAGGCTCTGGTCATCGCCGGAGGGCACCCAGTCGCCGTCGATGGCGATCAGCTCGCGCAACGACTGCACGAAGTACGGCACGGGAAGCTCCGGCAGGGCCAGGCGTCGTGCGCTGCGCTGCATCCGCCGCGCATTCTGGTCGGGGCGGAAGGTGTGGATCGAGCCGTCGGCGTGACGGTAGGCCTTGACGCCCTCGAACACCTCCTGCCCGTAGTGCAGCACGGCGGCGGCGGGATCGAGCGAGATCGGCCCGTACGGCGACACGCGCGGGCGGTGCCATCCGCCGCGCACCGACCAGCAGATGTCGACCATGTGGTCGGTGAAGCTCATGCCGAATCCGGGGTTGGCGAGGATCTCTGCGCGCTGAGCCGGTGACTTCGCGGTGAGGTTGCGGGTGACGGCGAACTCGAGCGGGTCGAGTCCGGTGTCGGGATCGGTGTCGATGAGAGTCATGTTCGTCCTGGCGGGTCGGGGAGCAGGGCAGCGGCGAGCTCGGTCTCAGACTACGCCTGGAGCCGAGCCACGATCGCGTCGCCGATCTGCGTCGTGGTGCGGGCGGTGGCGCCCCGCGCGGCGATGTCCTCCTCGACCGCGTGGGTGATGCGGTCGGCCGCCTCGCGGAGCCCGAGGTGATCGAGCAGGAGGGAGACGGAGAGGATGGCGGCGGTGGGGTCGGCCTTCTGCTGTCCCGCGATGTCGGGCGCCGATCCGTGCACGGGCTCGAACGTCGAGGGGAGGACGCCGTCGGGATTGATGCTGCCCGAGGCGGCGAGGCCGATGCCACCGGTGACGGCGCCGGCCAGGTCCGTGAGGATGTCGCCGAAGAGGTTGTCGGTGACGATCACGTCGAAGCGGCCCGGGTTCGTGACCAGGAAGATCGTCGCCGCGTCGACGTGCAGGTAGTCTACGGCCACGTCGGGATGCTCCGCAGCAACCTGGTCGACGATGCGCTTCCAGATGCCGCCGGCGTGCACGAGCACGTTGGTCTTGTGCACGAGGGTGAGTGAGCGCCGGCGGCGCTCGGCCAGCTCGAAGGCGTAACGCACGACGCGCTCGACGCCGAAGGCGGTGTTGACGGAGGTCTCGTTGGCGATCTCGTGCGGAGTGCCGCGGCGGATCGAGCCGCCGTTGCCGACGTACGCGCCTTCGGTTCCCTCGCGCACCACGACGAAGTCGATCTCGCCGGGGTCGGCGAGCGGACCCGTGGACCCGGGGTACAGCTTGGCGGGGCGGAGGTTGACGTACTGGTCGAATTCGAAGCGCAGCCGCAGCAGCAGCCCGCGCTCGATGTTGGCGTCTTTCAGGCGCGGGTCACCGGGCACTCCCCCGACGGCGCCGAGCAGGATCGCGTCGTGCGAGCGGAGCGCGTCCAGGTCGTCGTCGGTCAGCGTGTCGCCGGTGTCGAGGTAGCGTCCGGCCCCGAGGGCGAAGTGCGAGCGCTCGAAGGTGACGTCGCTGTGCGCGGTGGCGGCGTCGAGCACCTTGACCGCTTCGGCGATGACTTCGGGACCGATGCCGTCGCCGGGGACGACGGCGAGCTTGACGACACGCGACATGGCACTCCTTGCAGGAACCGGCGCGTCAGGACTTCGCGCCGCGGGACCCTCCCAGGCTAGCGGCCGCGACGACCCCGGCCACGACGATCAGTCCCGCGCCGATGAGGGCGGTCACGACCACGCCGGAGTCGAACGCGTGCGCGGCGGCCTCGTGCAGCGCCGCGCCCACATCGGGGGGCAGAGCGGATGCGGCGGCCACGGCCCCTGCGAGGGTCTCGCGCGCTGCATCCGCCGCGGCATCCGGAACCCCTGGGGGGATCACCAGACCGGCGCGGTACAGCGCCGTGAGGATGCCGCCGAGGATGGTGGTGCCCAGCACCGCGCCCAGTTCGTAGGCGGTCTCGGACACCGCACTGGCGGCGCCTGACTTCGCCGACGGTGCGCTGGAGAGGATCAGCTCGTTGGAGACGGTCTCGGCCGCGCCGATGCCGATGCCGAGGGCGGCGAAGGCGGCGACGAGCACGGGGAGGTTCCCCGCAGCGAAGGCGACCACGACGTACGCGACGACGGAGAACAGCAGCGCGGACGGGACGACGATGCGCGCCGGACAGCGCTTGGCGATGGGGACGACGATGAGACCGGAGGCGATCATCGCCGCGAGGCCCGGCACGAGCGCGAGTCCGGCCTGCATGGGCGGGAGTCCCACGACCAGCTGCAAGTGCTGCGCGGCGAAGTACAGGAAGCCGACGAGCCCGACCACGCTGAGGAGGTTGACCACGATGGCCCCCGAGAACGGGCCCTGCCGGAACAGGCTCATATCGAGCATGGGGGTCTCGAGGCGCAGCTGCCGCCGGACGAACAGCACGCCGAAGACCACGCCGAGCACGAACATGATCGGCGCGATGCTCAGCACGCCGTGCACGGCGAGCTCCTTGATGCCGTAGACGATCGGGATCATCGTGCCCAGTGACAGCAGGATGCTGAGGGGATCGGCGCGCCCGGGATGCGGGTCGCGGCTCTCCGGGACCAGCAGCGGCGCGAGGATCAGCAGCGGGAGGAGGACGGGCACGGCCAGGAGGAACACCGAGCCCCATGCGAAGTGCTCCAGGAGGAGTCCGCCGACGATGGGCCCGAGGGCCGAGCCGGCGGAGAACCCCGAGGCCCAGATCGCGATCGCGATGCGCCGCTGATCGCGGTCACGGAAGATCGTGCGCAGGAGCGACAGCGTCGAGGGCATGAGCATCGCGCCGAACACGCCCAGGAGCGCCCGCGCGAGGATCAGCAGCGACGCCGTCGGTGCGAACGCGGCCAGGGCCGAGACGACGCCGAAGCCGGTGGCGCCCAGCAGCAGCATCTTGCGGCGCCCGAACCGGTCGCCGAGGGTCCCCATCGTCACGAGGAGGCCGGCCAGGACCAGCGGGTACGCGTCGATGATCCACAGCTGCTCGATGCTGGTGGGCGCCAGATCCAGGGCGATCGCCGGCAGCGCGAAGCTGAGCACCGTGTTGTCGACCGAGACCAGGAGCACCGGCAGCATGAGCACGACGAGCGCCACCCAGCCGCGCCAATCGGCTCGGAGGGTGGGCAGGGTCGAGGTGGGTTGTGACATCTGAAGCATGTGCGCGCGAAAGCCTAACTGAACCGCCCAGCCGGTATAGTAACACGGAGCCCTTCCCCTCACCCCTGGACACGATCACCCCATGAGCAGACCACCGCACGCCCGCGAGAGCGTCCTGGACGCGTTCGCCGCCATCCTCGCCGCCGAAGGCGACCGGGCCGCCACGATGGATGCCACGGCTCGCGCCGCGGGGGTGTCCAAGGGTGGGCTGCTCTACCACTTCGCATCCAAGGACGCCCTCGAGGCCGGACTGATCAGCCGCATGGAGGCTCTCGCCGCCGAGGACGTCGCGCAGATCAAGCAGTCGCCCGAGGGCGCCGTGGCGGCGTTCATGCGCACGTCGCTGCACACCGGCACTCCCCTGGACAACTCCATCGTGGCCGTGTCGCGTCTGGCGCAGAACGGCTGCGCCCCCGCGGTGGCGGCGCTGCGCCGCATCCGGGAGTCGTGGGAGGAGGCGATCCGCCCGTACGCGCGCGATGAGACGGCGCTGCAGCTGATCATGCTCGTCAGCGACGGCCTCTACTTCAACAACGCGCTGACGGTCGGCTCGGTCCCAGGCCCCGTCCCCACCGGCGCCGAGCTCGACGCGCTCATCGCGCTCGTGCAGTCCGCCGCATCCGCCGGCTGACGGGCATGCCGGCGACGGTCAGGACTCGGTGATCTCGATCTGGCGGAACAGGTCGGCGTCGATCTCCGAGCGCACCTGCTCGACGAGCTCGTCGGAGACGGGCGAGTCGACCGTGAGCACCGACAGCGCCTGGCCGCCGGCGTTCTGACGGGCGATCTGCATGCCGGCGATGTTGATGCCGGCCTCCCCGAAGCGCTGGCCGTAGACCGCGACGATGCCGGGGCGATCGGTGTAGAGCATCACGAGGTGGTGCTTCTCGATGGGCAGCTCGAGGGCGTACTCGTTGATCCCGACGAGCTTCTCGATCTGCTTCGTGCCCGTGAGGGTGCCCGACACCGACAGCTGCGACCCGTCGGCGAGGGCTCCGCGCAGCGTGATGACGTTGCGGTACTCGTCGCTGACCTCATCCGTCAGCAGGCGCACCTCCACGCCCCGCTGCTCGGCCAGCAGCGGTGCGTTCACGTACGACACGCTCTCGCTGACGATGTTGGTGAACACGCCCTTGAGCGCGGCGAGCTTGAGGACGCTCACGTCGTACTGGCTCAGCTCGCCGTGCACCTCGACGTCCAGGCTCGTGAGAGGACTGTGCGCGAGCGACGCGAAGATCTGCCCCAGCTTCTCCACGAGCGGGATGCCGGGACGCACGTACGGGTCGATCAGTCCGCCGGCGACGTTGACCGCGTCGGGGACGAGTTCGCCACCGAGGGCCAGCCGCACCGAGCGGGCGACCGAGACGCCCGCCTTCTCCTGGGCCTCCTCGGTGCTCGCACCCAGGTGGGGCGTCACCACGACGTTGGGGAGGTCGAGCAGGCGCCGGGCCGGGCCGTCCTCGGCGGGGGGCTCGGTGGTGAAGACATCCAGCCCCGCCCCGGCGATCTCGCCCGTGGTCAGCGCCTCGTACAGCGCATCCTCGTCGATGAGCCCGCCGCGGGCGACGTTGACGACGAAGGCCGTGCGCTTCATGCGCCGGAGCTGGTCGATGCCGATCATGCCGGTGGTCTCCGGCGTCTTGGGCATGTGGATGGTGAGGAAGTCGGCCTGCTCGAGGAGTTCGTCGAGCGTGACCAGCTGCACGCCGAGCTGCTGGGCGCGTGCGCTCGTGACGTAGGGGTCGTACGCGATGACGCGCATGTCGAAGCCCTGCAGGCGCGCGGCGATGAGCGCGCCGATGCGCCCGAGGCCGATGATGCCGACGGTCTTCTCGAACAGCTCGGTGCCGGTGAAGGCGCTGCGCTTCCACTGCCCCTGCGCGAGGGAGGCGTGCGCGGCGGGGATCCGGCGCGCGAGGCTCAGGATGTGGCCGACCGTCAGCTCCGCAGCAGACACGATATTGGAGGTCGGCGCGTTGACCACCATGACGCCCGCCGTCGTGGCCGTCTTGATGTCGACGTTGTCCAGGCCCACGCCCGCACGCGCGACCACCTTGAGCACGGGGGCCGCGGCGATGGCCTCGGCATCCACCTTCGTCGCCGAGCGCACGAGGATGGCGTTCGCGTCCGCGAGTGCGGCCAGGAGCGCCGGGCGGTCGGTGCCGTCGACGTGCCGGACATCGAAGTCGGGACCGAGCGCGTCGATCGTGGCGGGAGAGAGTTCTTCGGCGATGAGGACGAC
Organism: Microbacterium lushaniae; assembly: GCF_008727775.1. Lineage (NCBI taxonomy): Bacteria > Bacillati > Actinomycetota > Actinomycetes > Micrococcales > Microbacteriaceae > Microbacterium > Microbacterium lushaniae. The sequence goes on from NZ_CP044232.1 coordinate 2,147,397, forward strand.
GGGCTTCGTCACAGAGGGATCCTTCTGGCGCACGGGTGGGGCGGATGCGGCGCCGCCCACCTCCGGCCTCGGGAGGCGCGGCGAGGCCTCCGCCAGCCTAGCGCGGGCTCGCCCGACGCGAAGACCGTGTGACGCCGGGCGCCCTCAGCCGCCGTACAGCGAGAACGACGTGACGGCGTAGGCGAGGATGTTCGTCCAGAACGCCGCAGCCACGGCGAGACCGGCGACCAGGACGAGGGCGAACTCCCACGTCCGGCGGCGCCATCCGATGACGAACGCGACGGCGAAGGCGATCATCGGGAAGACGATGGGGAGGATGTGCACGAACCAGCCCCAGCCGTTCAGCCCCAGCGGGCCCGTCGCCTGGCGCACGAGCAGATCCACGGCGCTCCACACGAGGTACGCGTAGAACAGCCCGATGATGCCGGCGACGGCGAGGGTGGGCCACGGCGGCGTCGTGGCGCGGGCGCGTGCGGTGTCCGCGGTCATCCGAATGCTCCTGTCACGAGGAACGGCCACGGCACCAGCAGCACGACGCCGGCGATGAGCCAGGTGAAGCGCACCCACGTGCGCGAACGGCGGGTGAGGGAGTACGCCGCGGCGAACCAGATCAGCGGCGCGGCGGCGGCGGCGAGCGTGATCGTGATGAGCGAGACCGAAGGCACCGGGATCGCGCCGACGGACTGCAGTCGAACGCTCACGATGAGCCACCCGACGGAGTAGAGGATGAAGGCTGCGGCGATCATCCCGACTCCCACGAGTCCCGCATTGCCGAGCGCCGTGGGCTCGGCGGCGAATGCGGCGGCCGGTGGCTGCTCGGCGGTACTCCCCCGCCCTACGGCGGTGAAGCCGCGCGGGAGCCTGTGCGACCCGCGCGGCTGCTGCGAGCCATCCGAGGGACGGCTCGAGTCGCGCGGCTGCTTGCCGGCTGGGGGCGGCGAGGACGGCGCCGCCTCGGTGCCGGGGTCGAGCGTGGGGTCATCGTCGCCACCCCAGCTGAGGGCGTCGTCGTCGCGTCCGGTGCTCACTCCCCCAGAGTAAGCCCCGCCACCTCCGCGGACCGCGCCACTCTCGCGCGTCCGCGCCGCTTCCGTGCGTCCGCGCCCGCCCGCGCCACGAGTCCGCGCCACTTTGGTGCGTCCGCGCCGCTTCCGGTGGGGCGCTTTCACGCATCCGCGCCCTTCCCGTGCGCGCGTCCGCCCCCTCCACGAGTCCGCGCCACTCTCGCGCGTCCGCGCCACTTTCGTGCGTCCGCGCCCGCCCGCGCCACGAGTCCGCGCCACTTTGGTGCGTCCGCGCCGCTTTGAAACGTGGCGGATGCACCGAACAGGCGCGATCGTGGGAGAGCCGGGGCACGGGCGGCAGCCGCACCACGCCCGGGGTACCGGTTCCGCGCCACTCCGGTGCGTTCGCGTCAGCCTCGTGCGCGCCTTCCTACGCCACGAGTCCGCGCCACTTCCGTGCGTCCGCGCCACTTCGAAACGTGGCGGATGCACCGAACAGGCGCGATCGTGGGATGCACTTTCGTGCCCTCCCGCTGCCCGCGCCGAGAGTGCATCACCTCGGCGAACCGGCACCGGATTCGGCGCGGATTCGCCGAGGTGGTGCACGTTCGCGGAGTCAGTCGAGCGGGAGGGCGGCGAGGACCGCGTCGATCTCGGAGCGGGCGCGCTCGGTGCGGGCGCCGACGTCGGAGAGGCGCCCGAGTTCCGCGGATGCCTGCGTCACGCCGGAGTCCGAAGGGTCGCCGGAGTCCGAAGTGCGCCCGGAGTCCGAAGTGTCGCCGGAGTCCGCAGCGTCGCCGGAGTCCGGAGTTTCGGCGGCGTGGGAGCGGGCGAGGGAGATGTTCGCGCGCAGGTTGATGAGCGCGGCGCCCAGGCCGGCTCGAAGGGACTCGGAGGCGACGCCGGTGTCGGCGACGAGGTGCGGATTGCCCACCTCCGCGACCAGGCGCAGCTGCGCCACGAGGGCGATGCCGACCTCCGCGAGATCGGCGGAGGATGCTGCGGCCGCCACGGCCGCGTCGTACAGACGGGCGCTGCGGTCGGGGCCGTCCTCCCGCAGCGCGGCGCCGAGGGCGACCGAACGCACGCCGTCCTCCTCGGAGGCGCGCAGTGACGCCTCCCGCAGCTCCCGCACACGCTCGCCCGCTTCGGCGGCGACGGGTTCGTCGGGTGTGTATCCGCACACCATGTGCAGGAGGGCCGCCGACAGCGCCATCATGACGCCCGCCGCCGATCCCCCTCCGGGGGCTCCGGTGGGCTCGGCCAGGCGCGCGAGCCACTCGTCCATGGCCAGGGAAGTGGGAACGTCCGGATCGCTCTGCATCCGTTCACGATAGCGCCGCGACGCACGGATGCCCCGCCGCGATGCACGGATGCCCCGGACCGCGATGCACGGATGCCCCGAACCGCGACGCACGGATGCCCCGGACGGCGAGGTCCGGGGCATCCGTGGCGAACGCGAAGGGGTCAGCGCGCGGCCGAGCCCTCCGTGTAGTCGCTGTCGGTCTGCTTCCACGCGAACAGGGAGCGCAGCTCCTTGCCGGTGGCCTCGATCGGGTGGTTCTGCTCCTTCTCACGCAGAGCGAGGAACTCGGGGGCACCGGCGTCCTGGTCGGCGATGAAGCGCTTGGCGAACGCGCCCGACTGGATGTCGGCGAGCACGGCCTGCATGTTCTCCTTGACGCGCTCGTCGATCACGCGCGGGCCCGAGACGTAGTCGCCGTACTCCGCGGTGTCGGAGATCGACCAGCGCTGCTTCGCGATCCCGCCCTCCCACATGAGGTCGACGATGAGCTTGAGTTCGTGCAGCACCTCGAAGTAGGCGATCTCGGGCTGGTAGCCGGCCTCGGTGAGGGTCTCGAAGCCGTACTGCACGAGGTGGCTCATACCGCCGCACAGCACCGCCTGCTCGCCGAACAGGTCGGTCTCGGTCTCTTCGGTGAACGTCGTCTTGATGACGCCGGCGCGCGTGCCGCCGATGGCCTTGGCGTAGGACAGGGCGGTGTCCCACGCGGAGCCCGAAGCGTCGCGCTCGACGGCGATGATGTCGGGGATGCCGCGACCGGCGACGAACTCGCGGCGCACCGTGTGACCGGGGGCCTTGGGGGCGACGAGGATCACATCGACGCCCTCGGGCGCGTCGATGTACCCGAAGCGGATGTTGAACCCGTGCGCGAAGGCGAGGGTCTTTCCGGGGGCCAGGTTGTCGCGGATGCTGTCGCTGTAGATGCCGCGCTGGTGCTGGTCGGGCGCGAGGATCATGATGAGGTCGGCCCACTTCGTCGCGTCCGCGACGGAGAGCACCTCGAAACCGTCCTCCTGCGCCTTCGCGGCCGACTTGGAGCCGTCCTTGAGCGCGATGGCGACCTCGACGCCGGAGTCACGCAGGTTCTGCGCGTGCGCGTGGCCCTGCGAGCCGTACCCGACGATTGCGACCTTCTTGCCCTGGATGATCGAGAGGTCGGCGTTGTCGTCGTAGAAGATCTCTGCCATGGGGTTCTTTCTCTTTGGGGGTGGGATGCTGTCAGCCGCGCAGGACGCGCTCGGTGATGCTCTTGCCGCCACGGCCGATGGCCAAGAGGCCGGACTGGGCGAGTTCCTTCACGCCGAAGGGCTCGACGGCGCGGAGGAAGGCGTCGACCTTGCCGTGGTCGCCGGTGATCTCGATCACGAGCGCGTCGGGGGCGTAGTCGACCACCGATGCGCGGAAGAGGTTGACGACCTCCAGCACGTGCGAGCGCGACGCGTTGTCGGCGCGCACCTTCACGAGCATGTGCTCGCGCTGCACGGAGCTGACCGGGTCGAGCTCGACGATCTTGATGACGTTGATGAGCTTGTTCAGCTGCTTGGTCACCTGCTCCAGCGGGAGGTCTTCGACGTCCACGGCCACCGTGATCCGCGACAGACCGGGGATCTCGGTGACGCCCACCGCGAGCGAGGAGATGTTGAAGCCGCGACGGGCGAACAGGCCTGCCACACGCGTGAGCAGACCGGGCTTGTCCTCCACCAGGAGGCTCAGCACATGACTGGGCATCGTCTCAGTCCTCCTGCTCGAACGCGGGCGAGTGGTCACGGGCGTACTGCACGTAGTTGTTGCTGACCCCCTGCGGCACCATCGGCCACACCATGGCGTCGGCGCTCACGACGAAATCGATCACGACGGGCCGGTCGTTGGTCTCCAGGGCCGTGCGGATGGCCGCATCCACGTCCTCCTCCTTCTCCACCCGCAGCGCGAGGCATCCGTAAGCCTCGGCGAGCTTGACGAAGTCGGGGATGCGGATGCTGTCGTGGCCGGTGTTCAGGTCGGTGTGCGAATACCGACCGTCGTAGAACAGCGTCTGCCACTGGCGCACCATGCCCAGGGAGGAGTTGTTGATGATCGCGACCTTGATCGGGATCTTGTTGATGACGCACGTCGCCAATTCCTGATTGGTCATCTGGAAGCAGCCGTCGCCGTCGATCGCCCACACCACGCGGTCGGGCTCGGCGACCTTGGCGCCCATGGCAGCCGGCACCGAGTAGCCCATCGTGCCGGCGCCGCCGGAGTTGAGCCAGGAGTTCGGGCGTTCGTACTTGATGAACTGCGCCGCCCACATCTGGTGCTGACCGACGCCGGCGGCGAAGATGCCCTCGGGGCCGGTGAGCTCCCCGATGCGCTGGATCACGTGCTGCGGAGAGAGCAGGCCGTCGGAGGTCGGCGCGTAACCGAGCGGGAATTCCGCGCGCAGACCATCCAGGAACGACCACCACTCCGAGATGTCGGGCGTGCTCGTGCCCACGACGTCGCGGTAGGCGGCGTTCAAGTCGACGAGCACGTCGCGCAGGTCACCCACGATGGGCACGTCCGCCACGCGGATCTTGGAGATCTCGGCGGGGTCGATGTCGACGTGCACGACCTGCGCGTTGGGTGCGAACAGTGCGGCCTTGCCCGTCACGCGGTCATCGAAACGGGCGCCGAGTGAGACCAGCAGGTCGGATTCCTGCAGCGCGAGCACGGCGGGAACCGTGCCGTGCATGCCGGGCATCCCGAGGTGCTGCTCGTGCGAGTCGGGGAACGCACCGCGCGCCATGAGGGTCGTGACCACGGGCACGCCGGTCGTCTCGGCGAAGGTGAGCAGCTCCTTGGCCGCGCGGGAGCGGATCACGCCGCCGCCGACGTACAGCACCGGCTTCTTCGCGGCGGCCAGCAGGTGCGCAGCGGACTGGATCTGCTTGCCGTGCGCCTTGGTCACCGGACGGTACCCGGGCAGGTCGATCTTCGGCGGCCACACGAACGGCGCCTCGGCCTGCTGCGCGTCCTTCGTGATGTCCACGAGCACGGGGCCGGGGCGACCGGTGCCGGCGATCTCGAAGGCCGCCGCGATGGCCGCGGGGATCTCCTCGGCCCGCTTGACGAGGATCGAGTGCTTGGTGATCGGCATCGTGATGCCGACGATGTCCGCCTCCTGGAACGCATCCGTCCCCATCAGGGTGGAGAAGACCTGGCCCGTGATGCACACGATCGGCACCGAGTCCATGTAGGCGTCGGCGATCGCGGTGACGAGGTTGGTCGCCCCCGGTCCCGACGTGGCGATCGCGACGCCGATGCGTCCGGATGCGGACGCGTAACCCTCGGCGGCGTGGCCGGCGCCCTGCTCATGGCGCACCAGGATGTGGCGGATCTCGGAGGTGTCCATGAGCGGGTCGTAAACGGGCAGGATCGCGCCGCCGGGCAGACCGAACACGTCGGTGACGCCGAGCAGCTCGAGGGAGCGGACGACCGCCTGCGCGCCGGTGAGCACGGGCGCGGCAGCGGCGCGAGCGGGTGGCCGCGGAACGACCGGGGCGGATTCGACGGGCATGGTGAAATCCTCAGAACGAAGAAGGGATGACGGAAGGGCCGGGGTTACCCCGTGACCGCGCCCTCCGCAGCGGAGTGCACGAGCTTGGAGTACTTGGCCAGGACGCCACGGGTATAGCGCGGAGGAAGCGGCTCCCAGCCGTTGCGGCGGGAGCTCAGCTCGGTCTCGTCGACGAGTAGGTCGAGAGTGCGAGCCGCGATATCGACCCGTATCAGATCACCATCGCGCACGAATGCGATGGGACCTGCGTCCACCGCTTCGGGTGCTATGTGGCCGATGCACAGGCCGGTTGTGCCGCCGGAGAATCGACCGTCCGTCAAGAGTAGTACATCTTTTCCGAGGCCAGCGCCCTTGATGGCGGCCGTGATCGCGAGCATCTCGCGCATGCCCGGCCCGCCCTTGGGGCCCTCGTAGCGGATGACCACGACGTCGCCGGCGGTGATCTCCCCCGCCTCGAGTGCGTCCATCGCGGCGCGCTCGCGCTCGAACACGCGCGCGGGCCCCTCGAAGACCGCCGCGTCGAAGCCCGCGGTCTTCACGACCGCGCCCTCGGGCGCCATCGAGCCGTGCAGGATCGTGATGCCGCCGGTGGCGTGGATGGGGTTGTCGAAGGAGTGGATGACGGTGCCGTCGACGGGGTCGGGGGCCAGATCCCGCAGGTTCTCGGCCAGCGTCTTGCCCGTGACCGTCAGGGCGTCGCCATGCAGCAGGCCCTCGTCGAGCATCGCCTTCATGATGACGGGGATGCCGCCCTGGCGGTCGACGTCGTTCATGACGTAGTTGCCGAACGGCTTCATGTCGGCGATGTGCGGGACCTTGTCGCCGATGCGGTTGAAATCGTGCAGGTTCAGCTCGACCTCGGCCTCACGCGCGATCGCGAGGAGGTGCAGGACGACGTTCGTGGAGCCGCCGAGGGCCATCGCGAGGGCGATGGCGTTCTCGAACGCCTCCTTGGTGAGGATGTCGCGCGTCGTGATGCCCAGGCGCAGCAGATTCACGACGGCCTCGCCGGAGCGGTGCGCGAAGTAGTCGCGGCGTCGGTCGGCCGACGGCGGGGCCGCCGATCCGGGCAGGCTCAGGCCCAGCGCCTCGGCGACCGAGGCCATCGTGTTGGCCGTGTACATCCCGCCGCACGCGCCCTCGCCGGGGGCGAAGGCGCATTCGATGCGCTTGAGGTCGGCCTCGCTCATGCGACCGGCCAGGCACGCTCCGACTCCTTCGAAGGAGTCGATGATCGTGATCTCCTTCTCGGTGCCGTCCGACAGCTTGACCCAGCCGGGGGCGATCGAGCCGGCGTAGAGGAAGACGCTCGAGAGGTCCAGCCGTGCGCTGGCCATCAGCATCCCGGGGATGGACTTGTCGCAGCCGGCCAGGAGCACCGTGCCGTCGAGGCGCTCGGCCATGACGACGGTCTCGACGGAGTCGGCGATGACCTCGCGCGAGACGAGCGAGAAGTGCATGCCCTCGTGGCCCATCGAGATGCCGTCGGAGACGGAGATCGTGCCGAACTGCAGCGGGTAGCCGCCGCCGGAGTGCACACCCTCCTTCGCGCCCTGCGCGAGCCGGTCCAGGCTCAGGTTGCAGGGCGTGATCTCGTTCCAGCTCGAGGCGATGCCGATCTGGGGCTTGTCCCAGTCCTCATCGCCCATGCCGACCCCGCGGAGCATGCCGCGGGACGTGGTGGCTTCGATTCCGTCGGTCACCACGCGGCTGCGCGGCTTGATGTCGATGGTGCTGTCGGGCATTCCCGCAGTCTATTCCCGGGCGGGCACCGATCGTGCCCGCGGCTGCGGCCGCCGGCGGGCGGGGGGGATCTCGTGCGGATGCATGCGAGCCGGATCCACGATGCCGACGAGTTCGCCGAGGCGTTCCACGCGCATGCTCACCACGTCGCCCGCCTGCAGCGGTGGCGGCACGAGCGCGCCGCCCGCGAGGCCCCACAGCTCGGCGAGGCATCCGCCGTTGCCCGTCGTGCCCGATCCGATGACATCACCGGGCACGACGCGCGACGCGCGGGACGCGTACGAGATGAGCTCGGGGAACGTCCAGGCCATGTTCGAGAGCAGGTCGGCGCCGGTGAGGACGCCGTTGACCGAGACCTCGGCGCGCAGAGCGAGGAAGCCGTCGTCGTCGATGCGGTCGGCCAGCTCGTCCGCCGTCACGATCCAGGGACCGAGCGACGTCGCGAAGTCCTTCCCCTTCGCGGGCCCCAGCCGCACGTTCATCTCGCGGCCCTGGATGTCGCGCGCCGACCAGTCGTTCATGATGGCGTAGCCGAAGATGCGGGTGGCCGCCTCGGCCGGATCCAGGTCCTCCCCCGGCTCACCGCCGAGCACGACGGCGACCTCGAGCTCGTAGTCGAGGCGCTCGGTCGCAGGCGGGCGGATGCGGGCACCCGATCCGTGCAGCGTGTGCGGGTTCGTGAAGTAGAACCGGGGCGACTCGTACCATGGGGCGGGCACGTTCGGGCGCCCCTGCGCGTCCGCGCTCATGCCCTCCACGTGCTCCTCGAACACCGCGAAATCGCGCACGGCGGCGGGCACGACAGGCGGCAGCAGCTCGACGTCCGCGAGCGCGCGCGCCGCGCGACCGACCGTCGCGGCGTGCACCTCGTGCGCGAAGGCGAGCCCGCCGCGCAGCAGGTCCGCGACCGTGATGCCGTCGGGGAGCGGCACGGCGCCGTCAGCCTCGACGAATCCCTCCTCGAGTGCGCCGCGGTTCATCCATCGTGCGATCTTCATGCGATTCCTCCTGGTTTCACAGCGGGCGGGCGAGGCGCTCGCCGAGCTCGGCGATCAGACGTGGCATCTCCGCGGAGTGGTCCTCGCCGTCGCGCTGCCATTCCGCGAGCTGCACGGACGCGTCGACGACGGCCGTCGCGCGCGCGACGCGGCGACGGTGGAACTCGTCCCACAGGGCGGGCGTGATCTCCGCGGCGTCAACGAGGAGGTCCGTGAGGATGAGGGCGTCTTCGAGCGCTTGCGCGGCGCCCTGCGCGATCGTGGGCGGGCACGAGTGCGCGGCGTCGCCGATGATCACGACGCGCCCGCGGTTCCAGGGCGCCGGCACGACGTGCCGCGTGAACCACGTGTAGTTCACGAGGGCCTCCCCCGCGTCCAGGTCCGCGCGGATGCTGTCCCACGGCCCGCCGTACGCACGAGAGCGGTCGCGCATGTACGCGGCGGCTTCGGCCGCGGGCATGTCGAAGTGCTTCTCGGCGTCGAACACGAGGAATGCGTACATCGAGTCCGCGCCCGTGGGGGTGTACCCCGCGATGTACGCGGGCCCGCCGTAGTACAGCTCGGTCGTCTCGACCTCGGCGGGACGTGAGACGAACGCACGCCAGATCCCCATGCCCGTGTGCTCGGGCACGGTCGCGATGCCGATACCCGCGCGGATTGCGGAGTGCAGTCCGTCGGCACCGATCACGAGGTCGTACGTCCCCACATCCCCGTCGGGAGATTCGAGCGTCACGACGCCGTCGTGCTCGCGCGTCCCGGTCGCGCGGATGCCGAAGCGGGCCCGCACGCCCGCTTCCTGCGCGTGCTCGAAGAGGATGCGCGCGAGCGCCGGACGGGGCATCCCCATCGCCGACGGCATCCCGGGCAGACGCGTCGAGCCCTCCGCGCGGCGTGCGATGACAGGGGCGTCCGGGCCCGGCGCGCGCAGTACGAGCCCGTCGAACGCGTAGCCCGCTGCGGAGATGTCCTCCCACACACCCAGCGCGGCGAACGCCTGCAGTGCATTGGCCTGCAGGGAGATCCCCGACCCGAGCGCGGTGAGCTCGGGCTGGGCTTCGATCAGGTCGACGGCGACGCCGGCGCGCGCGAGGCGGATGGCGGCCGCGAGACCGGACACACCCGCTCCCGCGATCGCGACACTGGTGACAGCTGGCACCTCGGAACCTCCTCGTTCAGAGAGTGGATGGGGCGCAGTGCCCCGGGACTTCAGATGAGGGCGATCGGGTTCAGCGGCGAACCGACCGCACCCGTGATGGGAAGGGCGCTGCGGACAGCAGGAACTCGTACCGGCCGGATGCGGCGCACACGGCACCGAGCTCTTCAAGGTCCCACATCTCGCCGACCGTGAGCCCCATGTTCGGGATCACGATCTGGTGCAGCGGCTGGAACGACTCGTCGAACTCATTGGGACGCACTTCGAATCCCCACGTGTCGGTCGCGATCGCCGCGATCTCGGTGCGGTGCAGCCAGCCGGCGGTCGTGAGGGACAGACCGGGAGCGGGGCCGCCCGCGTACTCCCCCCATCCGTTGCGACGCGCACGCGCCAACTGACCCGTGCGCACGAGCACGATGTCGCCGCGCCCCACGCGTGCACTGTCACCCTGAGCGCGCACGCACGCGTCGAGGTCCGCCGCGGTGATCGCGTACCCGTCCTCGAGCTCGCCGGACTCGGGGCGCAGGAAGCGGCCCATGTCCAGCAGCACGCCGCGGGAGATGATCACGTCGGCTGCGTGCTCGATGCCGGTCACGCGATCGCCCTGCGTCGTCACGACGTCACCCGCGGGACGCCCGTTGTAGGCCAGGCCGCGGTCGAAGATGTGGCCGAGGCCGTCCCACTGCGTCGAGCACTGGAGCGGCATCACGATCATGTCGTCCGCGCCCCCGATACCGTGCGGGTTGTAGTCCGGGTTGCGCTCGTGGTCGAGCCCTGTACCCGTCATCGTGTGCACGGGATTGTTGCGCTTCTTCCACCCGCGCTGCGGACCGTCCTCGTTGAACGCCTGGGCGAGCGTGACGGCCCGGCCTTCCGTTACCAGTCGCGCCGCTTCGACCCGCTTGGCTGCATCGATGAAGTTGAGCGTCCCCAGCGCGTCGTCGGCGCCCCACCGCCCCCAGTTGCGGTACTCCTCGGCTCGGATGACGACTTCGCCGAGCGCGTCGGCGCGGTCGAGGTCCGCGGGGTTCTCGGACAGGGAGCTCACGACACGCTCCGCGTCGCGCGCCGGATCATGCCTTGTCCCTGAGCAGGTCGCCCTTGATCTCGTCCGGGACGCCTTCCTCGGTCGCGGTAGGTCCGTCCGCGGGAGGGAACGACTCGGTCAGCGACAGCGGCATCGAGCTGTTGCGGTAGATGTCGTACGAGCCCTGCGACGTCTTCCACGTCTGCGGCTCCCAGTCCGGTACGTAGTTGCGGTAGCCGCCGGTGTTCAGTTCGACGCGCATGCCCGAGGGCTCGCGGTAGTACAGGAACGACTGCTCGCCGATGCCGTGGATCGTCGGGCCGTACTCGATGTGCACGCCGGCCTCCATGAGCAGATCCGCAGCGATGAGCATCTCCTCGCGCGTGTCGTACCAGTAGGCGTAGTGGTTGACCCGTCCCGAGCGCGTGGATCCGTCCAGCACGACGCCGAGGTCGTGCGACTTCTCGTTCGTCGTGAGCACCGAGAACACCGAGATGGGCGCCTCCTCGAGGACCGTGCGGGCCATGATGCGGAAGCCGAGCACCTCGTGGTACCACTGGCAGAACGCGTCCACGTCGCTCGCGCAGATCGTGACGTGGTCCAGCTGACGCGGCGCGCCGGCGAGACGCGACCGGCGCTGCGGACGGTCCGGGAAGGTCGAGGCGAGCTCGCCCTGGGTGTAGCGGTGGTGCACTGCATCCCAGTGCAGCACCATCGTGTGGCCCCACGGTCCCACGAAGCGGTAGGCCCGGCCGATGTCGTGGCCGTCGAACCACTCGCCGACGCCGCCCTTGGCCTCGATGCGACGGACCGCCTCCTCGAGCGCCTCGGCGCTCGCCGTGCGCCACGCCATCGAGTGCAGCGCCGTCTCGTCTCCCCGCTCGATCACGAGGCTGTAGCTGTAGTAGTCGCCCCATGTGCGCAGGTACACGCGGTCCTCGTCACGGGCCACCTCGGTCATGCCCACGTGCGTGACGTAGAAGTCGACCGACGCATCGACATCGCGCGTGGTCAGGGCGACGTAGGACAAGTGCGAAAGCAGAGTGATCATCTTCGATCCTTTCAGCGGCGCGGAATGGGGCCGCATGCCGAGTCTGTGGGAGGGCAAGCCCATTGGGGAACCGCAGAATCACTATCGCAAGCATCAGGATTACCGATAGGGTCGGGCCACCCGAGACAGGAGCCCGACCGTGCCCGACGACCCGTTGCTCTCCCGCCTGGACCTCAACCTGCTGGTGGCGCTGGATGCCCTGCTCACCGAGCGCAACGTCACGCGCGCAGCCGAGCGGTTGCGCCTGAGCCAGCCGTCGCTGAGCGCCGCCCTCGCGCGCCTTCGCGTGCACTTCGACGACCCCCTGCTGGCGCGGCGGGGCAACACCTACGAGCTCACGCCGCTCGCGGCGCGCCTGCCCGAACACACCGCGGACGCGCTCAACGCGGTCCGTCGCGTGTTCGAGAGCCAATCGCGGTGGGACCCGTCGGAATCCTCGCGCACCTTCACGGTGCACGGGTCCGACTACGCGCTGACGGTGATCGGCCCGGCGGTGTCGCGTCTGGCCAGCGCGCAGGCGCCGGGCGTGCGCGTGCGCTTCGTGCCGACCTCGAGCATGGGCATCGACGACGTGCTCAACCGCCTCGCATCGCTGGATGCCCTGATCCTCCCGCACGGCATCGCGGCCGACCGTCCGTGCATGGACCTGTGGCGCGACGATTGGGTGGTCCTCGCCGCCGCCGACAATCCGCGCGTGCACCCGACGCTGAGCCTGGAGACGCTGTCCGCGTCGCCGTGGGTGTTCACCTACCAGACGCGCGTGTCGTTCACGGCGGTGGGGCGTCAGCTCGAGCAGCTCGGCCTGCAGCCGCGCATCGAGGCCATCGTGGAGAGCTTCTCGCTCCTGCCGCTGTACGTCGCCGGCACGGATCGTCTCGCGCTGATCCAGCGCAAGCTCGCCCCGCGCGTGCAGGGGCTCGGCGGGGTGGCGGTGTGCGAGCTGCCGTTCGAACCCGTTCCGCTCATCGAGGCGCTGTGGTGGCATCCCGCGCACGAGAACGATCCCGAGCACGAGTGGCTGCGGGGTCTGTTCACCGAGGCGGTGCGCGACCTGGCGTGACGCCGCCGTAGCGCGCGCGACCGCGTGCAGCGCGGGGTCAGGCAGCCGGGTCCCCCGTGTCGGCGACGCAGCGCACGACCTGAGTGCCCAGGTGCGTGATACTCCCGGTGAGGACGTCCCCGTCCTGCAGGAACCGGCCCCAGTGCTGCCCGTTTCCCGCGGGGCTGCCGGTGAGGATGAGGTCTCCCGGCAGCAACGGGAGCGTGTGCGACGCCGTGGACACGATGTGCGCGACGTCGTGCACGAGCTCGGCGGTCGTCGCGTCCTGCATCGCGCGGTCGTTCAGGTCGAGGCGCACGCGCAGGTCGCTGGGGTCCACGAAGCCCGCGGGGACGAGGAAAGGACCGGTGGGGAGGAACCCGGGTGAGTTCTTGGAACGGAACCAGTCCGCTCCGAGACCGCCGATGTCCGCCGGGAACGCGAGGTCGCGCGTCGTGATGTCGTTCACGATCGTGTAGCCGGCGATGTGCGCGGGCGCCTCCTCCGGGGTCACGCGGAACGCGCGGCTCCCGATGACGGCGGCGAGCTCGAGCTCCCAATCGTGCTGTTCGCTGCCGGCAGGCAGCACGAGGGGCTCGTCGTCGCCCACGACGCACGCCGGCATGCCGATGAACACGTAGGCGCGACCGCTCGCGGCCCGCGCGTCCATCGCGCGTTCCGCACGCGCACGCGCCTCCTCCTCGCTCAGACCGCTGTCCCGGCGGGTCATCCCCGCGATCGCGAGCTGGATGACGTGCGTGCGGTAGTTGGCCCCGGCCTGGAGGACCTGACGCGGCTCGACGGGTGCCGTCAGCGTCACGTCCGCGAGCGGACGCCACGGGCCGTCGACGTCCACGAGACGGGCGAGGCGTCCCCACTCCCCGGTCGCGAGGAACGAGTTCAGGTCCGCGGCACCGAGGTCATCGGGTCCGAGCGCGCGGATGCGGTCCCCCGCGACGAGCCCGAGCACCGTGCCCTCGCCGTCGCGGAACCGCGCGAGCGCGAACGGCGCGTCCGGTCCCTGCGTCGTCATGCGGTCACCTCTGCGGGTCGTGCCCACGGCAGCCGCGCGCTCACTCGGACGTCGCCGTCGGCGTCAGGCCGTACTGCTGGATCTCTCCCAGCACGCGCGTGCGCAGTTCCACGAACGTCGGTGTGGACTTCGTGGTCAGCTGCGTGCGCTCGCGTCCCAGTGGCACCTCCACGTCGTCCACGATGACCGACGGCCGCCCGCCGAGCACGACCACGCGATCACCGAGATACACCGCCTCGTCGATGTCGTGCGTCACGACGACGATCGTGATCCCGATGTCGTTGCGCAACCGCAGCACGAGGTCCTCGAGATCGAAGCGCGTCTGCGCGTCGAGCGACCCGAACGGCTCGTCCATGAGCATGATGGGCGCCTCGTACGCGAGCGCACGGGCGATCGCGACACGCTGCTGCATGCCGCCGGACAACTGCCACGGGTACTTGTCCTCGTTGCCACCCAAACCCACGACCTCGAGCGCTTCGTTCGCGCGCCGCAAGCGTTCAACCTTGCCCACCCCGCGCCCCTCGAGCGGGAAGGCCACGTTCTGCGCGACCTTCATCCAGGGCATGAGTGAACCGCGGTAGTCCTGGAACACGACGGCGATCTTCTCGGACGGCGCCGTGATCTCGGCGTCACCCAGCGACACCGTCCCGCTCGTGGGGGCAGCGAGGCCCGCGAGCAGCCGCAGGAGGGTCGTCTTACCCACTCCCGAGGGGCCCACGAGGCACGTGACGTCACCGGCGCGGATCTGCAGGTGCAGACCCCGGATCACCTCCACGCGATCGTCACCGGTGCCGAACGCCTTGCTCACGTGCGACGCGGTGAGCGCCACATCCGTCGCCAGGTCACGAGTCATGACTTGTCTCCCTTCGAGACGCGCCCGGAACGACGCGTCTCTGCGTCCTGCCGGGTCCATACGAGCACGCGGTGCTCGCCGAACATGTACAGCGCGGTGAACAGCCATCCGATGACGCCGATGAGCAGGGTCCCCGCCCACGCTTGCGCCAACTGGAACCGCTGCCCGCTCTGCAGGATGAAGTGCCCGACGCCTTCCGTCGAGCCGTACATCTCGCTCACGACGAGCATCACGATGCCGATCGAGATCGCCAGCCGGAGGCCGATCGCGATCTGCGGCGCGGCTCCCGGCAGCACGACGCGACGGATGCGCAGCGCGAGCGGGATGCGGTACGACCGCGCGGTCTCGAACACGCTGGGCTGGATCGAGCGCACGCCCTCGATCGCGTTGAGCAAGATGGGCCACACGCATGCGAGGAAGATCAGGAACACCTTCGGCCCGCGGCCCACGCCGAGCGTGAGGATCACGATGGGCACGAACACCACGATGGGCAGCGTGCGGAAGAAGTCCAAGTAGGGCGAGAGGACTTGCCCCGCGCGCGGCATGAGCCCGATCGCGGTGCCGATGCCGATCCCCACGACCGTCGCGAGGATGAGGGCCATGAAGTAGTTGCCGAAGCTGTACGCCAGCGAGCTCCACAGCGTTCCGGAGGCGGCCCAGTCCCCGAACTTCGCGAGGATCGTGGACAACGGCGGCCAGAACACCGAGGTCGACTGCGCGGACACGACGAACCACAGCACGATGAGGACGATGGGAAGCCACGCCAGCAGGATGATCCGGGTCACGGGACCGTAGGTGCGCGCGTTCATGTCAATCCTCCCCATCGAGAGCGGGCCGCCAGCGCACGATCGCCGACTGCAGCTTCTCGAGACCCACGTTCACGCCGAATCCGAGCAGGCCGGCAGTCACGATGTACGCGTACGCCAGAGGCGGATTCGCTCCCAGTTGCGCGTCGGTGATCCGGTTGCCGATGCCCGCCGACCCGCTGAGGACCTCAGTGGAGATCGCCACGAGCACGGCGACGGACGCGCCCAGACGAAGACCGGTCAGGATCGACGGCGCGGCGCTGGGGAGCAGGACACGCCGCACGAGCAGCGCGCGCGGCGTGCGGAAAGCCCGCGCCGTCTCGATGATGGACGGCGGGATGCGGCGCACGCCCTGCTGCGTCTGCACGATGATGAGGAAGACGACGGCGACGAACACGAGCGTCGCCTTCAGCTCGATCCCACGACCCAGGATGAGCACCATCACGGCGATCAGGGCGACAGCGGGGAACGCGCGGCCGAAGTCGATGACGAACCTCATCGACAGTTCCGCGGCGGACGAACCCGCCGTGAGGAGACCGACCGCGATCCCGACGATGGCTGCGGCCGCGAGCCCGACGGCTGCGCCCCACAGAGTGAGTCCGATCGCCTGCCAGTATTCGGCTGTCACGAGTTGCTCGGTCAGCGCCACCACGACGGCGAACGGCGAGGGCAGCAAGCCCGCCGGGACGACGTCCGACACCGAGAGGAGCGCCCACAGCGCGATCCCGGCGACGAACACGCCCACGCGCCACAGGGCGATGGTCGGTACGGCGCGGCGGCGGGTTTCCGCCGCCGCGCTCGCACGGATGGTCTGGGTCCACGTCACGATGGTGTTCTCACCTGCCGGCGGATGCCGGTCAGCGAGCCCCTTCCCAGACCAGCTCTTCGAACGTGAGGTCGTCACGCACTTCACCCAGGGTCTTCATGATCTCGAGCATGCGGTCCCAGCCCTTCTGGTCGAACTCGACCGAGAGCACGTCCAGCGCCATCACGTTGTCGATGAAGGGTGGCGGCAGCTCCGTGTTCTCGCGGTACACGCGGCGCACCTCATCGGGGTTCTCGTTGGAGAACTCGGTGCCCTCGCCGAGCCCGGTCAGGAAGCGCTCGACCGCCTCGGGATTGTTCTCGACGTATTCGCGGCTCGCGACCCACACGACCTGCGGCGCGTACGGAAGGAACTCGCGCACTCCGGTGCCGACACGGGTGAACCCGCCATCGACAGCCTGGAGCAGGAAGATGCTGAACGTGAAGATCGCGTCGACCTGGCCGTTCTCCGCGGCGGGCACGAGGGCGTCGACCGGGATCGGCACGAACTCGACCTCGCTGAGCGGGATGTCGTTCTCCTCGAGCGCCGCGACGACCGTGAGGTGCGGCAGGCCGCCGAGCTCGGGCACGCCGATCTTCTTACCGCGCAGGTCGGACCAATCGGCGATCGGGCTGCCGGGCGGCACGATGAGGCCGTCCGAGGCGTCGCCCTCCTGGTTGGGGTCGGCGGACTTCGTACCCGCGACCACGACGATCGGCATATTCTCGTTGATCGCACGCACCGCGGTGACCGCGTCGGTCGCGGCGATGTCCATCTCGCCCGCGATGAGCGCCGAGTTGGTCGCTGCGCCGCCGCCACCGCCGGTGACCTGGAGGTCGACGTCGAGGCCGGCCTCCTCGAAGAAGCCCTGCTCGTGCGCGAGGATCGAGTTCTCGATCGTCACGGCGCCGCGTGCGACGGTCATCGGGATGACCTCCGGCACCTCCGGCTCGG
Source organism: Microbacterium lushaniae (assembly GCF_008727775.1). NCBI lineage: Bacteria > Bacillati > Actinomycetota > Actinomycetes > Micrococcales > Microbacteriaceae > Microbacterium > Microbacterium lushaniae. The sequence goes on from NZ_CP044232.1 coordinate 2,164,704, forward strand.
GAGCGCCCGACGTACCGGTCGGCGTGGACGGTCCGGCGCAGCCCGCGAACACCATGGTCAGTGCCAAGGCGGTCGCGGTGACGACCGCTGTCTTGCGCCAGTAGCGCAAGGGTCGACGAGGTTCCATTTCATCTCCTTTGATGGATCCGGAACGCACCGGCAGCCCGGGCGGGCGCAACGGTGCGGCTAACCCACTATCTTCACGACGCGCACCATCAGGGAAGAGAGGTTCACCGATGCGGAGTATCGGCGTTACCGATAGTCCGGTGCGTGGCGGGAGCTCAGTCCGACGCGACGCCGAGAGCCCGGCCCCGCATCCGCGCCAGCACGTCGAGAAGGTCGGCGAACGCGGCGATGTCGGCGACGGTGACGGTGGCGGCGGTCTCCCCCGGCCCGACCCGCACGCCCAGGTCATCACGCCCGAGCGAGCGGATGGCGTCCTCGTCGGTCACGTCGTCGCCGGCGAAGAGCACCGCAGAGGCGCCCGCGCGTTCGCGCAGCGTCCGCACGGCGGTGTCCTTGCCTTCGTGGCGGAAGGCGTACTCGAGGATGTTGTGGCCCGTGCGTCGTCGCCACGCCGGCGCGTGCGCGCGCACGATGTCGTCCACGACGCGGTCGGCGTGCTCGGCGGTCACGGCGTCGGCGCGGCGGGTGTGCACGCCGAGTCCGAAGGTCTTCGGCTCGATCCACACGCCTGCCATACCGCGCGTGGCCTCCTCGGCGAGGGCGCGCAGGCGGTCGCGGAGGGCGACCTCCTCCGGGTCCTCGTGGGGTTCGATCGCGCCGACGCCCGGCTGCCAGTACTCGGCGCCGTGGGAACCTGCCAGCCACAGCGGCGAGGCATCGTCGTGCTCGGCGATGACGCGGAGGTCGCGCAGGCTGCGCCCTGAGACCAGAGCCACGACGGTGTCGGGCAGGGCGGCGAGCGCTTCGACGCAGCGGCGTGCGGCCGGCAGCATCCGCGCGTCCATGGGTTCGTTCTGCAGTGGCGAGAGCGTGCCGTCGAAGTCGAGCGCGACCAGCAGGCGCGGGGTGCGGGCGAGGGGCTCCAGGAGGTCTTCGGCGACGGTCGTGGTCATGCCGTCACCGCCGAGGTGCGGTCGTGGAAGGCGGCGAGCGCGTCGAGGAATTCACGCGACCAGTCTTCGACGTCGTGTTCGCGCACGCGCCGGCGCAGGGCCCGCATCCGCCGGCCCTGTTCTCCGGCGGGCATGTTGATCGCCCGCATCACCGAGTCCTTGAGACCGTCGATGTCGTGCGGGTTGACGAGGATGGCGCTCCCCAGCTCGTCGGCGGCGCCCGCGAATTCACTCAGGACGAGCACACCGCGGTTGTCCACGCGGCTGGCCACGTACTCCTTCGCCACGAGGTTCATGCCGTCGCGCAGCGCGGTGACGAGCATGACGTCGGCGGCGAGGTAGAGGGCCACCATCTCCTCGCGCGGGTAGGCCTGATGGAGATAGCGGATGGCCGTGTGGCCCATCGTGTCGTAGTCGCCGTTGATGCGCCCGACGGTGAGCTCGATCTCGTCGCGCAGTTGGATGTAGGCCTCCACGCGTTCTCGACTGGGGCTGGCGACCTGCACGAGGGTGACGTCGTCGACGCTCACACGGCCGTCTTCGAGGAGCTCTCCGAACGCCTTGAGACGGTGACGGATGCCCTTGGTGTAGTCGAGCCGGTCAACGCCCAGCAGGATCTTCTTCGGGTTGCCCAGGCTCTCCCGGATCTCCAGGGCGCGGGCCTGGATGTCGGGTCGCTGGGCGAGCTCGATGTACGAATCGGCGTCGATGGAGATCGGGAAGGCCTTTGCCAGGGCCGTCCGCGTGCCGCCTCTGCCGTCGGGCACCGAGATGCCCGACGCCTTCGTCTCGTAGCGCAGCTGCCGCCGCACGGCGCGGGCGAAGTTGCCGGCGTCGGCGACGCGCTGGAATCCGATGACATCCGCTCCCAGGAGCCCCTCGAGCACCTGCCGTCGCCACGGCAGCTGCGAGTACAGCCCGTATGCGGGGAAGGGAATGTGGTGGAAGTAGCCGATCGTCAGATCCGGCCGGGCCTCGCGCAGCATCCGCGGCACCAGCTGGAGCTGGTAGTCCTGCACCCACACGATGGCGTTCACCGCCGCGACGTCCGCCGCCGCGTCGGCGAAGCGCTGGTTGACCTTGACGTAGGCCTCCCACCACTGCCGCCGGAACCGCGGGGCGGCGATGACGTCGTGGTAGAGAGGCCAGATGGTGTCGTTGGAGAAGCCCTCGTAGTAGTTCTCCACGTCGTCGGCGGAGAGGTTGACGGGTACGAGATGCGTCCCCTCGAAGTCGAACGGCTCGAGTTCGAGGTCGGCCTGACCGGCCCAGCCCACCCATGCACCCTCGGCCTTGCGCATCACCGGCTCCAGCGCCGTCACCAGGCCGCCGGGCGAACGACGCCAGCCTTCCTCGTCGTCGGGGTCGGCGTCGGCGATGCGGTCGACAGGGAGACGGTTGGCGACGACGACGAACTCTGCCTGGGTCACGCGGGCTCCTCCATGCGGTGTTCTCTCCAGGCTACCCCGCAGTCCCCGGCGGGCCCGGGGCCTTGCATGTCAAGCCCGCCGACCCCGTCCCCTCCGCACCGATAGCGTGGGCGTATGCGCAAGTACCTCTTCGGCACCGGTCTTGTCAGCGCGATCACCAGCGGTCTGACGCTCCTGCGGAGCCTTCGCAGCAACGACCCGTTCACCTGGCGCACGGCGCTGGCGTTCCTCAGCTGGGGGATCTCGCTCGCCCTCGCCATCGGCAGCGTCGTGGACACGCGCCGCGCAACCCGGGGCGGCATCGTGCCCTCGGACTCACCCGTCTCCGGCAAGGAGCAGAAGCTCCTCCGCAAGCGCCTGCGCGCCTGACCCGCTTCCCGTGGCCGACGAGCTCACGCGGGGACTCGATCCGAGCACGCTGGCGCGCGTCGCGGAGTTCGGCGCACGCCACCGGCTGTGGCCCGCCGAGGCCCCGGCGCGGTTGCTGACCCACGGAACAGAGAACATCACCGTCGAGGTCGGCGATCACATCGCCCGCTTCGGTTCGCCTGCTGTCGTCGAGCGCGAGGTCGGCGTGCTGACACAGCTCGGCGCGACCTCCCCGGTGGCCGTGCCGACGCCCCTCGCGCACGAGGACGGCGTCTTCGCCTACCGGCGGCTGCCAGGAACCCCGCTCCTGCGCACCGCGTTCCCCGTCTCCCCCGCGATGATCTCGGGTCTGGCCGGGATGCTGCGAGCTCTACGCCGATCGAGAGCCGCCCAGGCCCTCCCCCGTGACCTCCATCCGATGAAGGCTTGGCGGGAGGAGGCGATCGAACGGGTCGAGCGGCTGCGGTCGCGCCTGGGAGCCGAGCGCGCGGGCCAGGTCCTCCGCGCGCTCGATCGTCTGCCCCCTGACACCGGCGACAGCATCCCGTGCCACAACGACCTCGGCGCCGAGCACATCCTCGTCGACGGGTCCGGGGCGATCACTGGCGTGATCGACTGGACCGACGCCGCCCGCACCGATCCCGCCCGCGATGTGGCCCGCATCCACCGCGACCTCGGTCCGGACGCGGCCGCGCAGCTGGCGCATGCTCTCGACGAAGCGGCGAGCGATGCGGCCGTCATCGACCGCGCCCGGTTCCTCGCGTGCTGCCTGTGGCTGGAAGACCTGGAATACGCCTGGGAGGATGCCGCGGCACGCGGCCCGTATCTCGCCAACGCCGAGCGCACGTTCGCCTGGACCTTCGCCGACCCACTGAGGAGGAGCACGTCATGACCGCTCGCACCGAGGCATCCTCCCCCGTCTCCGGCTCCGTCGTGCTCATCACCGGCGGAGCGCGCGGCATGGGTGCGCTCTACGCCCGGCGGGCCGTCGCCGCCGGCGCCCGTGCCGTCGCACTGTGGGACATCGATGCCGAGGCGGCGACCGCCCTGGCGCAGGATCTCTCCCGGTCGGGGACCGACGTGCGCCCCTACCGCGTCGACGTGTCGCAGCTGGCGGACATCCGCACGGCCGCGGCCTCGGTGCGGGCCGACCTCGGGTCGCCCGACATCCTCATCAACAACGCCGGGATCGTCCGCGGCGCGCCCTTCTGGGAGCACGACCCGGTCCGCGACATCGAGGCGACCCTGCGGATCAACGCCCTCGCGGCGATGTGGCTGACCCGGGAGCTCCTCCCCGACATGATGGCGGACGCATCCCGGCCCAAGCGCATCCTGAACATCGCCTCGGCGGCCGGGACGCTCGCCAACCCCAACATGAGCGTGTACGCCGCATCCAAGTGGGCCATGATCGGCTGGAGCGACTCCCTGCGGCTCGAGCTCGCAAAAGACGGTCACCGGCACATCGCGGTCACGACGTACTGCCCCAGCTACGTCTCGACCGGGATGTTCGAGGGCGCGCGCGGACCGCTGCTCACCCCGATCATGACGCCGCAGCAGGCCACCCGGGCCGCGTGGAACGGCATGCTGCGGGGCACGCCGATCGTCCTGCGACCGTGGACGGTGAAGCTCGCCATGGCCGCGCGGGGCGTCCTTCCCACCCGCGCGTGGGATCTGGTGGCCGACAAGGTGTTCGGGGTCTACTCCTCCATGGACCACTTCACCGGCCGCGCCGGAGAGCCGCGACTATAGCTCGCGATCCCGCTGCCCGCGAGGGGGTGAGACACCTGCACCCGGCGACGCAGGCTGGATGGGAACGAACGAGAGGACCGCCATGAGCGATGTCGCGAACGAACCCCCCGCCCCCAGCGAGGAGGAGCGCCCCATCCTGACCAACCGTCAGGGGCACTCGGTCTACGACAACCAGAACTCCCGCACCGTCGGGGATCGTGGCCCCGCCACCCTCGAGAACTACCAGTTCCTGGAGAAGATCAGTCACTTCGACCGCGAGCGCATCCCCGAGCGCGTCGTGCACGCGCGCGGAGCCGTCGCGTTCGGCCATTTCGAGGCGACCGGGAAGTGGGGCGACGAGCCGATCGAGAAGTTCACGCGCGCGAAGCTCTTCAACACCCCGGGCAAGAAGACCGACCTCGCCATCCGTCTCTCCAGCGTGATCGGCGGACGGGACTCCTCCGAGGCAGCCCGCGATCCGCGCGGTTTCGCCGTGAAGTTCTACACCGAGGACGGCAACTGGGACCTGGTCGGCAACAACCTGGCGGTGTTCTTCATCCGGGATGCCATCAAGTTCCCCGACGTGATCCACTCCCTCAAGCCCGACCCCGTGACCTTCCGCCAGGAGCCGGCGCGGATCTTCGACTTCATGTCGCAGACCCCCGAGTCGATGCACATGCTGGTGAACCTCTTCAGCCCACGCGGAATCCCGGCCAACTACCGCACGATGCAGGGCTTCGGTGTGAACACGTACAAGTGGGTGAACGCCGCCGGCGAGACGGTGCTGGTGAAGTACCACTGGTTGCCGCGCGCCGGGGTGAAGAGCCTCACCGACGACGACGCCGCCAACATCCAGGCCACCGACCTCGGCCATGCCTCGAAGGATTTGTACGAGGCCATCGAGTCCGGCGACTACCCGCAGTGGGACCTCTATGTGCAGATGATGAGCGACGACGACCACCCCGAACTGGACTTCGACCCGCTCGATGACACCAAGGTGTGGCCGGAGAACGAGTTCGAACCCAAGCTCGTGGGCACCATGACGCTCACCGCCAACGTCAGCGACCATCACAACCAGAACGAGCAGATCGCTTTCGGCACGGGCGTGCTCGTGGACGGCCTGGACTTCTCCGACGACAAGATGCTGGTCGGCCGCACGTTCTCGTACTCGGACACGCAGCGGTACCGCGTGGGACCGAACTACCTGCAGCTGCCGGTGAACAGCCCGAAGAACGCCCGCGTGGCCACCAACCAGCGCGGTGGGCAGATGTCGTACGGCGTGGATCTCGGCGAGGGCCAGAACCCCCACGTCAACTACGAGCCGTCGACCATGGGCGGCTTGCGGGAGGCCGAGTACGCGACCAAGGACGAGCAGGGACCGGTGATCAGCGGGCGCCTCACCCGGGCGCGCATCCCGCGCACGAACGACTACATGCAGGCGGGCCAGCGCTACCAGCTGATGGAGCAGTGGGAGAAGGACGACCTGGTGCGCAACTTCGTGACGCTGATCGGCGAGGCGACGCCGCAGGTCCAGCAGCGGATGGTGTGGCACTTCCTCCTGGCCGACGACGAGCTGGGCCTCCGCGTCGGCGAAGGGCTCGGCATCACCGTCGACGACGTGAAGGGCCTTCCGCCCCTGCAGTCCCAGACGCTGAACGAGGAGGAGCTGCAGCGCCTGCAGAACCTCGGCCACAACGGCCCACGCGACGTGTCGGGTCTGACGATGACGCACGTCGTGCCGAACGAGCACGTCGTCATCGAACGGGGCTGACCCACCGGGCCTGTCCGCACACCCGCGTGGGGACTGGGCCCCGGGACCGGAAGACGGTCCCGGGGCCTAGTGCTCTTCGTCGAACAGCTTCGCCAGGAGCGGTACCGATTCCATGCCGTAGGTGACTCCGCCGACGGGGACGCGGCCATCCACGGCGGCCGCGACCTCGGCCACCACCTCCGTTCCGAAGCCACCGCAGAGCTCGATCGACTGCGCTCCGTCATCGACGAGCTCGACCGCGACGGCCGCGGCGGCAGCGGGATCCGGGACGGCGACGATCGTCGTCTTCAGTCCACCCCGACAACGCCTCGCCGGGGAGGACGATTCCTTCGCGCCGCCGAGAGCGGAACGCACCCGCGTCACCAACCGCCCAGGCGATCGTCATGCAGCGTTCACACGTGGGGAACACCGTTGACGCAGGAGGTGCGGAGCATGGAGTCAACGTTTCGGGCTCTGGGGGCTCGGAACCTGGGGTAGGGATCCATGCGTGCCGACGGCGCTGCGGGTGGGGGCACCGCCGTCCATGGGGAAGGGAACCCAATGGCACGCATTCCATCCACGCACCGACACCGCCACGGCCACTCGCCAGAGCATCCGGAGAAGGGCGGGGAGCCGACGCCCGTCATGATCCTGCTCGTGGTGATCGCGACCATCGGGGTGCTGGCGTACGCGGGGTTCCTGCTCGCCCCGGACAGCCGCGGCGATCTGCTGCCGTACGTCATGATCATCGTCGCCGAGTCCATCCTCGTCGTGCAGGCGCTGCTGTCGATGTGGACGATCCTCTCCAGCGGCCGCAACCCCCGGGACTACGCCGCGCACGACGCCGCCGCGCGCCTCCTGCCGCGTCTGGCCCGCGACGACGACCGCATCCACCTGAGTGGCCGCCCCGTCGTGATCGATGTGCTCGTGACGGTGTACGGCGAAGACCTCGACACCGTCCGACGCACGGTCACGGCCGCTGTGGGGATGCAGGGGGCGCACCGCACGTGGATCCTCGACGACGGTCGCTCCGACGATGTACGGGCCCTGGCCGAGGCCGCCGGCGCCCGGTACGTCCGCCGGCTCAGCTCCCACGGCGCCAAGGCCGGGAACATCAACCACGCCGTGACGCTGGCCAAAGGCGAGTTCTTCGCCATCTTCGACGCCGATTTCGTCCCGGTGCCGACGTTCCTGCTGCAGACCATGCCGCTGTTCGTGCACGACGACGTCGCGTTCGTCCAGACGCCGCAGGTGTACGGAAACCTGCACACCGTCGTGGCACGCGGAGCCGCGTACATGCAGACCGTCTTCTACCGGTTCGTCCAGCCCGGACGCAACCGGTTCAACGCGGCGATCTGCGTGGGGACGAACGTGGTCTTCCGCCGGTCTGCGATCGACGAGGTCGGCGGCATGTACACCGATTCGAAATCCGAAGACGTGTGGACGTCACTCCTCCTGCACGAGCGGGGGTGGCGCTCGGTCTTCCTCCCCGACGCCCTGGCGGTCGGGGAGGCCCCCGAGACCATCGAGGCCTACAGCAAGCAGCAACTGCGCTGGGCGACGGGGGCTTCGAGATCCTCCTGCGTCACAACCCGCTGAGCCTGCGACGCCGGCTGACCATGGATCAGCGCATCCAGTACCTGGTGACGGCGACCTTCTACCTCACCGGCATCTGCCCGCTCCTGCTCCTGCTCGTGCCCCCGCTGGAGATCTACTTCGACCTTCGGCCGATGACCCTCGAGACCACCGTCTTCACCTGGGCGCTGTACTACGGCGGGTTCTACGCCATGCAGATCCTGCTGGCCTGGTTCGCCGTGGGATCGTTCCGGTGGGAGACGCTGACCCTGGCGACGGTCTCGTTCCCGATCTACGCCAAGGCGCTGTGGAACGTCCTTCTGGGGCGGGACATCGGATGGCACGTCACCGGTTCCGCGTCGCGCCGCTCACCCTTCAACTTCGTCATCCCGCAGACCCTGTTCTTCGTCTTCCTCGCGCTGACGACCCTCGTGGCCGGCTGGCGTGACGTCGACAACGGCGCGCTGACCCTCGCGACCGCCTGGAACGCCACCAACACCGTGATCCTCGGTGCGTTCCTGGTGACGGCGCTGCGCGAAGCGCGCACCCTGGCGCGACCACAGGAACGCACCACACGCTCCGCAGCGCCGGTCGCGACGGCGCCGCTGACGGTGGTCGCACGGCCGCTCCCCCTCGCTCCCCGCCCGGCGGAGCCCGCCGCCGACGAACCGGCCCTCGTCCCCGCGGGAGGTGCCCGATGACGTGGGCGAACCGGCTGAAGATGACCGCCGGCATCCTCATCGTCCTCCTTCTCGTGGCCGCCTTCACGGTCGTGTTCAACCAGCGGCAGCAGCGCGTTCTCTCCACGAGCGCGACGATCGTCGCGGAGAGCTACCCGGTCGGCACCGATTACGGCGGCATCGTCACCCGGCAGTACGTCGAGGTGGGCGACGAAGTGGCGGTGGGCGATCCGCTCTTCGACGTGCGGAGCCTGCACCTGCAGCGCGACATCGCCTCGGGCCAGGTCGCGGATCCGGCGCTGGCTGCAGGCGTCTCCGCCGACGGCACCTCGACCATCGCGGCGACGGTGGACGGCACCGTGCGGGAGATCGCCGTCCCGCAGGGCGGCTTCGCCCAGGCCGGGGGCATGCTGGCGACCGTCGATGAGAATGCCTCGCTGTTCGTGGAAGCGGAGTTCCAGCTTTCCGCACGGGACTACGCGCGCATCGACGAGGGAAACGACGTCGAACTGCTGCTGCCCAATCAAGCGGTGCTGCCAGGCGCGGTCGTCGGCATCGAAGTGACGACCGTCGACGGGCAGGCGCTGTCCACGGTGCGGATCGAGAGCGCGGAGCTGTCGAACAAGAGGGCCACCGGCATGTTCCAGGCCGGGACCCCCGTGCAGGCGACGCTGCAGCTGCGCCAGGACGGGCCTCTGGCCGGGGTCGGGGATGCGGTGCGCGATCTCCTGCGGAAGGTCGGGCTGTGACCGCCCGCCGGCTGATGGCGGCGCTGGCGTTCAGCGCGGCGCTCGTCTCCACCGGATGCACCGCCGCGACGCCTGCGGATGAGGCTGCCCCCGCCGGTGCGGGCGCGGCGGAGCCGTCGGCATCGATCGCCGCACTGCCGGTGGAGAGCATGGCGCAGATCGGCAAGGCTCGCCTCGCAGAGGATCTCATCCCGCCGACCAACCGCTGGTATTCCGGCCTGATCTTCGGCGCGGAACCGCAGCCGGTCTACCCGTTCCCCATCGCCTTCGCCGCCGACGACGACGCGTTCACCGTCGACCTGCCAGAGGTGAGCACAACGGAGAAGACCATCGCCGCCTCCTTCGGCGGAGGGTTGCGCGTCGGGCTGGACGCCGACCGCTTCGCGGCGGTGCGGGCAGATCCGGTGTCGGTCACCCTGCGCTGGTCGGACGGTGACGCTCCGGTCGGCGACGTCACCATCGCCGAGGGGTCGCCCGTCGTGGGCTTCACCGCCGCGCGCGACAGCGCGCTGGTTCCCGCCGCGCCGCTGCGCACGGCCGGCGATGGCGTGTGGACCGCCGCCACAGACGGAACGAGCTTCGGGGTCGTCGCACCCGGGGCCCGCTGGGACGGGCAGACGCTGACCGTCCCGGAGGGAGGTCATGCGCAATGGTTCGCCATGCCCGAAGGCGCCGACGTGACCGAGTGGGCAGACGCCCTGGACGCGCCGATCGAAGCGGTGCGCGTGGAGCCCGGCACGACCGCCTCGGGTTCGTCAACAACCCTGACCTATGCCGGGACGGACAGCACCGTGCTCGTGCCGTTCCCGACCTATGCCGACGCGGGTTCGGACTGCGAGCTGGGCACTTTCTCTACGGCCTACGGCGACGCGGATGCCTGTCGCGGTACGGAGCTGGCGTGGACGGTGCCCGAGATCGCGCCGCGCGCGTCGTTCGATCTGGACGGGATCGACGGCGACACCCGGGCGGCCATCGTGGCTCAGGTCGCCGCGGATCTGGATGCCACGCCCGCACTCCCCGCCGACACCTACTACGGCGGCAAGGCCCTCGCCCGGCTCGGCGCGCTCCTCACCCTGGCGCGCGACCTCGGCGACACGGCACTGACCGAACGCGTCGCAGACCGGTTGTGGACCGAGCTCGCACCGTGGGCAGAGGCGGATGGCTGCCGCGAACGTGACAGTCGCTGCTTCGTTTACGACGACGGATTGCGGACCGTCGTCGGCCTGACGCCGTCCTTCGGGTCGGAGGAAGGCAATGACCACCACTTCCACTACGGCTACTTCCTGGCGGCCTCCGCCGCCCTCGTCTCCGCCCAGCCGGACAAGGCCGCTGAACTGACAACGGTGATGGACGCTCTCGCCGCCGACATCGCCGGCGGTGCGGCGGCGGACGCGCTCCCGCCCCTCCGCGTGTTCGACCCGTACCGCGGGCACTCGTGGGCGTCGGGGCTGTCCCCCTTCGCCGACGGGAACAACCAGGAGTCCAGCTCCGAAGCGGTCGCGGCGTGGAACGGCCTGGCGCTGTGGGCCGAGATCCGCGGGGACGATGGACTGGCTCAGACCGCGGCGTGGCTGCTGTCGGCGGAAGTGGCCGCAGCGCGCGCCCTGTGGCTCGAGCCCGACCCCGCCACCCTCGCCGACGGGTTCGCCCACCCCATCGTGTCGCTGACGTGGGGCGGCAAGCGCGACTATGCCACGTGGTTCAGTCCAGAACCGTCGGCGATCCTCGGCATCCAGGTGCTGCCCCTGACCCCCGTCACGCTGAATTACCTCGGGCAGGACCCGGATCGCGTCGCCGCGAACGTCTCCGACGCGGGCCCCCGCGCGTTCAGCGGCCCGCTGGGCGAGTACGTCCTGATGTATTCGGCGTTGGGCGGCGCCACCTCTCACGCCGCCGCGACGGAGACCGTGGCGGCGCTGCCTGCCGACGGCGTGGACGACGGCAACTCCAAGGCCGTCATGATGGCGTGGCTCGCCGCGATCGAGGCCTCACCCGGACGTTGAGCCATGTGTCCCTGACCTGGACCTGGATCCGGACGGCAGAGGCGGCCGGAAACAGAAAAGCCCCGGAAACTGGCGAGAGTTTCCGGGGCTTCGTGCACCCCCAGGGACTTGAACCCTGAACCCACTGATTAAGAGTCAGTTGCTCTGCCGATTGAGCTAGAGGTGCAGGTCGCCGATGCCGTTTCCAGCGGGGCGAACCGAGGGTTTACATTACCATCCGGATCCACCCCGCCGCGAATCGAGGGCGCCGCGCGCCTGTAGCCTGGACGCGTGTGCCCTGCCGCCGACGCGCTGCCTTCTCTGACCGGTCCGTACGCCGACGATCTCGTTCTCGCGCTCAGACTGGCGGATGCGGCGGACGCGGTGACGATGGCACGGTTCGATTCCGGCGACCTCGACGTGTCGGCCAAGGCGGATGAGTCGTACGTCACGGAGGCCGACCTGGCCGCCGAACGGGAGATCCGAGCGATCCTCGCCACCGAGCGCCCTGACGACGGCGTCCTGGGGGAAGAGTACGGATCCCGTGGGGCCGGTCTCCGGCGCTGGGTGATCGACCCCATCGACGGCACTCACAACTATCTGCGCGGCATCCCGGTGTGGGCGACTCTGATAGCCCTCACCGTCGACGGCGCGCCGACGGTCGGGGTGGTGAGCCAGCCGGCCATCGGGCGGCGGTGGTGGGCCGCGCGATCCGCCGGCGCGTGGACCTCCGCACCCGACGGCCGTGTGCGGCGCATCCATGTCTCCGACGTGTCGACTCTCGAGCGGGCGAGCATCAGCTTCCAGAGCATCGCGCAGTGGGCCGGTGCGGGGCACCTGCCCGCGCTGCTCGAACTCTCCCGGAGCGTCTGGCGCGACCGCGGCTACGGTGACGCTCTCCCGTACATGTGGCTCGCCGAGGGGCGACTGGAGATGGTCGCCGAGTTCGACGTGAAGGAGTACGACATCGCCGCGCTGGCGCCGATCGTCACGGAGGCGGGCGGCCGGTTCACGGCGTACGACGGCTCCGACTCGCTCATCGAAGGGTCATCGCTCGCCACGAACGGCGTCCTGCACTCCGCCTTCCTCGACCTCCTGCACGCCACCGGCGCCCGCGACGTGAAAGAGCCCGCATGAGAATCCCCCGCCTCGTGACTTCCCTCGCGATCGCTGTGCCCCTCGTCCTGCTCGCGGGGTGCGCGAACGAGAACACGCCACAGACCACCCCCACGACGCCGGGTCCGCCGACGTCCGTGCCCACCTCCCCCGCTCCGACGCCCTCGGGCGATGGCGCCGACGTCGACCCGACGGAGCCGACGTGCGAGACGATCGTGCCCGCCGGCGTCGTGGCGGAGTTCGAGAAGGTCGGATGGAGCGCTCAGGCGCAGCCTTTCCGCATCGGCGGCATCGAGATCCCCGGCGGCATCCAGTGCACGTGGGGCGACTATTCCGTCGCCACCGACCACGTCCAGATCTACGGGTGGGCTCCCATCGAGGACGCGCAGATCCAGCGCGCCCAGTCCGAGCTCATCGGGTCGGGATGGCGCCGCGAGGAGGGCGAGGGCGGGTTCTACGTCACCGAGAGCACCGATACCGTCATCGCGCCGGATGAGAACGGGTACGGCTTCACGTACTTCTTCAGCGACGCGTGGGTGACGATGGCCGACACCAAGCAGGGCCTCGTGCTCGTGGAGTGGCCCCCGAGCTGACGCGCCGCGGTGCGGGCGCCCGACTTCGCCGACGCACCCTCCCTGCGCCCCGTCGATCGTCCACCGGCCGCATCCGCCCGAACTCCTCAAAGCCCGCGCCTCCGCCGCCCCATCGGCCCGGTTTCGGCGCATCCCCGCCCGGATCCGAGGAGTTCGGAACCGGCGCCGCCGCGCACTGACGCGCGGAGGCACCCATACGCGCAGCGCGCGGGCGGTGCGCGGTGTGCCTGTGCCCGGCATCCTTCACGCCGCCGCCGTACCGTCCGACCCGCCGCCCCGCCCGACGCCGCCGCCGGCCGCCCGACCCGCCGCCCCGCCCGAACTCCTCAAAACCCGCGCCTTCACCGCCCCATCGGCCCAGTTCCGGCGCGTCCCGGCCCGGATGTGAGGAGTTCGGAACCTGCGCCGCCGCGCACCGACCGCCGCCCCGCCCGACCCCGCAACCCCGTCCGACCCCGCAACCCCGTCCGACCCTGCAACCCCGTCCGACCCGCAGCCCCGCCCAAGCCGGCCGCCCCGCCCGAACTCCTCAAGACCCGCGCCTCCGCCGCCCCATCGGCCCGGTTTCGGCGCATCCCCGCCCGGATCCGAGGAGTTGGGGACGGACCCGCGGCGCCAAGCGCGACTGAGAGCGCTCACTCCCCCAGGCGCAGGATGCGGGCCGCCATCGCATCGGGATCCCACCCGTGATGGCGGCCTGCGATGCGCTCGGCGACCCACCCGTCGCGGATGCGACCGTCGAACATGGTCATGCCCTTCCCTATAGCGACGTCCCGTCGGTGCCGGCGGAACGGGAGGCGGAGACCGCCGAGGGCGAGGGCGCCCGGCGCACTCCCGTGATGGCGGCTTCCACGACGACCTCGGCGAGCGCGTCCACCACGGCCGGCGGCTGCCACTGCAAGGGTCCGTGCACCGCGATGTCGGCGAAGCCGTGCACCGCAGACCAGCACGCCCACTCCGCGTGCGGGCGGTGTTCTGGAGCGAGCGCTCCGGCAGCGACCATCCCGTCGAGGGCGTCCAGCAGCAGGCGGAAAGGCTCGACGACCTCGTCGTCGAGGGTGACGATGGCGTCGCTGGGCGTCTGGTCGTGCACGGTGAACGCCAGCTCGAACCATCCGCGCTCCCGGCGAGCGAAGTCGATGTAGCCGAGACCGAGGAGACGCAGTCGCTCCACGGATGCGTCGTGCGCGGGCAAGCCGGCCGGCATGGTCTCCAGGCGGTCCGAGATCGCCTGGGCGAGTGCGAGCTGAGCCTGCGCCGCGGCGGCACGGACGAGCTCGCCGCGATCGGCGAAGTGCCGGTAGGCGGCATTGGGTGAGACGCCCACCGCACGCGTCACCTCTCGCAGCGTGACCGCGTCGGGGCCCCCGGAACGCGCCGCCCGGAATCCCTCCTCGATCAGCGCACGTCGGAGGTCCCCGTGATGATAGGCCCGCGTCTTGACACTGGTCATTGCATAGCTCCACCCCGGTGTGTACCGTATGACCACCGAATGTGTACGGCGTCCACATCGAGCGTACTCCCCCTCCTGCCTCTTCCCACCCACCACGCGGAAGGATCCCGCACATGACCGAACCCGTCGCCGTGACCAGACCGCCGGACGACGCGCAGGTCACGCCCGGGCCGCGGACGATGCGCGCGTTCGGCCATGTGCTCGCCAACACCGCGGTGGCCAACGTCACCTCCAGCTATCTGTGGTGGGCGCTGACCTTCTGGGCATACCTGGAGACGCGCTCGGTGCTCGCGACGGCCATCATCGGCGGCTCCTACATGCTGTTGGTGGCCGCCCTGGGCGTCGTGTTCGGCGTGATCGTGGACCGCCTGAAGAAGAAGGCCGTCATGGTGCTCTCCAGCCTCGTGACGCTCACGACCTACCTCCTCGCGGGGGCGCTGTACCTGTCGTTCCCCGAGAGCGTGCTGGTGAACTGGGGCGGGCCGTGGTTCTGGGTGTTCGCGGGCGTGATCCTGGTGGGCGGGGTCGTGGAGAACATGCGCAACATCGCACTGTCCACGACGGTGACACTGCTCGTACCCGCCGACCGCCGCGATCGGGCGAACGGCCTGGTGGGCGCGGTGCAGGGCATCGCCTTCATGGTCACGAGCGTCTTCTCCGGCCTGTCCATCGGACTGCTCGGCATGGGCTGGACGGTCGTCATCGCGATCGCGGCGACCGCCGCAGCGCTCGTCCATCTCCTGTTCGTCCCGCTCCCCGAGCAGGGCGTGGCGCATGTCGAGGGCGAGGCGCCCAAGAACGTGGGCTTCCGCGGGGTCATCCCCGCCGTCGTCGCCGTCCCCGGCCTGCTCGCCCTGATCCTGTTCTCCACGTTCAACAATCTCGTCGGCGGGGTGTTCATGGCACTCATGGACCCCTACGGACTCACGCTGTTCTCCGTCGAGGTGTGGGGCATCGTCCTGGGCGTCACGAGCATCGGGTTCATCCTCGGAGGCGGCCTGGTGGCGAAGTTCGGTCTCGGGAAGAACCCCGTCCGGACCCTGCTGCTCGTCAACGTCGGGATCGCCCTCCTGGGGATGACGTTCGCGATCCGCGAGTGGTGGTGGCTCTATGCGCTCGGGGTCCTCGTCTTCATGTGCCTCATGCCCATCGCGGAGGCTGCGGAGCAGACGATCGTGCAGCGTGTCGTCCCGTTCGAGAAGCAGGGGCGGGTCTTCGGCTTCGCCGCGAGCATGGAGTCGGCCGCGGCGCCGGTGTCGTCGTTCCTGGTCGGACCCCTCGCGCAGTTCTGGCTCATCCCGTTCATGAATTCGCAGCCGGGGCGCGACTCCTTCGGCTGGCTCCTCGGCCCGGGCGAGGCCCGCGGCATCGCGCTCGCCTTCGTCGGGGGAAGCGTGGTCCTGCTGGTGGTCGTGCTCCTCGCCTTCGTCTCGCCCCCCTACCGCCGGCTTTCCGCGGCGTACGCGGCGGCTCCGCCTTCGCTTCCCGCCGCGGATTAGCCGCCTGCCACGTTCCGACCGGTCCGAAGCGCCCGCGCCGCGAGGTTGGGGCGGTAGTCGAGTTCCTCGATGGCCGCCTCCACGCGCAGCCGGGTGGCGGCGCCGACGTTCACGGCGCCGGTGATGACGTTGGAGACGGTCTTGGCCGACACCCCGGCCCGGGCGGCCACGTCGATCATGCGCGGCATCCTCGGGCTCTCGCCGGCCAGGGGTATGGCGTCCTCCACCGCGATCGCCGGCGCGTTGCGGCGGCGCATCTTCACGTAGTTGCCGCAGCCCGCCATCGAACACCACCGGCCAGACCGGTTGCGGGATTCATCCCAGTACGCCCAGCGGCAGGAGTCGCGAGAACATGCCTTCAGTCGCATCCAGCTGCCCTCCGTCCGTGCCGTATCGATCGCGAGCACGACCGCCGCCAGCGGAGACGATCCGTCGTCGCCGCGGGCAAGACCGGGGCGACCCTCCGCATCGAACGTCATCCGGAGAGGCACGTGGGTGAGCGCATCGCGGAGATCGGCCAGGGCGCCGGGCATGGCGTCGTGGCCCGCGTGCGCCAGCAGCACCTCACGCACTCCCTCCCGGATGCGGCGGGCCAGCGTCAGGTCGTCCCCGGTGAGTTCTCGGGCCACCGCGATCCCCTCGCCGTTGCACCACGCCGCCAGATCGGACGGCGTCTCCCATGCGTCGGCATCTCGCTGCCACTCCACTGTGTTGACGAACTCGCGCACGAGTCGCACCGCCGCCGGCACGGCATCGACCGCGTCCGCACCCGTCTTCATGACACCAGTAAACGACTGACGCCGGTGTCGCACAAGCGGAGTCCTGGGTCCCGCGCGGCATCGACGCGAGGAGCGAGGGGGCGAGCGTGAAAGGATCGATGACGTGGTCGACAGCTCCTCCCCCGCCCCATCCGAATACATCGTCGCAACCGACGGCGCCTGCAAAGGCAACCCCGGCCCGGCGGGCTGGGCGTGGGTCGGGATGGACGGCGAGTGGGCCGCCGGCTCGGTTCCCGAGGGCACGAACAACATCGGCGAGCTGCTGGCTCTGCTTCGCGCGCTGCAGCACCACGCGGATGTGCCGCACCTGCGCGTGCAGGCCGATTCCAAGTACGCCATCGACACGTACGCCTCGTGGATGGACGGTCACCGCCGACGCGGGTGGAAGACGTCGACCGGTGCGCCGACGAAGAACCGCGACATCCTCGAGCTGCTGATCGTCGCCCGAGACGCACGCAAGGCCGCCGGGCTCCCCCCGGTGACGCTCGAGCACGTGCGCGGCCACGCCGGGCACGTGTTGAACTCGTGGGCGGACAACCGTGCGGTGCGCGCGTCGCACCATGCCGCGGCGGGGCTCACCCGCGAGTGGTCGACGCGCACCGGTCAGGAGCGCATCGACGTCGCTGTCCTGCCGCCGAAATCCGCGGAAGACAAGCCGGCCAAGCGCCGCTGAGTCACCGGTACGGGTTGACCGCATCCTGCCCGGAGGCCGCGTGTCCCCGGTCCCACGCGTCGCCGCGAGCCTCCAGGTCGCGCGAGAGCGCGTCGGCGTCGAGGATGCGGCGCGCCAGCCGCACCCAGTCGCCCCAAGACGCGGCAACCGTCGGCGCGTCCTCTCCGCCGGCATGCACGTCCCAGCGCTCCGGCGCTTCGGACGGGCTCATCGAGAGGGCGCCCGCGTTGATCGGGCGCCTGCGCGGATCGGACATCTCCTCACCCTAGTGACAGCGCACGCCGCAGCCGGGTACGACTATCGCGGCGTCCGGCGCGCACGGGGCGCGGGGGCGGGCGGCACGGGCTTGGCGGCGACGATGTCGCGCACGGCGATGCGCTCGACGCCCCGTTTGCCGTCGACGACGACCGTCTCCGCGTCGGCGCTGAGGAGTTCGCCGAGCGCATCCGTGGCCTGCCCCGAGGGCAGGAGATAGCGCACCACCACGCGGGCCCCGACGGCGGGGAGGTTCACCATGCGCCGGGGGCGTAGTCCTTGAGGAAGACGCCGAACACGTCCTCCCCCGCTTCGCCCCGCACGATGGGGTCGTACACACGCGCCGCGCCGTCGACGAGGTCGAGCGGCGCGTGGAACCCTTCCTCCGCGAGGCGCACCTTCGTGGGGTGCGGGCGCTCGTCGGTGATCCACCCGGTGTCGACGCTGGTCATCAGGATGCCGTCGGTCTCGAACATCTCGCGGGCGCTCGTGCGCGTGAGCATGTTCACCGCTGCCTTCGCCATATTGGTGTGCGGATGCCCCGGACCCTTGTAACCCCGGCCGAACACGCCCTCCATCGCACTGACGTTGACGACATAGGTGCGTCGCGCGCTGCTGGCCGCGAGCGAGGGCCGGAGCTTGGACACGAGCAGGAACGGGGCGGTGGTGTTCGCCAGCTGCACCTCGAGCATCTCCAGGGGGTCGACCTCGCCCACGCGCTGGGTCCAGGAATTCACGTCGTGGAGATCGGGGATGAGCCCGCCGGCATCGATCGCGGTTCCCGCGGCGAGGCGCTCGAGCGAGCTCGATCCGGCCGCCATCGCCTGCTCGGTCAGCTCGTCGGCGCGGGCGGCCGCGGCGGCCAGGATGGGATGCCCGGCGACCGAGCGCTCCAGCGCCTGCGGGTGGCGGTCGTTCGTGTGACCGAAGGTCAGCAGCTCGGGGAGCGGCCCGTCCGGCAGGGGCGCGAGCTCGGCGTCGACGAGCGGCTGGTACGCACCGGGCGAACGCCGCACCGTCTGGGTCGCGTTGTTGATGAGGATGTCGAGGCTCCCCGCCGACGCGACGTCGTCGGCGAGCCCGATGACCTGGGCCGGATCGCGCAGGTCGATTCCGACGATCTTGAGGCGATCGATCCACTCCGGCGCATCCGGCAGGCTGCTGAAGCGGCGCACGGCGTCACGGGGGAACCGAGTCGTGATGGTGGTGTGCGCACCGTCGCGCAGCAGGCGCAGGGCGATGTACATGCCGATCTTCGCCCGCCCGCCGGTCAGCAGCGCGCGCTTGCCGGTGAGGTCGGTGCGCGCGTTGCGCTTTTCGTGGCTCATCTCCGCGCACGAGGGGCACAGCTGGTGGTAGAACGCGTCGACGACGGTGTAGGGCTGCTTGCAGACATAGCAGCCGCGCGCCTTCTTCAGGGTGCCCGCGGTGGGCGCGGTCGTGGCGGTGCTGATCGGGATGCCGCGCGTCTCGTCGTCGATGCGGTCGGGCGCGCCCGTGGCGGTGGCCGCGACGACCTCGCGGTCGGCAGTGGCGATCGCCTCCCGGATCTCCCGGCGGCGCACCTTCTTCACGGCCTTGAACATCCGCGCGGTCGCCCGCCGGACGGCGACGAAGTCGGGGTGCGACTCGTCGAGTCCGGCCATGCCGTCCAGGACACGGAGCGTGACTTCCAGATCCACCGGATCGATTCCGCTCGGGGACAGGGCAGCGGGAGGGGTCTCGGGAAGCACACACGATCTTACGACGGGGCCGATGGGCGGATCCTGTACCGTGCCACAGTGAGCTCCGTTCTCGACCCCGCCCCCGCGCGCCGCATCCACGTCTCGGCCGCGGTCATCCTCGACGCGGAGGGGCGCCTGCTGCTGGTGCGCAAGGCCGGGACGACGGCGTTCATGCAGCCGGGCGGGAAGCCCGAGCCCGGCGAGTCGCCGAGCGAGACCCTCAGCCGCGAGCTCGCCGAGGAGGTCGGGATCCATGTGGCTCCCGCCGACCTGTCCGCCCTCGGCACGTTCACGGCCGCCGCCGCCAACGAACCGGGCTTCGTCGTGGTCGCCGAGGTGTTCGCCGCCGACATCGGCTCGCAGCATCCCACCATCGGCGCCGAGATCGCCGAACTCCGCTGGGTCGCCGCAGACGACGTGGATGGCATCGACATCGCGCCACTGGCCCGCGAGCACTTCCTCCGCCGCTGAGACGCCAGCGGCTTCGACGCTGCGCCTCCGGAGCCACACCTAGGCCCCCTCGGCGCCCCAGCGTCCGAGCGCGACGATCGCCTCGCGCAGCGCAAGCCCGCGCTCGGTCAGCGCGTAGGCCCGCGTGTTGTGCCGGAGGGGCAGACGGGACAGGACGCCGGCGGCTTCGAGCTCGCGCAGGCGGGTCGCGAGGATGTTCGTCGGCACTCCGAGGTCGCGCTGCAGATCGCCGTAGCGCTGCGGCCCGTCGAGCAGCCGCTCCACGATGAGCAGGGCCCACCGTGCTCCGACGATGTCGAGGGCCGCGGCGAGGTCGCTCACGCGGTCGCGTCGGCGTCCGGCTTCATCCAGAACGGTGAGTAGTGGTAGCCGTCGGGGTCGTCGAACTGGCGCTGGTACATGAAGGGGTAGTCGTCGGTGTCACCGATCCGTCCGCCGGCGGCGCGGGCACGCTCGACGAGCTCGTCGACCGCCTCGCGGCTGCCGAGGTCGAACGAGACCGTGACCTTCGAGGGCGTGTCGGGTCCACCCACCAGCTCCGCCACGGCGCCGACGCTCGCGTACATCTCGCGGCTGCCGAGCATGACGTACTGCTCGGGCGCGATCGCGAAGCACGACACGTTGTGATCGGACATCTGGTCGTTGAGGGTCCAGCCGAGGGCGGTGTAGAAGGCGGTCGCGCGGTCGACGCTCTCGACCGGGCAGGTGATGAAGATGCTCATGCGGTAACACTTGCAAAATACAAGTGAGCCGTCAAGGCCCGGCTGCGCGCTCCGGTCGTGGTCGGTGATGGACCCGCTGGCGCCGACATCGACCGCGCGTTCGTGGCCGTGGACGGAGCACGGACTCACCGCCTAGAGGTACACCTCGTCGGCGAAGACGAGCCGCTGCTCCCAGCGCCCCGGCTCGCCGCTGTTCGGGTCGCCGTCGGGGTCGCCCTCGAAGCGCTCCCACTCCTCCACGACGACGCGCCACGTCGCCGGGCGATCAGTGGGGGTGGTGAGCGGTATCGCCTCGGGCGAGTCGATGTCGGCAGCCCAGGCCCACTGCGCCGCTACCTCGCCGCTGCCGGCGCGGACGAGTTCCACGATGCGCTCGTTGCGCCATCCGAGGTCGCCCGGCACCGCCGCATCCGCCCGCTGCAGACGCGCGACGAGATAGCGGTTGAGGTCGGCGCCGGGCACCGGGACGGGCCGCGACGGCGCCCCGGACGTGCCACTGGAGGCCGTGCCCGACACCACGACCCGCACGTGGGTCGCATCGGTGCGGCTGACCGTGGTGGTGCGTTCGGGGGGAAGCTGCACGAAGTCCGCCTGCACGGGGTCGGACAGGTGCGCGCCGGGCACGCTGTCGGGCTGGAAGCGGGCGACGGCGAGCCGGACGAACGGCCAGAACGCCCCGCGCGGATCGACGGCGACATCGACGTACCACAGGCCGCGGTCGGGGTTGAAGCGCGGCCGATACCCGAGTATGACCACATCCGTCGCCGGCACGTCCTTCGTCGCCGGCAGGGGCAGCGTGACCTGCGCGGTGACCGGTCGGGCGGGGCCGTGCTCGTCGAAGCCGAGGAACGGCATGAGCTCCTCCACGTCGATGAGCGTCATGGGCCGCAGCGGCATCGTGTTGCCGGTCCAGATGGGGTCCTGCCCCCACTTCGACACGTACGGATAGCCCGATCCGAGCAGGTCCGGCCCGTCGCCGGATGCCGGCGGTGGGCCGGGCAGGTCGTCCTTGGCTCCGAGGGCGAAGAGCACACCGAGCAGCTCCCCCTCCCCGCTGGTGTACCAGGGGCGCTCGAGGTAGATGCGCACTCCCGCCCGGCGGCGGTGCCGGATGGCCATCGGATGCTCCGGCTCCTCCGCGAGGCGGCCCTCGCCGGCGAGTTCCGAGGCATCACCGGAGGCGGGAGCGTTCGGATCGGAGTGCGACCAGCGGAACAGCGGGAGCACCGAGTGGATGACCGGTGGTGCCGGCCGCGCCGTCGACGGGACGGACAGCTCGACCGCGCGACCCGCGACGCTGCCCGCCTCGGTCCCGGGCTCTCCCTCGAGCAGCTCCGGCGGGAAGTACTCGCGGAACCGTGTGCTCGCCACGGCGTGATAGCGCACGCGACGATGGCGCGTGTCGCCGAATTCGTGCACGGCTCTGTGCAGCGACAGCGTGCCGAGCATCGGGATCGGCACGGTGGCGTCTTCGGCGGTCAGGATGGCGATGTCTTCGGACGGGCGGATCGGCGTCGTGAACGCCACGGCGGATGCGGGAGTGCGTCGCGTGCCCGCGACGGTGCCGGCGGCGGGGTCGTCGTCGACGGCGGGGTCGTCGGACACGTCCTGCCACTCGGCGCGCATCGTCACCTGCGCGGTGCTGGGTCCGTGAACGTCCAGCGCGCCGAACAGCACGCACGACGTGGCACCGAGGGGTCGAATTGGGGTCAGTGCGGTGGCGTCGGGCCGCTCGAGCGGGCGCGGGACGGCGTGCACGAGCAGCACGTCCTCGGCGGGTGTGAACGCCCACAGCAGTCCGTCCGCGACCGCCTCCCGCACGATGCGATCCTCGCGGATGGCGGGATCGAGCGTCCGCCACACGCCGAGGTGCTCGAGGCGTGCGCGATGGAGGGCGCTGGAGAGCCGGAAGCTCTGGAGGTCGCCCGGCGGCAGGCGGAACACGAGGGACGCCGCATCCGCCGTCGCCCCCAGCCGGTCGGCACCCTCCAAGGCCAGCGACAGCGTCGACACCTCGGGCCAGCCGCGGTCCGACACCGCGAAGTCGACGGTGAACCCCTCGAACTCGCAGGGCGCGGTGAGGGCGCGATCGAGGCCGGCCTCGGGGAACTGCACGGAGATCCCCCGCACGATCGGATCGGGCAGATACGGCAGCGGGATGCGCGTGCCGGGGTTGGCGACGAACTGCCCGCCCGGGACGGGATCGCCCGGGTGTGCCAGCGGGAGGCTCAGCACGTCGGCGGGATCGACGCCGGGCTGGGCGACGATCCGCGGCGGAGGCTCGACGGGGATGCGCCCCAGGGGCGTGTCGAGGTCGGCGATGTCGAGGTCGGAGAAGGCGCCGTTCTCCCGCAGCGCCGCCGCCAGCGCACGGCGCGGACCGTCGGGCCCGGTGACGATCCGGTCGAACGCTCCGTGCTGCTCCGCCTGCAGCTGGGAGGTCTTCGGCGGTGCGAGGTGGCGCCGGGCGGCGGCGGCGAAGACCCCCGCCGCCTCCGGATGCGTCGCCTGCACCGATGCCAGGTAGTCGGCCGGCGCGGTGACGGTGATCTCGCCGGTCGCGGAATCCTGCGTCACGCCGCTGCGGATCACGAAGACCCGCAGCGACTCGCCTTCGCTGTACGCCCCCGTGGGCACGATGGCGGGAGCGGGCGCCGGGTCCCACCGCAGGTAGGGGCGGAGAGGCGTGACCGTGGCCAGCGAGCGCCCGACGACCGCCGGCGCGAGGTCGCCGGCACGACCGACGTGGTCGACGAGCAGGTCGCGGTACCGCGGGAGCTCCGCGCTGGCGAGCGGGGTCGCCAGCGGCATGCGCGGCGCCCGGGTGACGGCGTCGTGGATCGCGGCGGTCACCATCGCGCGCCGGCTGGGCGCGGCGTGCTGCGCCGTCAGGTCGGCGCGCACCCCGACCCCGAGCCGCCGCGTGGCGATGCGCCGGTTGACCTCGTCGGCGACCGGGTCGGGAAGCAGGGTCCGCAGCGCGGTGGCCGTCCCCGTCGGCGGGGTCGTCGCGGTCGCCGACCGTGCGGTCGAGATGGTGCTGACGGCCGCTGTGCGCAGCGCCGTGGCGACGGGCCCGAACGAGCCACCGCCGATACGCCCGGCGCGCCGCTCGGCGTCGGCGCCGAGCACGCGGTCGGCGAGCACGCGCGCCAGCGCGCTCCTGAGGTCGCGGGCAGGCCGTCCGGGTTGCACGCGGCTGTTGCCGGCCAGGTCGACCTGCCATGCGCGGAACGCGTAGTCGCGCCCGAACCGCAGGACGGGGAGCGACCCCGGCAGGACCGTGTGCGATGCGCCGAGCACATGGCTCGGCACGTGCCGCGGGTCGGCGTCGGGCTCATCGAACCCCCCGGGACGATAGGGCTGCTCGTCGTACCCGGACTCGTCATCCCCCGACGCCGGTTCGTTGCGGATGGTCGCGCCCGGGCGGGGGGCCGACAGGCTCCAGCCGTCCCATCCGAACAGCGCCTCGTGCACGTGCACCGGCGGGTCGGGAACGCCCGGCGTCTCGTGGGCTGTGGTGCCCTGCAGGTATCCGAGCGTCTCGGGGATCTTGACGGGCTCGTGCCCCTTGATCTCGAGCACGGTGCGGCGCCGGTGCAACGACGCCCAGCGCTTGGCGGTGTCATCCCACACCTCCACGCGGAAACCGCGCGTGACCTCCTCGGCCGACAGCGGCGCGAGCCCGCCGACGCCGGTGCCGAGATCGATGGATGCGCCCAGCGCGGTCTGCCGCGACATCCGCTGCTGCGTGTCGATCGCCCGTTGACGCCGCGCGACGGTGAATCCGGAGGCACGGAGGGCGGGCGGGGCCGCCGAACCGGGTGCGCCGTTCGCCTCGATCCGGGCGAGCCGGGGCAGCGACCAGAGGTAGCGCTCGGCTTTGAGCGCCGTGCCATCCGCCTCCAGATCCAGCACCGTGAAGGTGGGGCCGCCCAGGGCGAGCGCGCCGTCCTGCCACTGGTCGGATGCGGGGACGGTGAGCAGCGCGCCGTCGCGGGCGGCCCGCACCTGCACGCGCGGCGAGCGGCACGCGTCGGCCGGCAGGGTGGGCACGGTGATCGTGGCCGACAGCACCGTCGACTGCGACAGCCCGGCGAGGTCGTCCACCTCGAGATCGACCACGAGCCCCAGCATCCGCATGAGCTCGGGATGATCTCCCACCATCGCCAGTCGCTCGTGGAACTCCTGCTCGCGCGGCCCGAGCGGCGTCGGCGCGACGGAGGGCTGCTCCGCGTAGGCGCCCACAGACTCGGGGCGCTCGTAGAAGCGGCGCGCGAGATGCAGCTGCAGCAGGCCCCGGTCGAACCCGGATGCGGCGGCCACGGCCTTCTCCTGCGCGGTGAGTGACCCGGCCAGCATCGTGTCGAACCGCGCGGTCAGCGCCGCCTCGTCGGGGAACTCGCGCCGGATGTCGGTGTTGAGGTCACGGAGGATCTGATCCCGGTCGTCCTCACCGCGCCGGTACGGCCGCGGGGCGCGCAGTCGCTCCAGCTCTTCGCGCGTGGGCTTCGGATCGTGGCTCGGCTGCATCGGCATGACCCGGTTCATGTGGCGCGTGGTCGGAAGCGCCGACGGCAGCGGCGGGTCGGTCGGTGAGATGAGCGTCGCCTGCATCGTCAAGGCACGCCCGATCTCCTGCACGGCGGCCGCGTCGAAGCTGCGCCACTGCCGTCCGGAGAAATCCGGTGCGGCCGGCCCGGCGACGGAGGTTGCGGCAGGGAAGACCGCGGCCCACAGGGATGCATCCGCCACCGTCAGGCTCGCCTGCGCGGGGAGCTGACCGTGCTGATTGCTCAGCACGATCGTGGTGTCGGGATGCATGAGCGCACCCGCCCAGTCGGGGAAGCACGCGAAGTCGCCGAGGGTCGCGCCCTCCGCGGCATCCGGAACCAGCCTCGGTGCCACGAAGAGCGACACGTGCGGGCCCACGCCCGCGACCCACGCGCGCGGCAGGGCGATGACGGTGAAGATCTCCGTGGTCATGCCGGGAGTCCTTTCGTCAGGCTCTCGGTATCGAACGCGGCCCAGTACTCGTCCCAGTCGGGCCAGGCGCCGTCGCGCACCATGAGCTGCTCGAGGGAGGGGTCGCCGTTGGCTCCGGCGAACTGGCGCTCGGCCTCGATCGTCACCGACCCGGAGAAGACGAACACCTCGACCTCGACGGTGATCCGCGCGCGCCCGAGCATCTTGCCGGTGTCGAACATGTACGTCAGTTCCATGTACAGCTCGATCGAGGCCGAGATGAGCCCGAGCACGTCGACCTCGCCGCGCAGCCGGAAGTAGCCCGTCAGCGACCCCTTGTCGGACTCGAGCCGCAGGTAGACGCCGATCATCGCCGAGATCGAGCCGCTGGCCACGCCGAAGTCGACCGACAGGGAGGCCCCAGTCTCCAGGCCCAGTTCGAGCACCTCCAGGCCGTCGGGGGCGAGGCGGATCATGAACCATCCGCCCCCGCCGATGAAGGCCACGGCGAGGGTGAACGGGCGCTCGCGCGTGCAGAAGTTGAATCCGACCGACAGGCTCTTGCCGAGGAACGGCACCTGCAGATCGGCACCCAGCGAAAGGTTGGAAAGACTGAAGACGCCGACGGCGAGCGAGGGCAGCCCGAGGCTGAACCCGGCCGTGAGCCCCTGCGGCGTCACCTCCAGGTGCGGCGGGTCGGAGAACCCGTCGAAGGGGATGAGGTCCTTGATCGTCTCCACGAAGCTCAGCACGCCGACGAACTCGATCTCGCCGAGCACGACATCGACCTCCGCCTTGCCGTCTGCTCCGGCGACGAAGGCGATGCGCTCGAACGGCACGCGCATGAGCGGCTCGCTCGGGAACAGGTGCAGCGTGAAGTCGCGCAGCTCGGCGGCGGCCCTCGCCGTCGACGGGCCCGGGCCCCCGGTCTTGCCCTCCACCAGGATCGAGAGCGCGTCGTCGGGCATCGTGATGAGGGAGTTCGGCGCCGCCGGCCACCCCGTGACGATCTTCGGCGACCACTCGAAGCGGAAGCGGCCGGCGGTGACCGCGTCGGCGAGGCCGGTCAGCGCGACGATCAGGTCGTCGACGAGGGAGGCCGCCGTGATCGCCGCGTCGAGCCCGTCGATGATGTCGGTGAGGGTGTCACGGAGGAAGGGCGTCTGCTCGGGCAGCTTCGGCCGCAGCGCCGCAAGCGGTGCCCTGACCTGTTCGAGCGCCGCCTTCAGCGTCGCCGCCAGGTCCTCGGGCTGGGCGCTCGTGACGTCGGCGAGTGCGTCCGCGAACGCCTGGGCTGCCCCGGATGCCGCGGCCTCGGCATCCGCCATGAGGTCGCGCGTCACGACGTCTTCGACCACCCCGGCCGCGCGCTGGAGCCGTTCGGCGGCCCGCTGGAGGTCGTCGAGCAGCTGCAGCGCCGGTCCCAGCGACTGAGTCACGACCTCGGGGATGTTCTCGGCGACGTCCTCGATCAGGTCGGCGAGGCTGAAGATGCCGAACAGGCGCGGCATGACGCCGGCGAGGAACCCGGCCGGGTCGAAGTCGAGCCGCTCGACCTTCGCGAGGTCGTTGACCGGCCCGCTCGCGGTGGACAGTCCCCCGACGGAGAGACTCGGCGTGACGAACCCCCCGGCCCGGTCGCTCGAGGTCGACGGCGCGGTGCCGAACTCCATCACCGCGAGGGGTACGGGAGGATCGTCGGCAGCCCCCGTCCCGGGCACGACGGCGGGGATGGGCGTCGCGCCGTTGAGCACGGCGGCCCACACCTCCCCCGCGTTCTCGCCCTCCGCGACGTACGCGGGGTAATAGCCGATGGTCGTCGCTCCCGTGCCGGTGAGGCGTTGCACGGCGTCGACCGAGACGTCCGCCGAGCTGAGGAACGGGGTGATCGCCCCGGGCGTGGCGCGTCCGCGCAGGCGGATGCGCCGGGTCTCGGTCGCGGAGGTGCCGGCGTTCGTCGGCGGTGTGTAGGCCACGGCCTGACCGTGGAGGTCGATGATGCGGTGCGGGCTGGCATCGTACACCTGCTCGACGGCGGAGACGCCCGCGGCGGTGCTGACGTGGTTCTCCGCCACCCACAGCAGCGGCGTGCTGAAGGCGACGGCGCGTCCCTCGCGGTCGACGGCGTCGATCGTGAAGCGGAAGTCGACGTGATTGATCGTCGGCCAGAAGAACTTCTCCTCGTCCTTGCCGGGATCGTCGAGGTTCGGGGTCACGAGCGGGCGGATGCCGACGCGCTGGAACGGCGAACCACGATGGGCCGGCAGGGGGTACTCGCGCACCGGTTCGTCGATGACGAGGAACTTGCGCTGGAACAGCGCCGCGACCGAGGGCGACCGGGTCTTCATCTTGCGCTCGGTGATCTTCACCAGCGCGGTGCGATGACGGAAGGGGAAGAGGAACCCGGGATACATCACCCGCACGTACTGGTCGCGGCCGAAGGGTGCGAGGTGATCCCACGCGAGGATCGAGGCGTACCCGGCGTCGGTGTAGGGCGTGGAGTTCCACGCACCGTGCAGTTCGAGCCAGGCACCCAGACCCGACAGCCACAGCTTGTCGGCCCGCACGGGGGCCGGCGGGATGGCGCCGGCCTTCCCTGGCCACGTCTCGGCGCTCTGACGCACGAGGATGTGCCGGTCGCGCCGGTTGAGCGACCCGCGGAACGGCCGGTCCTCCGCCTCGCTGGGAGAGCTGAGCGCGGCGGGGGCGACCTTCTGCCAGTCCGAGGGGTCCAACCCGTCCCGGTCCCGTGCCCAGATCGCGCGCACGGCGGTGCCCGTGGGTGGCTCGGGAGGCGCCGGCGGCGCGTCCGGCTCCGGGGGCATCCGCGTCAGCCGGCTGTGCCACAGCTCCACATGGCGGGTGTCGTCCCGTTCGGCGACGGGGCGCGTCGCGTGCTCCCACCGTCCGGTCCGGTTGGGCGAGATCACGAGGCGGTAGGGCGCCTCGATCGCGGTCTCCCGAGCACCGGGGGGCTCGCTGAACGTCCCGTCGCCCCGCCGCCTCAGCCGAGACGGTCGGGGGTCGCCGCTGTCGGGATGCGGCGGCATCCGGTCCGGCGGTGGTGGCGGGCCGCCGGGCAGGCTCACGTCGTCGTCGACGAGCCGGTGCAGGACGGGCCGCAACCGCGACATCGCGGCGAGCACCCCCTCGGTGGTCAGGTCGATCCCGTCGTCGTCGCCGATCTCGAACACCAGCCGGGTCGAGCGGGCGGGCCGGTAGCCGACGGGAGGGGTCGGCGTCGGCGCATCCGTGCCGACTTCGAAAGCCGCTTCCTCGTGCCCGTGCTGGTAGGGGTAGTCGATGGCGAGCAGAGCGGTCTGGTCCCGCTTGGCGAGGAAGAGCCGCCCCTCCGCCTCGCCCTGCCACAGCTCCGCGCCGTAGAAGGTCGCGGTCAGCGCGAGGAGGTCCCGCGGGCGCAGGAGGTCGACCATGATGATGTCGCCATGCGCGTTCGCGACATCACTCGGCGTGCTGTAGCTGGTCACCCCGTCCGGCTCGGGGGATCTCGGCGGCAGTGCGATATACCTCCAGCCGCCCAGGAACCGCTCCACGTGGGGCGGAGGAACGGCGCGAGCGCGCGTGTCCCGTCGACGCTTCGGCGACATGGCGCCTCCTCGCTGCATCGAGGTGGATCGGATTCCCAGATCGCCGTGGTGCTCGGCGCGGCCCGAACGGGCCCAGTATGCTCGCCATTCCAGCTGCCCGGTAGGGGTGCTCAGGCACGGCCCGCCGCACATCGAAAGCCGCGGCATCCGTGGGAACTCGGGGCGGATGCGTCCAGGCTGACCGCCGGCCGTCGCGGGGTCGTATGCGCCGCGGTGTCACAGATCGGCCCCCTCGGCGGTCACTCCTGGCAGAGGTCCGCGTGGGCCGGATCGGAGACCGTGACATGAAGATCGTCGTCGTCGGAGGCACGGGTCTGATCGGTGCCCGCACAACCGCACTGCTCAGGTCGCGCGGCCATGAGGTGATCGCGGCAGCGCGGTCGACCGGGGTGGACTCGTACACCGGCGAGGGGCTCGACGACTCGCTGGCCGGCGCGCACGTCATCGTGGACACATCCAATTCGTCGTACGTCGACGAGGCCGCCGCGCGGGAGTTCTTCTACGCCTCGACCCTGAATCTGCTGACCTTCGGTGCTGCGCACGGAGTCCGTCACCACGCGACCCTGTCGGTGGTGAACACCGAACGGCTCGCGCGGGCTCAGGGCGGCTACTTCCAGGCGAAGGCCGATCAGGAGAGGCTCATCACGACGTCGGCGCGGCCGTACACGCTCGTCCACGCGACGCAGTTCTTCGAGTTCGTCCGCAGCATCACCGACTCCGCCACGCAAGGCGGAGTCGCGCGCCTGCCCGACGCGCTCATCCGGCCGATGGCCGCCGACGACGTCGCAGCGGCCGTGGCCGCCGCCGCGGAGGCGGAGCCTCGCCGCGGCATCGTCGAGCACGCCGGACCCGAGGTCTTCGAACTGCGCGACCTCGCCGTGCGGGAGATGAGGTCGCGGCGGGACGACCGCGAGGTGATCGCCGATCCGCTGGGCACGTACTTCGGTGCCCGGCTGTCCCGTCACGACCTCCTCCCCTCCCCCGGCGCGCACCTCGCCGCCACGCGGTTCGGCGACTGGCAGCAGCGGGGGCGCCTCGTCAGTTCGCGCTGAGGCGGCCGAGGATTGCGCATGACGGCGTCTTCCGCGCCGAGGCGGGCGGGGTAGCGTGTCGGCCGGTGCAGGCAGCGGAGGTGACATGGGTACCCACGTCGCCGGCGACGACGCTGTGACGGTCTTCGACGCCGAACGGCGACGGCTGTTCGGCGTCGCCTACCGGATCCTCGGTTCCACGCCCGACGCGGAGGACGTCGTCCAGGAGACCTGGATCCGCTGGCAGAGCTGCGACCGTGGCGAGGTCAGGAACACGGCAGCCTTCCTGACGACGGTGACGACCCGCCTGGCGATCAACGAACTGCACAGCGCGCACGCGCAACGGGAGACCTACATCGGCCCCTGGCTCCCGACTCCCGTCGACACATCGAGCGATCCGACGCTCGGCGCCGAGCGCGACGAGGCTCTGAGCCTCGCCGTCCTGCTCCTCATGGAGCGGCTGACGCCGGCCGAACGTGCGGCGTTCACCCTGCGCCATGCCTTCGACTACCCGTACGGGCAGATCGCGGAGATCCTCGGCGTCACCGCAGTCCACACCCGTCAGCTGGTGAGCCGCGCGCGCGCCCATCTGGACGCCGCCCGAGCGCACAGCGTCGACGGTGAGAGACACCGGCGCCTCTTCCGGGTGTTCCTCGATGCCGCGCGCGGAGGCGATCGTGCGCGGCTGGAGACCCTGCTGGCCGAGGATGCGGTCAGCTGCACCGACGGCGGGGGAACCGTTCACCGCACGGCGGCGCGCGAGGATCGGGTGTCCCAAGTCCTGTGGGTCATGGCTCCGGACAAGCTGCAGCCTCTGCTTCGAACGAACGCCTGATTCGCCTGCGTCCCGCGGCCCGGGCCGTGCGGGGCGCCCGTGAGGACACCCCGCACAGCCGCTAACGACGGGGCGGATTGGCCGGAAGCCACTCGTCCAGGCTCGTCGTGAAGATCTGGGCGCCCTGGGCCGGGAGGAGCGTCTGCTTCGAGATGTGCGCGCCGTAGTACTGCGCGTCGGGATCCTGCACCACCTGTCGCGGATCGTTCCGGAAGGCCAGGCCCCGGCGCACGAACTCGTCCATCGTGAACTGCTCCGGCCCGGCGATCTCGATATCGCCGTTGACGGGTTCGCCGGCCGCGGTGCGTGCCACGGCGGTGGCGACGTCCTCGGCGGCCATCGGCTGCATGAGCGCGCCGGGCAGGTGCACCGTGTGGTCGCCGTCGGTGGAGATGTCGGCGATGGATCCCAAGAACTCGAAGAACTGTGTGGCGTGCACCAGGGAGTAGGGGATACCGGATTCGCGGATGAGGGTCTCCTGCGCCGACTTCGCGCGGAAGTACGGGATGTTCTGCGGACGATCGGTCCCGACGATGGTGAGCGCGACGTGATGCCCCACGCCGGCCGCCGCCTCGGCGGCGAGGAGATTCGTGGTCGACGTGGTGAAGAAGTGCATCACGTCGTCGTCCGCGAAGGAGGGCGAGTTCGAGACGTCCACGACGACCTGAGCGCCGGCGAGCGCCTCGGACAGCCCCTCGCCGGTGAGGCTGTTGACGCCGGTGTTGGGGGCTGCGGCAACGGCGTCGTGCCCGTGCTCCGTCAGCTTGGCGACCACCTTCGAGCCGATCAGACCCGTGCCGCCGATGACGACGATCTTTGCCATGTTCTTGCCTTTCTCCAGTCGGCGCCCGGGCGGCGCCGTGCAAGTCATGACCGGAGCAGTCACCGATGTGTGACGTCACGACGACCTGTTCCAGCGGGAGAGCTTGTCGGGGTTCACCACGACCCAGACGGTGGCGATCCGACGCCGGCGAACCGCCGTCACGACGACCGCCATCACGCCCGCGCGACGCCGCAGGACCAGTGCCGGTGCACCGTTGACGGAGACGACCCTCGCCGTGGCGCGCGCGTCGGGGGGCAGCACATCGAGAAGAGCGGCCGCCACGGCGGTGCGCCCGCGGACCGGTGCCGTGGGCGCCGGGACGCGTCCGCCTCCGTCCACGACGAGGGTCACGGTCGCGTGGAGTGTCGCCGCCACGGCAGCCGTACGACCGCTCGCCACCGCATCCCGGAGAGCGTCGACGGCGGTGGGTCTGCCGCCGGTGGTCCGCTCCCGGGCACGCTTCCCGCACGTGGGTCCGCGCCCGGCCGTCATGCTCCAGCCGGAACGACGTGCCGCAGCTTGTCGGGGCTCATCACCCACAGAAGCTGCGCGATGCCGGCCCCGGCGGACGTGATGGTGACGATCGTGGTGACCTCGCCACCCTCGGACAGCGTGGCCGCGGGCTGGCCGTTGACCTGCACCCATCCGACCGTCTTGCCCGTCCAGAAGTGACTCGAGAACGCCGCGACGAACTTCGCCACGCGCCCGCGGCCGTGCACCGGAATGCGCGCGGCGAGCTTGACGCCGTTGCCGTCGGTGTAGCTGACGACGTCCTCGGTGAACAGCTTCTCGAGCGCCGCGACGTCGCCCCCTCGGGCGGCCGTGAGGAACGCTTCGAGGAGTCGTCGCTGATCCGGAGCGGGCGCAGGGATGCGGCGACCCTCAGCCAGGTGGCGGCGCGCGCGGCTGACGAGCTGACGCGCGCTCGTGACGTTCGATCGGACGATCTCCGCGATCTTGTCGTACGGGTAGTCCAGGGCTTCCCGCAGCACATAGGCCGCCCGCTCGGTCGGGGTCAGATTCTCGAGCAGCAGGAGCACCGCGAACTGCAGGGCCTCCCCGCGCTCCGCGCCGAGCGCGGGGTCGTCCTCGGTGTTGACCGGCTCGGGAAGCCATGGGCCGATGTACGTCTCCCGGCGAGCGCGCGCGGACTGCATCTCGTTGATGCAGAGCCGCGTGGTCACCGTCGTGAGGAAGGCGGCAGGCTCTCGCACGACGCCGCGGTCGGTGCGCTCCCACCGGAGCCACACCTCCTGCAGGATGTCCTCCGCATCCGCGACGCTCCCCAGCATCCGATAGGCGATACCGAAGAGCCGCCGCCGCTCGGCGGCGAAGACGTCTGTCGGCGTGCGCGCCTCGGTCGTCTCCTGCGCCCGCGGTGTGTCGTCCATGCGCCCTCCACCCTTCTCTCTGCCGTGGGCGCACGCGACGGTGCCCCTGGACTGTCGACCGGACGGCGCGCCGTGTTGTGACGCGACACGCCGAACCCGCCTCATTCCCTCACCGGATCCGACGGGGTCGATGGCGTCCGTCACATCCCGCCGGCCTGACCGGTCATATCTCTCAACGACCCGCCCCGACGAGAAGGAACACAGAACAATGACCGATCCCCAGCCCACCATCGTCCTGGTCCACGGCGCCTTCGCCGAGTCGGCCTCGTGGAACGGCGTCATCGCGCAACTGCAGGGTCACGGTGTCGCCGTCGTGGCCGCGGCCAATCCGCTGCGGAGCCTTGCCGGCGACGCCGCCTACGTGCGCGATGTCATCGCCTCCACCGGCGGACCCGTCATCCTCGTGGGCCATTCCTACGGCGGAATGGTGATCACCGAAGCGGCCTCGCGCAACGACGCCGTCGTGGCGCTGGTCTACGTCGCCGCATTCGTGCCCGACACCGGGCAGAGCGCATTCGAGCTGTCGGCGAGCGAGCCGGGGAGCACCCTGGCCGACGCGCTGGACGCGTATCCCGTCCACAGCGGCGGTGACGAGTTCGTCATCCGGCAGGATGTCTTCGCCCAGCAGTTCGCCGCCGATGTGCCGTCGGCGCACGCGACGCTGATGGCGGCGACGCAGCGGCCCGTGACGCAGGCCGCCCTCACCGAGGGGCTCCCGACCGATCGGCCCGCGTGGCGGGACATCCCCTCGTGGCACGTCTTCGGCGAGTTGGACCGGAACATCCCCGCCGCCGTCCACCGCGCGGGAGCAGCACGCGCCGGCGCCCGCGAGACACGCGAGATCACCGGTGCGTCGCACGCGGTGTCGGTGTCTCAGCCGACGGCCGTGGCCGACACCATCGCCGCCGCGGGCAGGGCCTCCCGAGCCGGCCGCGCGGCAGCCGTCACCGTCTGAACCCGTGGGCGGCGCCGGTCTCTTCCGCCGGCGCCGCCCGCTCAGCAGAGGAGCAGAACCATGAGAATCGTCCTCGTGGGCGGGACGGGCCGGATCGGCACCCGTGTCGCCGCCAAGCTGGTCGGGCACGACGTGGTCGTGGCCGCGCGCTCGACGGGGGTGGACTCGGCGTCGGGAGCCGGGCTGCGCGATGCACTGCGCGGCGCGGAGGTCGTCGTCGACGTGACCCGCCCACCCATCTCCGATGGTGCTCCGGCCGACGCCTTCTTCAGGCGGTCCACGGCCAACCTTCTCCGCGAGGGCCGGAACGCGGGCGCCCGTCATCATGTCGCGCTCACGATCGTCGGGACGCGCCGTCACACCGACATCCCCTACTACGCAGCGAAGGCGATGCAAGAACGCCTGATCCGCGGGTCCGGCACCCCCTACACGCTCGTGCACGCGACGCAGTTCTTCGAGTTCGTCGGCGAGGTCGCCGACGCAGCCACGGCGGGCGGCTCCGTGCGGCTGCCGCGCGCGCTCGTCCAGCCGATGGCAGCCGGCGATGTGGCGGACGCACTCGTGCGCACCATCCTCGCGACTCCCGCGAACGACGACATCGAGATCGCAGGGCCCGAGCGCTTCCATCTCGATGACTTCGTGCGGCGAGCGCTCGTGGCACGCAACGACTCCCGCCTTGTCCTGGCGGATCCCCGTGCGCGCTATTTCGGCGGACGCATCGGGATGCGCACCCTTCTTCCGGGCCGGCGTGCCGCCATGTCCGCCACGCGCTTCGACACGTTGCTCGCCGAGCTCCGCACGAGTGCCGTGACGACCATCAATCCCCTACCCGAGGAGCTGTGATCCCCGTGGTCGAGGCGCCGACCGGTCAGCTCCTGACGGCGTGTGACGCACGTTCGCTCGTTCGGCCGGTCAGGGGCGGGAGGTCCCACTCCTCGTCGGGCGTGCGGAGGACGCGAAGCGCCAGGAACGCCATTCCGGCGGCGGTCAGCGACCAGGCCAGCAGATCCAGCCAGTTGTTCGCGAGCATCACCGCGGTCAGGTGCAACGGCTGTGACACGGCGAAGAGCAGGGCGAATGCCCTCGGCATCAGCCGAGCGCGGAAGCTGAGGATGCCGAGAAGCACGGTGCCGAGGATGTGCCCGATGAGGAACACGCCGAAGAAGACGGTGACGGTCGCGAGCTCGCCGACGCCGTCGTAGATCGCCGTGACCGCGGCGGGGTCGACCCCACGGCGGACGCCCGCGGGGGCGATACCATCGACGACGGCCAGCCCGGCGAGGCCCAGATACCCCGGGATCAGGAGGGCCGCGACCCACACCGTGAGCACCGGCTGATAACGCCGCGTGAGGTGCACCGCGGCATACGCCCCCGGGACGAGGGTGAACGTCGCGACAGCGCCCAGCGCCATGACCACTTCGAGCCTGGCGGGGTCTGCGGCCGCCGCAACAGCCGGCGGGTCGAACGGGATGATGAATCGCAGCAGCGCGACGGCGAGCGGTCCGACCGGCATGAGGACGGCGGCGGCGATCCGGCTGAACCGCCGGGTGTCCCTCCGCGCACGGGTGGCGCCTGCCGTGACGCTCATGACCGCTGCCCCTTCAGGAGGAGCAGCACGATCGCGACCACGGTGACGACGACGGTGACAGCCGCCGCGAGAACAGCCGCCGTCGGAACATCCGGCACGAAGAACGCGGGCACTGCCGTCAGCGCCGACAGCGCGCGCAGCGCGGCCATCAGCCAGATCGACCACCGCGAACCACGCCAGGCGATGGGGACGAGAACCGCGGTTCCGACTCCCAGGACGATCGCAACGACGGCGACCTCGGGCGGAAGGAGGGAGCCCGGAGCGAGTTGGGCCACACCGCCTACGATGTCGACGAGGGCCAGGACGGCGGCGATCACGATGCCGGCTCGCGTCAGGTTCGGGGCGGTCTTTCGAGCGGTGTGCGACGCGGGGGCGCCGAGGTTGCTGGTCATGGTCGTGCTTCCTTCTCGTGATGGCGGATACCGGCGGCGGTGTGCGCCGGACGTGATCGACCCTCGTCCTCCCTGCGCCGGGTCGGATGGGGCTGCACCCGCCTTCACTCGGCTCCGACCGGGATAATCTCCCGGTCAGGCTGGGGGTCTGCCCCTAACGCCGCCGCCGTGCCGCCGCGATACTCGACTCATGGGGGCTCGGGAGACGGACGGCACCTCCATCGGGGTTCTCATCGCCGATGACCACCCGATGGTGCGTCGCGGACTGCACTCCCTGCTCTCCACGCTCCCGGGGATCGATGTCGTCGGGGAGGCGGGCAACGGACACGAGGTGATGCGACAGGCAGCGCTGTCCCGGCCCGATGTCGTCGTGATGGACCTGCGGATGCCCGACCTCGATGGCGTCGAGACCACGCGCCGGCTCACGCGCGACCACCCCTCCGTCGCCGTCCTCGTCTTGACGATGTTCGATGAGGACGCGCTGATCTCGGAGGCACTCGACGCCGGCGCACGTGGCTATCTGTTGAAGGGTGCCGAGCAGAACGAGATCGAGCGCGCGATCCGAGCAGTCGCCGCCGGCGACGCGATCTTCAGCGCGACCGTCGCGGACCGCATCCTGGGCCGGATCGCGTCGCCGGCAGCATCGGCCCTTCCTCCGCTGACTCCGCGGGAGAGCCAGGTTCTGGACCTCATCGCCGCGGGCTTGGCGAACGATGCCATCGCCGTCCGCCTGCACCTCGCGCCCAAGACGGTCGGCAACCACATCTCGGCGATCTTCTTGAAGCTCGGAGTGGCCACGCGGAGTGAGGCGATCGTCCTCGCGCGAGATGCCGGTCTGGGCCGGAAGTGAGGACACACTCCGACGGGGCGGCACCGGCGCGCCGGGCGCTTCAGCGGCCGATCCTCGTCGGGATGCTGGCGGTCTGCGCATCCCTCGCCGTCGCCGTCGTCATCCTTGCCGTCATGGTGCGGGCGACGTGGGCCGATGTCGTCTCCAGCTACACGCTCACCAACCTCAGTTTCACCGTCGGCTTCGTTGTGTCCGGCGCGGTGATCGCGTGGTTCCGGCCATCCAACGCCGTCGGCTGGATCTTCATCGCGTGCGGCGTCGGGCACCTGCTGACCCCGGCCTGCGGTCTCGGTGCCATCTACGGCGTGGAAGCGGGCTGGCCGGTGTGGGTGACCAGGTCGCTGGGCACCTGCTCGACCGCCGGGTGGATCATCGGGATCGGGGGGCTCTTCCCGCTCGCGCTGCTGCTGTTCCCGGACGGCCGGCTGCCCTCGCGCCGCTGGGCGCCGCTGGCGTGGCTGATCGTGGGCTACACGGTCTTCCAGGTCGTCTCGTGGGTGCTCGCCGACGAGGCCCCGTCGCCTGCGCGGGCCACGACATCCATCCTCTCCATCGGGCTCGTCCAGCCTGAGCCGCTCATGGTGGCCGCCGGCATCGTCGGCCTCGGGGTGCTGGTGGCAGCGGTCGCGTCGCTGATCGTGCGCTACGTCCGCGGCGATGAGACCATCCGCCGGCAGCTGCTCTGGGTGATCCTCGCCGTCGTGATCATGCTGGTCATCAACTCGCAGCGCTGGCTCACCGGCGACGGGCCGGTCCTGCTGCTGCTGACATTCGGACTCGTTCCCGTTTCCATCGCGATCGCCATCGTGCGGTACGGGCTGCTCGACATCCGCCTGGTGCTCTCGCGCACGCTGCTCTACGTCCTTGCCGTGGGGGCACTGATCGCCGTCTACGCGGGCCTGGTGGCGGCACTTTCGGCGGTGGTGCCCTCGGACGCGGACCGCACGGTGTCCGTCGTAGCCGCCATCGTGGTGGCGCTCGGGTTCAACCCGCTCCGCCTCGCGCTTCGCCGGGTCATCGACCGCGCCTTCTACGGCACGCGGTCGGATCCGGCGGCGACCGCGGGCCGTGTCGGGGAGGGCTTGGGTAACGCAGAGGATCTCGGCGACGTGATCGAGCGGGCGCGGATCGCCCTGCGTCTTCCCTATCTCGCGCTGACCACCACCGGCGGCGAGCGCCGATTCGAGTCCGGCGAGCTTCGCGACGGTGAGCAGGCGGAGATCCCGCTGCGGTATCGCGGATCCGAGGTCGGCCACCTCGTCGCCGGCCTGCGGCGGGGCGAACGCGTGATGCACGACGATGACCGCGTCTCGCTGGAACTGATCGCCGCACCGCTCGCGGTGGCCGTGCACGCCTCGACGCTGGCCGAGCAGGTGCAGGCATCCCGAACCGCCGTCATCGAGGCCCGCGAAGAGGAGCGGGTGCGTCTTCAGCGGGAGCTGCACGACGGGCTCGGCCCGATCCTGACCAGCGCCGCGCTGCAGGCGGATGCGACGTCGAACATGCTGCGCTCCGATCCACCCGCCGCCGAGCTGCTGCTGACCGATGTCCGCTCCGACATCCGACAGGCCCTGGATGACGTCCGTCGTGTCGTGTACGGGCTGCGCCCGATCGAGCTGGACGAGCTCGGACTGATCGGGGCGATCGAGCAGCGCACGCGACAGCCCATCGTGGCGGGCGATCGCACCGTGCGGTTCTCCGTCGAGGGCGGAGCGCTCCCCCCGCTCAGCCCGGCGGTGGAGCTCGCCGCTTTCCGCATCGCCATGGAAGGGGTGTCGAACGTGCTGCGGCACTCGGATGCCACGCACTGCACGATCTCGGTGGGCGCCTCCGGCGACATCCTCGAGCTCTCGGTGACGGACGACGGCTCCCCCACGAGCGGCTGGACCACGGGTGTGGGCCTTCGGTCGATGGTCGATCGCGCAGAGGAACTGGGTGGCGCGGCGACCAGCGGCCCCACGCCCGAGGGTTGGCGGGTCCATGCGACGGTGCCGTTGACCCAGCCTCAGTCGATGTGACGAAGAGGGCGATCGATGGAGATGGAGGTTGCGGTCGACGTTCGGCTCGCGCTCCTCTAACCTCAGCGCATGAGCGTTCCCCATGACGTCGCGGTGCCGGCCACCACCAGCGAGATGATTCCTGGCGCAGCGGTGATCGCGCGGATCCGTCGCCTGATCTACGTCGCCGTCTCGGCAGGCGTGCTCTATTGCGTATTCAGCGGAGGAACCAAGGGCGGGTGTGCTGGGGGGATCACCGGAAATGGTGAATTCCTCGACGCCGATGGTGCTCTCACCGGGGTCGCACCCTCGTGCGTCAGTCTGTCGCTGCGCCCGAGTCCGGTCATGGTGATCATCTTCACGGGGATGGTGCTCTTCGCACTGCGACGGGTGCTGCGCCGTGCAGACGACGAGGCTTCCGCCATCCGCATCATCGATCGGACGGCGGTGTCTGTGATCGTCGTCGCGGTTGCGTCCGTCGTCATTGCGCAGGTCTGGTTCAGCCTGATCCCGCTGTACGGCATCGACGGTTCAGGCACCTACATCTGGCCGTTTCCGTTCGCCACCGTCGACCTGGTCACGTCACCGATGACGCCCTCTTGAGCGGGCAGCACCTGAGACGCCGCGTCCGGACATCGCACCCGGTGGTGGGCTGCAATGCCGATTTACGTGTCCTTTCAGGAACCCGCGAGACGTCCGTGGCTTCCGCGCGCGCTCGCGCTCTGAGCGGAGCTGTCCACATCGAGCTCAACACGCGAGGGAGATTGTCCTCCCGTGTCGAGTGCCCACCCACCCGCGAATCCCCCCGTGCGCGAATCGGCACTACATCAGAAGAGACAGCGTCTCGGCGTAGGCGGCGTCACGCCGGTACATGGCCGCGTGGTCGCCAAACTCCAGGTTGCCCGTCTGGCGTAGTCGACCGTCTGTATATGTCGCGAGATCCAAGAGCCGCGCAGCAACGGTGTCGAGCACCTCACCGCGTCGGAACGGCAGCCCGTACGCCCCGACCAACCGGTCGAGGCGAGCCAGTCGCTCATCCAGGGTGATATCGATCCCAGCGTCTTCCCCCAGAGGCGCCAGCCGATAGACCAGGTATGCGAGGTCCCAGATGCGTGGTCCAGGCGAAGCGGTGTCGAAGTCGAAAAGACCGGTCACGCGGCCACCAGAGAACGTCATGTTGTACGGCGCGACGTCGTTGTGACAGATCACCTCTTCCGGTTCGTGGCGCGGCAGACTCCACGGCAGATCCCGACCGACAAGAGGCACGCTGGCGTCGTGGATCCGCCGGAGCAGCTTGCCCGTATCGTCCAGGATCGCCGGCGCCCAGAGCCAGTCAGGAAGAGGGTAGTTGCCGACGTCTCCGGGGAGGAACGAAAGGACTTCACGACCCAGATCGTCGAAGCCCAGTGGTTCCGGGACTTCGTACACGCCCGCCTCGCGCAGAGCACGCAGCAACTCGTGAACGGCCGGAGTCCACGAACCGGTCACTCGATGGACAGTCCCGCCGACCCTCACGACCGTGGTGGAGTTGCCGCCGTTGAGAACCTGCCCATCCATCTCGTCACCCTACGCGACGCACACCAGCACGCGAACAACGCCGAACAATCCCCGCAGTTCGGCCATCGTCGACTTCGGCACTGGAGCTGCTGCTACGGATGCCGCTCCTTCTTCGGGCATCATGGCGGGCGGGTCTTGCGATCATCGCGTATCGCGGGACGGCGTTGCCCTCTGGGTGTAGCGCAGGAACGAACCGATCGCGCGCTCGTTCACCTACTTACGCTTGTCAATACTATCGGCTCGCGTTAGCATGGCGGAGTGATCCACTCTTTCGCGGACGAGCCGACGCGCAAAGTCTGGGCGCGCGAGCATGTCCGGCAATTCGGGCAGGAACTGCAACGTGCTGCACAGAAGAAGCTTCGCCTGCTCAACGCAGCCGAGACGATCAACGACCTGCGCATCCCGCCGGGCAACCGGCTCGAGAAGCTGGCCGGCGACCGCGACGGACAGCACTCGATTCGTATCAACGACCAGTACCGCATCCGCGTCGTCTGGACATCCGGCGGCCCAACCGACGTCCAGATTGTCGACTACCACTGAGGAGTGACCACCGATGACGAAGGCACACGACCCGATCACCCCGGGTGAGATTCTCCAGACCGAGTTCCTCGAGCCACTAGGGATCACGGCCTACCGCCTTGCGCAGGCGACCGGCCTGCCGCAGACCAGACTCAGCGAGATCATCCGCGGCAAGCGGCGGATCACCACCGACACCGCACTACGGCTTTCCCGCGCGCTCGGCCTCTCGGAGCGCTACTGGCTCAACATCCAGAACGACTACGACATCGAACTCGAGCACGACGAGCATGACGCCGACCTCGCACGCGTCGAGCGCCTGATCCCGGCCTGACTCTCCGATTCACGCGGGCCTGCGCCCACACTAGGACCGGCAAATGAACCTTGGCCGCCCCGATCGATTGACGGATGGTGCCAAAAGTGGCACCATCGTCTCGTGACCGGCGTCCGGCAGATAGAGCAACACGCGAGAGATTCGCCGACCGGAGTGAGCTTCAGTGACGCCATGAAGCTCGCGATCGCACTACCTCGGCGAACCGCGCAGAGGAAGCGGAAGCCATGTGGCGATCTTCAAGATGCCGTGGGCGGGTGACCCGCGCATCAACCTGCAGAAGGGTGAGGGCGGGAAGGCCAAGCCCTACCAAGTGAAACAACTGATATCTGCGATCGAGAAGAAGAAGGAGATGGACGAATGACCACGATCGAAGCGTCCGTCACGCACTACCGCTACGCGGTGCAGTGGTCTGCCGAGGACGAAGAGTTCGTAGCCACCGTCGCAGAGTTCCCGTCCCTCTCATGGCTAGCCGATGATCAAATCAGCGCATTGACCGGACTGGAGGAACTGGTGCAATCGGTCATAAGCGATATGCGCGATTCAGGTGAAGAGGTCCCTGAGCCTCTGGCCACGCGCACGTTCAGCGGTCGGCTCAACCTTCGTGTGACTCCCGAGCTCCATCGAAGGATTGCCTTGGAAGCACTCGAGCTAGGCAAGTCCATCAACAAGCACGCGTCCGATCGGCTCGCTGCCGGCTAACGAATCCAGCGATGGCCCTCACCCCGATCATGTGGTCGTCCGCGAAGCAGGCGGTCGCGCGTAGACGGACCGGCTTGCGGTCTCATCCGCGGAGACGAGATGCGATGCCCACGTTGACTGCACCGTGTCCGACTGGTGGAATCTGCCTATGGAGATTGTCGGCTGGCTCAGCGTCCTCATCGGTGTCGTGCTGCTGACGTGGTCCTCCCGGATCGTGAACCTTGCGAACGCTGGGCGTCAAGTGCCGTACTGGACCAAGCCTGACGAAACCCCTAAGCGTTCCATCTGGATGCGGGTACTGGGTGTGTTCTTCCTGTTGGTCGGTGTCTTCATGTTCACGGCGACGCTGGGCTACTGGTCCGTGGCGGTAGTTCTCGCGGGCTTCGCTCCGGGAACCGCGCTCATCGCCCTCCACAACAGACAACTCGCCACGCCCGCGTAATCCTCTAACGCGCTGCCTCAACTCCGGCCCGGCTACATCAGCGGGATCGCGCATCGCCCGCGTAGAGCAACCAGCTCGCGCGGGTATCGTGCAGTGCATAAAACAGACCCCGCCGCACCGCCGGGTTATGCGCCTGTGCCGGTTCGGTGAATGACCGTCATTCGGCCAGATAGCCGGTGGCCGGGTCGATCCCAGACAAGAACGCGCGGATCTCGGAGCGAACCTCATCGTCCGTGCGCGCTGCCGCGCCCGATCCTCCTACCGAGAACCCGTAGCTCGCGTTCGGGCCGCTCACCCAGGTGTGGTGAATCGAGCTCCCGTCTCTCACAACGTCGAACTCTTCACCATCGACGACGAATCGCACGGGTTCGGTCACGGCGCCATAGTCTCACGACGGGAGATTTCTGGCACGGTGGCAGACCCCTCGTGGGCTCGAGATGGGCCGTCCCTGCGCCGGTCTTCCAGCGGGCGTGGCACGCTGGAGCCATGAAGGGTCCCTCTCTCCGCGCGCGGCTGC
The DNA here is from genome assembly GCF_008727775.1 of Microbacterium lushaniae. Classification (NCBI taxonomy): domain Bacteria; kingdom Bacillati; phylum Actinomycetota; class Actinomycetes; order Micrococcales; family Microbacteriaceae; genus Microbacterium; species Microbacterium lushaniae. Next base: position 2,207,831 of record NZ_CP044232.1, read on the forward strand.
TCACGGCGCTTTCGGGCGATCCGGACGGCACGCCCCGGTGGGTGCGTGAGCTCGCCGAGGGCGACGACGACGGGTACTTTCCCGACGGGGGCGCGGTCTGGACGGTCCACGCCGGCACCGCGACCTTCGTCGCCGGCATCCGGGCGCTGCTCATCCAAGCCCTCCACCCCGGCGCGATGGCCGGCGTTCACGACTTCTCGCGCTACCGAGAGGATCCACTAGGCCGACTGACGGGCACCGTGCGGTGGATCATCTGCGTCACGTACGGCTCGACGACGCAGGCGAAGCAGGAGACGGCGCGCGTCGGCCGGCTGCACGAGCGCGTAGCGGGAACCTACACGACGGATGCCGGGGCTCACGCCTACTCGGCGTCGGACGCCCGTCTCGTGGAATGGGTGCACCTCGCCTTCGCAGACGCGTTTCTGGGCGCGCACGAGCGGTGGGGCGGTCCGATCCCTGGAGGAGCCGACGGATACGTGCGCGAGTGGGCGACCGCTGGGCGCCTCATGCATGTGGAGAATCCGCCCGAGACCGAGGCCGACCTGAGGGAGAGGCTGCGGGGGTTCCTCGACCGTGGAGAGCTCCGCCGCGACGAGCGCGTGGACGAGGTCGTGCGGTTCTTGCGTGACGTGCCCTTCACCGGCTCGATGCGACTCGCCTATCGCGTGCTGTTCGCCGCCGCTGTCGCGAGCCTGCCGCGGCCGTACCGACAATTGCTCGGGGTGCGTCGCACTGTCCTGCCCGTCGTGACGGCCACTCGCATCGTGCTCGCGGTATCGCAGCGCGCGCTCGGCGCGGGCCCTCGCGCACAGGATTTCGCTCGAGAGCGGCATCGCCGCCTCGCGCACGAACAAGCCGGGGCCCATCCCTCAGAGTGAGGCTTCGCCTCCCCGGGCGTTGAATCGCCCCGGCTCCCCATCGAGGAACCACGCCACGCGGCTTCACAGCGTGCAGGGAGCGTCCGTTTGACGACCGGCTCGCGGGCAGCAACCAGCGCCCCTGATCGATCCCTACTTCGGTTGGCCGACCAGCCGAAGACCCACCAGCACGAGTCCGGCAGCAAAGGCCGCGGCTCCCAGAGTGAGGATCGCGACGCCGCCAATCGACGACAGTACCGCGCTGCCCCAGGCGACCAACGCGAGGCCGACAAGCAATAGCGACCAAACGTACACTTTCGCGCGCACGCAAATTAGCGTACCCAGGTCGGAACGGCGTGACGATGCGACGGCACCGCCGTGCGCGCTGAGCGACCGGATGCGTGCAGGCCGGAGGTGTGGGCATGATTGCGGTGACTGGACAGGAGCGTTGATGCGATCGAGCAGACCGATCCCCGGTAGCCCGTGGCCACGCGACATGGGGATCACCGTGGACGACCGACCCACCGCGCTGCTGGAGCTGCTGTGGATCCGCGAGGCCCACGACCTGCACCTGCACGGCACGGACCTGCCGCCTCTGCTCGTCGATACCCCCGCGGGCGCGAGTGGAGGGGGTGCGTCCGCAGCGGAACGGGTGTGGTGGGAGCGCGCGTGGCCACGCATGTGGCACGCTGCCGCGGAGCACGCCGGCCGTGGCCAAAATCCCCGACAGTTTGAACGGCTACAGCAGACCGCGGACGCATCGACCGAGCGCAAGCAGATCCTTCACGAGATGGTCGGCCCATCGTGGCGGGACGAGTTCGGCGACGCCTTATTCGACGACAACTCCTACCAGGACTGGTCTCGCCGCGGCATGGATGCTCACCTCTCGTCGATGCGGCAGAGGATGTCCCACTCGCCGGAACACAGGGACCTCGATGCACTCATCCGGGCATGGCATGCCGGGCTGACCAAGATCGTGCCCATCCCCTGCGAAGGCGAGTACTCACACAAGATCACCCCCAACGCGCTGCTGATAACTGACGCCACTCGCAACGACAGCGACGGCTACCAGCGCGCCCTCGACTCGTTCCGCTGACGTCTCGGGGAGCCCCTCCGCGCGCTCGGAGGTGAGCGCCAGCTACGACTCTCGTGCGACGCCCGGAGACCGACCGACTACGGGCGTGCCTGGAGTTGAGTTAGTGCGCCGGACGCTGCGGCTACTGGATACGGTTGGCGAGTGGATCGACATCTTCGTCACCCCAGCCGACCGGCGCGCTGGGGTGGCGCCGGGTTGGTGCCTGTCCAGTCGTCGAGCGCGGCCGAAGTCGAAGTATGGACGGGGTGGATTGAGGACGAGGCCGAGATCTGGGAAGCGCTCATCGCAATCCCAATCGAACGTGGGGATGCGGTCCAGCTCCGTTCAGTCCCGGTATACGCGTACGGTCTGAATTACGGCGACGCCGTCGAGTGCGTGGCGTCGGCCGAGGGGCCGCTCGTTATCAGCCACGTGACAAGCGTCGGCGGGCAGGCCACGTTCCGAATCTGGTTGGGCAGCGACGCTGATCCGTCCGCCTGGCGCCGGATCGCGGAGGCCTACGCGAAACGAGGATGCATCATCGATATGTCGACGATGAGCCTCATTGCCTTGTCATGCGCCGCCGAGGATGCGGAGCCCATTCGACACCTGCTCAACGAGGACGCCACCAGAACGGCCTCGCCTGGGAGCCGGCACACCGACGGCCTGACCTCCCAACGACACGACAGTCCGCTCCAGGGGCGGCACGTTCAACCACCATCGGGAGCTACGCGACACAGAGCCCGGGCGGGCGATAACGTCGGGAAGGTGAGGGCCAATTCCATGGATGACGCACGCCCGAACGCGGCTGAGGTCCGGAGCAAGCGCGGCCCGGAAGCGGCGCTCGCCATCGTGATTGGCGGAGTCCTAGCACTAGCTTTCGGATGGTCGGCGCTCGGCCTCGTGCGCGACACGCTCCACTTCAACTGTTCGTGGGGCATCGGTGGTGAATGGGGCCCGGACGGCACATGGGTGTGCGCCGACGGTATCGGCTACCTCGGTGTGGCAGTCGTGCTCGGCGGGATGTCGGCTCTGATCATCGTTGCCGGGCTCCTCGTTGCGACTGCGGCGCCGTCGCGCGGTCGCTCCGTCGTGTTCCTGGTTCTGGCTGCGATTCCGATCGGGTGGATCGGCTGGTGGACCTACTACGCCGCAACCCTCTACTCCGGCCCCCGACCCGCTGGCGAGACAGGATTGGGCCTCTGGGCCTCGACGGTGCTGCCCAGCATCATCCTGTGCACCGTGAGCCTGATAGTCGGAGCGGCCCGTCCCCTGATGATGCGCCGGTGGTCATTCGTCGCATTGTGGTGCGGTGTCGGCTTGCTGCTCATCGCGACGGTGCTGCAGCTCGGCATCGGCATCGCGACCTTCGTATCGGCCGGGATGCTGGCAGCCGCCGGAGTCGGGCGTGCTCCAGCACGGTGAGCCACCCGTCAGCGTGCCGGACGCGAGTCTCTGTGCAATTTCGCTGGATTCGCTCGGCTCGAGGAAAGCGGCGGCCCACGATCCGCACGCTGGCTGACCGACCAGCAAGCGGAGCGCTCGGAGTGTCGTCCGCGGGCTCAGCGCCCGGAAAGAGCCTAGATCGGAGCACTGCGCGCAGGGTCCCAAAGCGCCCAACCGACATTGCGGCCCAGTTCCCCAAAACAGCCCTGCACGCCAAGCCGGTGCACCGCGAACCACCAGACCTCCAACTCCACTGCGATGGTGTCATTCAACCTCGCCAACAGAGCCTCTAGTTCATCTTCATCTCCGGGAATCGGCCCTCGCAGGCTCGCCTCGGTCTGCCCGATGTGGGTCTCGAGCCGCCTCCAGTGATCGAGTGGCGAGTCGAACGCGCCCGGGCGATCTGTCGCCAATATGTCGAGGTAGTGGAAGCGGCCCGATCTGCCGTACCGCGACAGCGTAGCGAAGAGCAGAGGTAGGGTTGCGCTCGACTCGATGCGCGAGAGAAGAGTTCTCGCGTAGCCTGCCGCGGTCGCGCCCGAAGCTCCGTCGTGTGCTGTCCCGACTAATCGATCGGCGAGTCCGTCGATGTCGTGTCCCCAAGCCACGAGCGTGCTCTTGCTGGGCCACTGACCCGTCCGCTCCACTTCGGCGCACCCCAGTAGAAGCTTCATTGTTTTTTCGACGCCGATGCTTCCAAGCGTGAATACGGCGTCCGTGTGCAGGATCGGGAATCGGATTGTGCGAATCGCCTCGAGCGCGTCGCGTAGGAGATTCTGTGCTGACTGCGCCTCCTGGATGAGAGCGAGTGCCTGCTGATTCGACAACGCGGGGTGCATCCGGCTCGTGGCGTTGGCCCATGCGCTCACGACATATCACCGCCGTATCTCGTCAACATGGATGTGGGGCGGACATGACTACGGCCGGCGGCGGACTGCACGTTCGCGACTCTAGCCGCGACTCGGACGTCGAACAGGGTCAGGACGACGCGTGCGCACAGTCAGTGGAGCTCGCAGCGGAGACTTACCAGCCATATCTGACTGGAGCCGTTTCGGTACAGGCGGGTGGACAGTCTGCGACGCTAAACCACCCGCGATCGTGCCGCCGTCTCCGCGGATCTGTCTTCCATGTAGGGCGCTCAACCGGTGGCTTGATCGTTGGAGTCGGAGCCTCACCCGCTTTTCCGGACACCTGAGTTGAGGCGATGATCGTCTCAGAGAGGAGTCCGTGAGATGCCTGCTGCCCACCCGCCGGAGTTCCGGCGTCGAGCCCTGGATCTGGTCGCCCAGGGAAACCCCGTCGGCCAGACCGCCCGTAATCTCGGGATCAGCGAGTCCTGTCTTCGGAACTGGATGACACGGCCGCGAGCCTCGCGATCTCGTCGGGCGCGAACGTGAGGCGGTGCAGCGGATGCCCGGACACAAGTCCGCGGCGATGACGCTCGACACGTACGCCGACCTCTTCGAGGACGACCTGGCCGACGTCGCCGCGCGTCTCAATCAGGGCGCTCTCGCCGCCGACGTCATCCGGATCGTTCAGGTATGAGCTGTGGGCAAGCCCCGATTCTGTGGGCAAATTGTGGGCAAACGGCGAATCTGGCGTCGCCGGAGCGCACGAAAAGGGCCAGAAATCCGCGTAATTCCGCGGGTTTCTGGCCCTTCTCTGTGACAGCGGCTGGTGGAGATGGGGGGAATCGAACCCCCGTCCATCGCTGAGATATCGCGTCTTCTCCGGGCGCAGTCTGTGCAGACGTTCTGCTCGGCTCCGACCTTTGTCACAGACACCTAAGTCGACGAGCCCAGCCTGGGAAGAGTCCCGAGCGGCGTCCAGACGCCACCGCTCAGCAAGTCCCCTAGATGACGCCAGAATCCGTAGCGGGAACACCTACGGTCTGACGGAGTTCAGGCTCGCTTAGGCAGCGAGGGCGAACTCAGTGCGCTTGGTTTCGGCACTTATTGGTTTACAGGGAGCGTTTACGAGATAACCCTGTATCCTCGGCCCGCTTCTCGCGAATTCACAGGCGATGTCGAAACCGATCATCCCCGTGATCCTCCGTGTGGAGGGGCCACTGTCACGCTGTGGAGTTGTGTGTCCGGAAGCCGAAGCATCCGGCCTCACAGACTACAACGGATGCGCGGGCCTCGCCATTCCCGGGTTGGCCGTATGCTCGCGGCATGAGCGAGGTCATCGTCACCGTCCGGGGTGAGCAGGAGCGACGCGTCACACCCGAGCATGCGGTCATCCAGCTGTCGGTACGGGCAGACGGACCCGAGCGGGGGCCGGTGATCGAGCGGGTCACGGCCTTGGCCGAGCCGCTGCGCGACGACCTGGTCGCCCACCAGCGCTCCGGCGAGGTCGTGGAGTGGTCGAGCGGCCGCGTGTCGGTGTGGTCCGAACGCCCGTGGAACGCCGATGGCCGACAGCTGCCGCCCGTGCACCACGCCTCGATCGAGGTCACCGCGACGTTCCGCGACTTCGTCGCCCTGTCGTGGTGGATCGGCGAAGTGGCCGAGACGGATGCGGTCCAGGTGACCGACGTCCACTGGGAGCTCTCCCCCGCCACGCGCGCCGAGGTCGAGCGCGAGGTCGCCGCCGAGGCCGTGCAGGTCGCGGTCGAGCGTGCCCGCGCCTACGCCGGCGCCCTGGGTCTGGAGTCGGTGTCGCCGCTGGAGATGGCCGACGCGGGGCTGTTGCTGCCGCACCCCGACCGCGGTCCGCAGATGATGCGCGCGATGGCGGCGGAGTCCTCCGGTCCCGGGGTCGCACTCCAGCCGGCCGACATCGTGGTCAGCGCGGCCGTCGAGGCGCGCTTCCTCGCCCGCTGAGGTCAGTCGCCGAGGCGGTTGCGCGAGCGCATCGCGCGCTCGGCCTCGCGCTTGTCTTCGCGTTCGCGGATCGTCTGACGCTTCTCGAACTCCCGCTTGCCCTTGGCCACCGCGATCTCGACCTTCGCGCGACCGTCGGAGAAGTACAGCCGCAGCGGCACGAGCGTGTACCCGCCGGCCGACACCGCATGGGAGATCTTGATGATCTCGTCCTTGTGCAGCAGGAGCTTCCGGGTGCGCTTGGTGGCGTGGTTGGTCCAGTGGCCCTGGGAGTACTCGGGGATGTGCACGGCGTCCAGGAACGCCTGACCGCCGTCGATGTAGGCGTAGCCGTCGGTGAGGTTGGCCCGGCCCTGCCGGAGCGATTTCACCTCGGTGCCGGTGAGGACGAGGCCAGCCTCATAGGTCTTCTCGATGGCGTAGTCATGGCGGGCGCGACGGTTCGTCGCGATCACCTTCTCGCCTTTTTCGCGGGGCATGTCCCACCTCCCTCAGCATCCGGGCACACGCAGCCGTTCAGTCTACAAGGCGCGCGACCGACCGTGCTGCGCCGCGGTCGCGCGCGCGGCTAGGTGCGCAGCCAGCGGCGGATGGCGAAGCCCGCCGACAGCGCCGCCAGTACGACGCCGATCAGCACGATCACCGGCACCACGAGGGCCACGTCCTGCGGGCCGACCCACGTCGTCACGAACGTGATCCGGTCGCGCAGGTACTCGCCGACGCCGAAGGTCACGATCGCCCACACCGCTGTGCTCGCCAGAGCCGACCCGATGAGAGCGGCCAGCACGCCCTCGAGGATGAACGGCGTCTGGATGAACCGGTTGGATGCGCCCACCAGCCGCATGATGCCGATCTCCCGTCGCCGGGCGAACGCCGAGAGCCGGATGGTCGTGCCGATCAGCAGCACGGCCGCGATGAGCATCAGCGCCGCGATGCCGACGGCGATATACGTCGCGATCGTGAGGGCGTCGAAGAGTGGTTCGAGGTACTGCATCTGGTCCTGCACCTCTTCGACGCCTTCCATCCCGCCGAAGGCCTCGGCGATCACCTCCGACTGGCCCTGGTCCTTGAGGTTGATGAAGAAGCTGGCGTTGATCTGGTCGGGAGTCAGGATGTCGGCGTAGTCCTCGCCGAGCTGCTCCAGCGCGTCTTCGTACGCCTCTTCGCTGGTGACGAAGCGGTAGTCCCGGATGAGCGGGGCGAGGGCGTCACCATCGAGCCCGGCACGCACCTGCGTGACCTGGTCCTCGGTGGCCAGCCCCTCCACGCACGTGTCGGAGTCGGACACGCTGGTGCACATGTGGACGGCGACCTGAGCGCGGTCGACCCAGAAGTCGCGCATCTGCGCGATCTGCATCTGCATGAGGATCGCGGCGCCGACGAAGGTCAGCGACACGAAGGTGACCAGGACGACCGAGATCACCATGGACGCGTTGCGTCGCAGGCCCGAGAAGGCCTCCGACAGGATGAGGCCGAATCTCACGAGGTGGGCCCCACTTCATCCTTGCGGTCATCCAAACCAAGCCGGTCGGCCAGGCCCAGTTCGTCGATGTCAACCTGCGGCAAGTCGACGGCGACGGGGCGCGTGTGCGTCGAGACGGCTTCTCCGGCGTGCGCGGGTGCCTGGTCGGTCACCACCGGGGCGGATGCGGCAGCCACGGCGGCGCCCTCTCGCGGTGCGTCTGCGGCACTCTCCGCGGCGCGGGTCTGCTGACCGGCGCGCGACGCCTCGGGTGCCGGCGGCCACACGGAGGCGGGCTCTTCCGTGCGCCCGAAGTCGTACGACGTCTCGTGCGTGACGGGGCCCTCCGGGGCGGCGACGGGGCCGAGAGCGTCGGCGACGGCGGGGGCGAGCTCGTCGGCGGCAGCATCCAGCGCGGCACCCGCGGCGGGGGCCACTTGTGCCACCTCGCGCTGCACCTCGAGCACCGCGGTGAGGGCGGCCACCGCGGCGGCCCCCTTCTCGACCTCGGGGGTCAGGCGCGGCAGGCCCGACGTGTCGCCGTATCCGCCGTGGCGTTCGTCGCGCATCATCTGCCCGTTCTGCAGTTCGATGACGCGGCGCTGCATCTGGTCGACGAAGGCGGCCTCGTGCGTGGCCATCACGACGGTGGTGCCGCCGGCGTTGATGCGGGCCAGCAGCCGCATGATGTCGATGGAGGTGCCCGGGTCGAGGTTTCCGGTGGGCTCATCCGCCAGCAGCACCTGCGGGCGGTTCACGAGCGCCCGCGCGATCGCGACGCGCTGCTGCTCGCCGCCGGAGAGCTCGTGCGGCAGGCGCTTCTCCTTGCCGCTGAGGCCCACGAGGTTGAGGACCTCGGGCACGGCCTGCTGGATGAACCCGCGGGAAGCCCCCGTCACCTGGAGCGTGAAGGCGACGTTCTGGAACACCGTCTTGGTCGGCAGCAGGCGGAAGTCCTGGAACACCGCGCCCACGTGACGGCGGAAGTAGGGCACCTTGCGGTTGGACAGGGTCCGCAGGTCGCGGCCGAGCACGACGACGCGTCCGCTGCTGGGAACCTCTTCACGGAGGATGAGCCGCAGGCACGACGACTTACCGGAGCCGGAGGCGCCGACGAGGAAGACGAACTCCCCGCGCTGCACCTCGAAGTCCACCGCATCAAGGGCGGGTTTGGAGGTGCCGCGATACCTCTTGCTGACGTTTTCGAACCGGATCATGGCGCATCGAGCCTAAGCGCGCGTCTCGTGCGACCCGGCGTGACGCGCCGCCCGGTCACGATCGCGTCGCCGCGGGTGGAATCGAGCTCAGTCGTCGTCTTTGCGCTTGCGCCAGCGGATGCCGGCGGCGATGAGGCCGTCGAGATCTCCATCGAACACGGAAGCGGGGTTTCCCACCTCGTAGCCGGTGCGGAGGTCTTTCACGAGCTGCTGGCCGTAGAGGAAGTACGAGCGCATCTGGTCGCCCCAGCTCGCCGTGATGGTGCCGGCGAGTTCCTTCTTCTTCGCCGCTTCCTCCTCACGCTTGAGCAGGAGCAGGCGTGTCTGCAGCACGCGCATGGCGGCCGCACGGTTCTGGATCTGCGACTTCTCGTTCTGCATCGACACGACGATGCCGGTGGGGAGGTGCGTGAGGCGCACGGCGGAGTCGGTGGTGTTGACCGACTGGCCACCGGGGCCCGATGAGCGGAACACGTCGACGCGGAGGTCGCCCTCGGGGATCTCCACCTCGACGGCCTCCTCCATGACGGGGATGACTTCGACGGCGGCGAAGCTCGTCTGCCGCTTGTCCGCAGAGCCGAACGGGCTGATGCGGGCGAGACGGTGCGTGCCGGCCTCGACCGACAGCGTGCCGTACGCGTACGGCGCGTCGATCTCGAACGTGGCGGATTTGATCCCTGCACCCTCGGCGAAAGAGGTGTCCATGACCTTCACGGGGTACTTGTGCCGCTCGGCCCAGCGCAGGTACATGCGCATCAGCATCTCGGCGAAGTCGGTGGCGTCGTCGCCGCCGGCACCGGAGCGGATCGTGACGACGGCGGCGCGGTCGTCGTACTCGCCGTCCAGAAGCGTCTGCACTTCGAGCTGGCCGATGACGTCCTCGAGCTCGGCGAGTTCACGACGCGCCTCCTCGGCGGTGTCTTCGTCGTCCATCTCGTTGGCGAGCTCCACGAGCACGTCGAGGTCATCGAGGCGCTGCTCGATTTCGGTGATGCGACGCAGCTCGGTCTGACGGTGGCTGAGGGCGCTGGTCACCTTCTGCGCCTTGTCGACGTCGTCCCACAGGTCGGGGGCGCCGGCCTCCTCGCTCAGGCGGGCGATCTCGGCGGTGAGCGCCTCGACGTCCACAACGGCCTTGATGTCGCCGAACGTGGAGCGCAGGGCCTGGATGTCGGCGGAGAGATCGAATTCGAGCATGGCAGTTCAGCCTACCGCCGCCGTGGTGCCGCCCGCGCGGACGGTCCTGCGCCGCCCTGCCGGCGACCGCCGCGGTTATCCACAGATACGAAATCGTTCGAACAAATGTCCGAAGGTCCTGCGAGAATCGAGGCATGCCCAGCCCCACCGCCGCCATCGCCGAGGCCCTCTCGGCACTGGATGCGGCGTGGGGAGACGCGCCCGACACCAGCGCGCTCCCGGATGCGACGGTCAAGCTCATCAACGAACGTGTCGCCGACCTTCGCCGCCGCGTCGATGGGCTGCACGCACGCGTCGCCGCGGAGGTGGCTGCGCGGTCACGTCCGGAGCTGGGGACGGAGGGATTGGCACGCAAGAACGGATTCCGGACGCCCGCGAAGCTGATCGCGGAGGCGACCGGCGGCCACACCGCAGACGCGGTGCGGCTCATCCAGGTGGGTCAGGCGACCGCTCCGCGCATGTCGCTGTCGGGCGAGATCCTCCCGGCGAAGCATCCGCACATCGCCGCCGCGATCGACGCCGGCAGCATCAGCGTGACCGCGGCCGGCGCGATCACGACCATGCTCGATCGGGTGTCGCTGCGCGTCGACGAGGCCATCCGCGACCATGCCGAGGAGACCCTCGCGCGAAAGGCTCCACTCCTCACCTACGACGAGCTTCTTGCCGTGCTGCGCCGCGCGGAAGCGCATCTCGATCCCGACGGCCTCGAACCGCGGGTCACCGAGCAGCACGGCGAGCGGTCACTGAAGATCGCGCAGGACGCCGCCGGAATGACGGTCCTCACGGCACGGCTCGACCCGGAGTCGGCCGCACCCGTCGTGGCCGCGATCGAGGCCATCGTCACCCACCAGCTCCGGACATCGCGCGGTCACAACGCGGCGCCACCGACGACCGGGAACGGCGACCATGACGTGGCGGACCCTGTCGACGCAGCGGGCGACTCGGATGCCGGCGCGTCCTGGCGTCGCAAGGGCGCAGCCGTCGAAGAATCGCGCTCGCTCACACAGATGCGTGCCGATGCGCTGGCGGCGATCTGCCGTCACGCCATCGGCTGTGATCGTGACGCACTCCCGTCCTCGGCCGTGACCGTGGTGGTGCGGATGACGCTCGACGATGTGCGAGGCGGCGCAGGGGTCGCCACCATCGACGGGATGGAGGCGCCCATCGACGCCGGAAGCGCACGGCGTATGGCCGCTGCTGCCGACATCATCCCCTGCGTGCTCGGCACCGACAGCGAAGTCTTGGACTGGGGCCGGGCCAAGCGGCACTTCACGTCCGCACAGCGGCTCATCCTCGTCGAGCGCGATGGCGGGTGCTCGTCGTGCCATCTGCCTCCTGCCTTCACCGAGGCGCACCACATCCGGTGGTGGGAGCGGGATTCCGGGCCGACCGACCTCGATAACGCGATCCTGCTGTGCACGTCCTGCCACCATCGCGTGCACGCCGACGGGTGGGAGATCCGCATCGACACCCCACCGGGAGCGCCACCCAGCGCAGGCTCGGTCTGGTTCATCCCTCCCCCGCACGTCGACCCGACTCGGACGCCGCGACTCGGCGGTCGACGTCGGTTCGATCCCCTCGCATGGGGCCTGACCGCCTGACGCGGTGGCTCTCGGAGCCCGCCTGCCGAACGCGCAGGGGACTGAGCCCCGTGGCAGGGCATGCGGCCAGGCATGCATACGGACGCCCGGTTCCCAGGGCCTGGCTAGGGTGGAAACGATGACGGATTCGCCGCGGCACGTGCTCGGGCGCTTCGCCCCGATGATCTACGGGCCGACGCTCTTGTTCGCGCTCGGTGAGGGCGCGGTGCTGCCGCTCATCCCCGTCGTCGCGAAGAGCCTGGGCGCCGACGTCGCCGTCGCAGCACTCGTGGCCTCCGCCCTGGTGGTCGGCCAGTTGTGCGGCAACATCCCCGCCGGCTGGGTCGTCGCCCGCTACGGCGAGCGCCCGGCGATGGCCGGCGCCGGCTTCCTCGCCCTGGGCGCGATCGTGGCCCTCGCCCTCGCCCCCAACCTGGCGCTGTTCGCCACGTCGGTGTTCCTCATCGGGTTCTGCGCCGCCGCGTTCGGGCTCGCGCGGCACTCGTTCATGACCACGCGCGTTCCGCTGGTCTTCCGCGCGCGGGCCCTGTCCCTGCTGGGCGGGACGTTCCGTCTGGGGATGTTCCTCGGCCCGTTCGTCTCGGCGGCGCTGCTGGCGATCTTCGCCGACGAGCACGTGGCGATCTGGTTCTTCGGCATCACGCTGCTCGGCGCCGTCCTGCTCGTCCTCTTCGGCCGCGACCCCGAGGAGGCGCTCGTCGCCGAGGAACGCTCGGCGCGGGCCAGCGCCCGGGATGCCGCGGCCGAAGACAGCGGCGAGGCGGTCACCGGTTCGATCCCCGTCGTCGAGCGTGCGGGCGTCTTCCGCACCATGTGGCGGTTCCGGGGAGTGCTCGGGCGGCTGGGACTGGCCGCGGCATCCCTGTCGGCCGTCCGTTCCGCACGGCAGGTGGTGCTGCCCCTGTGGGGCGTCTCGATCGGCCTGGACGCGCAGACCATCGCCCTCGTGGTCGGGGTCTCGGGTGCCATCGACTTCGCCCTGTTCTACGCCAGCGGTCAGGTGATGGACCGCTTCGGCCGGCTGTGGGCGGCCCTCCCGGCGATGCTGCTGATGGGTGCCGGATTCCTCGCCCTCTCCCTCACCCACGACACCGCAGACCCCGGCCTGTGGTTCGGGATGTTCGCCGCCGTCCTGGGCGTGGGCAACGGCCTGTCCAGCGGACTGCTCCTCACCCTCGGCGCCGACGCTGCCCCACCCGCCGATCCGGCGCCGTTCCTCGGATCGTGGCGCACCCTGACCGACGCGGGCGGCGCGGCGGCCCCGCTCCTGGTCTCGGCCGTGACCGCAGCCGTGTCGCTGCCGGTCGGGATCGCGCTCGTCGGCGTGATCGGGCTGCTCGGGGCGGCGGGGTTCGTGCGGTGGGTGCCCCGGTACGTCCCGCGCACCCCCTGACCGTGATCAGCGCAGCGCGTTGCGGCTCGTCGCCGTCGCCGACAGCGCGACGCCGTCGGGGACGAACATCGTGATGACCGGCGGATGCCACGTCCCCGCCACCGTCACGCGGGCCGACAGCCCGTCCGCCGCCGTCGCCGACATGAGGACGGCCTCCTCCCCCACCGCGTCCACCATCTCCTGCGCCGCCGTGCGGACGTGGTCGTCCGTGAGCGCGGTGCGCGGCTCGCCGGACTCCACGACGAGGGTGAAACCGTCGGCCGCGGCGAGCGCGGTGGCATCGGCGAGCGCATCCAGGCGCTTCTGCGCGAGGTACAGCGACGTGGCGTTCACGCACACGAGCACCAGCACGAGGGCGAGCACGGCGTAGCCGATCGTGAGGATCAGGACGCTCCCCCGGTCGTCGGCGAGGGGGCGGGCCGGCCTCATCCGTCGCTCCAGAACCGCGACACCTTCTGTGCCGACGATGCCTCGACCGGGATGCGGGCCAAGCGGTCGAGTCCCAGCACCGGTGGCACGAGCGGCAGCTGCACCTCGGTGCGCACCGTGACGACGACCGTCGCGCCGGCCTCGGGGCATGCCGCGCCCGCATCACGGCACGACACCTCCACCTCCACCCGATCGGCGTCCAGGCCGTACTCGGCCACGATCGTCGCCAGGATGCCGGAGGCCCGCGCGTCGGCCGCATCCGCACCCTCGGCCGTCGCCACCGCCCGCGCGATGTGGCGCGCGCCGGATTCTGCCCCCAGGCTCTGAGACTGGATCATCCCGAGCGCGATCACGAGGTACACCACGGGCACGAGCAGCAGGAGTCCGACGAAGATGAACTCCACGGCAGCCGATCCGGTGTCATCGGTGGTGCGCGTCCTGATCTCAGTCCAGGGATTCCAGCGGCGCATGGCCGGTCACCTCCAGCGCCCGGGCGACGCCCAGCAGTCCGAGAAGGGGCAGCGTGGTGCGCACGGTCACCCGCACCGCCGGAGAACCCGCATCCGCCGACTCCGCCACCGTGATGTCGCCGGCGTAGGCCTCACCGACGGCACGCGTCACGAGCTCCCGCGTGCGCTCGGCCCCCTGGGCCAGGGTCGTGTCGGCGAGCGCGGCGTGGAACGCGCCTTCGACGGCCGCGTCGTGCGCGACATTGCGCACATACACTCCGAGCGCCAACTGGATCACCGCGAGCGTCAGCAGGGTCAGGAGCGCGCCGACCAGCACGAACTCGACCGGGGAGGAGCCGGCGTCGTCGGCCAGGGCTGCCCGAACCCGGTGGCCGACCGACGCGCCGCGCATGAGCGGCCTACAGTCCCGACACGCGCGAGATGGCCTGCTCGAACAGCTGCGCGAGCGCCGGCCCCGCCAGCGCCCAGATCACCACGACCAGCCCCGCGGTCATGAGCGTGATGAGCACCCAGCCCGGCACGTCGCCGCGTTCATCCGATACCGCGTCGCCCCACGCCGTGCGCAGACGCTGCATCCCGCGATGGATCCGTTGCATGCGGACCCTCCTTTCCGGCGTCAGCCGATTCCCAGTCGAAGCAGAAAGATCCCCGGAAAGACGGCGTAGAGCACGCTCAGGGGCAGGATCAGAAAAACCAGCGGGATGAGCATCAAAATCTCCTTCCGTCCCGCCTGCTCGATCAGCGCGCGCTTGGCGCCTTCCCGCGCGTCGGTGGCCTGCGCCTGCAGCACATGCGCGAGCGGTGCGCCCCGCTCGAGGGCGGCCACCACCTGATCGAGTGCCCGGGACAGCGCCGGCACCTCCAGCCGTCGGCCCAGCGCGGTGAGCGCGTCGGGAAGGGGTTCGCCCGTACCCACGGCCAGCAGGGCGCGACGGATCTCTCCGGTGAGCTCGCCCGACCCGATCTCGCCCACACGCCGCAGCGAGTCGAGGATCCCCTCCCCCGCCGAGAGGCACAGCGCGAGGAAGTCGAGCACCGTGGGCAGCTCCTCCTCGATCCGCCGCGTGCGGCCGCGCGCCGCCCAGGTGAGGCGCGCATCGCACAGCACGACCGCGGTGCCGGCGAGCACGGGCGCCACGATCACGGCCGGCGGCGTGAAGCGACCGGCGAGAGCTGCGGCGACGATGAGAAGTCCTCCCGCCGCGAGTCCGGCGAGCGCCCACGCGAGCTGACGGGCCCGGAAGGCCGCCGCATCCAGCCGCCATCCCGCCTGGCTCAGTCGCCGGTCGAGCGACTCCGAGCCGCCGACCGCCCCCGCCACACGCGCGAAGGTGCTCCGGACGGCCTCACGGAGCGTCGGCACGGGCGAGAGCGCCGGCCCGAGTCCGAGCGGGTCGGTCACATCCCGGAGGTACGGGGCCACCCGCCGGACAAGACTGGGTGCGCTGACCCGCGGCGCAAGCGAGACCAGGAGGCACACGCCGACGCCGAGCGTCGTGCCCAGGATGACCGCGAGCGCCGGTTCGGTGAGCAGGCCCGGGCTCATCCGAACCACCTCCGGGGCTCGGGAAGGCGCCCGATCCGCAGCATCAGCCGGAACGCGACCACCGAGACGAGGCCGCCGGCGAGGATGAGGCCGACGCCCTCGGGGCTCGCGTACGCCTCGGCGCCCTCGGGCCGCAGCGCCAGGAGGACGAGGATCACCCACGGCGCGACCACCCCGAGCACGGCAGCACCCCGGATCCACGATTGGCGCGCCTCGACCTCTCCCCGCAGCAGCGCGTCGGCCCGCACCGAGGTCGCCAGCGCCCGCAGCACCGTAGGCAGCTCGGTGCCGCCGACCTGCCGCGCCATCCGCAGGGTCTCGATGATGCGGTCGGCGACCGGGTCGGCGAGGGCCGTCTTCAGACGCCGGATGCTGGAGTCGAAGTGGCCCGAGGCGTGCACGTCCACCGCGAACGCCGCGAACGCTGAGCGCAGCGGCGGCGGTCCGGCCGTGGCGAGGCTGGAGACCGCGTCGGGCAGCGACATCCCCGCGCGCACCGACGCGATGAGCAGATCGCACACATCGGGCCACAGGGTGCGCCGCGACCGGAGCAGGCGCACCCGCCGCGCGCGCAGCCACACGAACGGCGCCGCAGCGCCGGCAGCGGCCACCACGGCGGCGAAGGCGGGCACCGAGGTGACCAGCCACGCGGCCGCTGCGGCGATGAGCGCGCACGCGGCCGCCAGGATCAGCACGACGCGCGGCCGGACGCCGCCGAAGCCGGCGGATTCGAGGAGTCGCGACACCGCTCCCGCCGAGACGGGCTTCTCCGTCGGGTGCCGCGCGGGCGGCCACAGCCACGGGGAGGCCATCAGCAGGACTCCCCCGGCGAGCAGCGCGCCCAGCAGGAGGGTCATCGCCTGCTCCCCGGAACGACGCGGCGCACCTCCGGCGCATCGCCGAGGATCCGCCCGGTGGGCTCCACGATCTCCGCGACCCGCCGCATGCCGGTCGCGTCGCGTTCGCAGTGCACGACGAGGTCGACCGAGCGCGCGACGGCTGCCGTCACGAACGTCGCATCGATGTTCCGCCCCGCCAGCAGCGGCAGCGCGGCGAGCTTCACGAGCGCCTCCGGAGCGGAGTTGGCGTGGATCGTCGCGGCGCACGGGACGCCGGTGTTCAGCGCGAGTACGAGGTCCAGCGCCTCGGCATCCCGCACCTCGCCCACCACCAGCCGGTCGGGCCGCATCCGCAGCGCCTCCTTCACCAGGCGCCGTAGGGTCACTTCGCCCGTGCCTTCCAGACTCGGCTGCCGACCCTGCATCGCCACGAGATCCGGGGCCTCGACCCCGAGTTCGAAGGTCTCCTCCACCGTGACGATGCGCTGGGCGGGAGCGGCTGCGGCGACGAGTGCGCCCAGAAGTGTGGTCTTCCCCGCGTGCGTGGCGCCGGAGACGAGGATGCTGCGCCCCGCGCGCATCGCCTCGGCCAGCATCTCGGCGGTGGCCCGGCTGAGCGATCCGGCGGTGACGAGGTGGGCGAGGTCGCGGTAGGCGGGCGAGAACTTGCGGATGTTCACGGCCCAGTGCCGGCGGGTGATGTCGGGGATCGCCACGTGCAGGCGTGATCCGTCGGGAAGCGACGCGTCCACGAACGGCTGACTGAGGTCGACCCGCCGCCCGGTGGTGTGCAGCATCCGTTCGACGAGATCCCGGACGATCGCGTCGGTGAGGGTCAGCGGGACCCGTTCGGCGCATCCGCCGCGCGCGATGAACACCCGGTCGGGCGCGTTCAGCCACACCTCCTCGATCGTCGGATCGTCCAGGTAGGGCTGCAGCGGGCCGAACCCGGACAGCTGCGCGAGCACGTCGCGCACGCACCCCGCTTCGTCGTCCACGGGCTCGAGGCCCCGGGCCAGGGCGTAGTCGTTGTGCCGTCGCACCTCGTCCGCGGTGATGCGGGCCGCCAGCTCCGGGTCGCGCGTGGGATCGGCCTGCTCGGCGCGGAGCCGCTCACGCACACGCTCGGCCACCGCGGCGGCCGCGGGAACGGGGGAAGCGTAAGCCAGGCTCACGCGGGCATCCTCGCAAACCCCCCGACGGCTCGCGGAAGTTGTCCACACCCCGCAGATGCGGAAACGCCGTGGCCGAGCCGTTCAGGCTCGACCACGGCGCGTGGTGTCCGCTGCTCGCCCGGAGCGCCGGGCTCAGCGGTCAGACCGTGACCAGTCGGTCCTTCTCCGTGTACACCTGGTAGGCCGCGACGGCGATGTCGCCGCGAGCGACAGGGCCGACACGACGAACAGGGCGGTCGGGTCGTGCGAGGGTTCCACGGCGAACGGCGACGTGGAGACGAACGTCGGAACCGCCATCGACGAGCTTCTCGCGCGACTACGGGTGTGACGTCACAGAGCGATCCAGGTGTTGTCGGTGTTCCACCAGTGGGTGATGGCGCCATCGGCGGTCTGCCAGAAGACGACGCATTGCGTGCCCGTGTCGACGACGATGAGCTCACCCTCGGAAGCGGATGCCATCGTCGCGCCCCCCAAGGTCAAAGCACCAGCGAGCCCGACGGCTGCCGCCGTCTTGATGGCCAGTCGGCGAAGCGAAACAGACATGATTCCTCCTATGATCCCCAGCGCGAGCCGGCTGCGCGCACTATCTCTCCTCGACACTAGGAAGTCGGACTCGGGCGTTGCACCCGTGGTTTCCGGGGTGGCCCGCTCCCTGCCGCGTGGCGCCTCGACAGGCACGCACGACTCACCGCGCCCGGAGGGCGTTGCGCGGATCCAGCCGGCTGAGCACACCACCGATGGCGGCTCGGGAGGGGGCGCCGAGCTTCGCGCGGATACGCGCGACGTGCTCCTCGACTGTTCGCACGCTGATGCCGAGCACCGCCGCGATCTCTTTGTTGGCCCGCCCATCGGCCACGAGCCGCGCGACCTGCGTCTCTCGGCTGGTGAGCACTGTGAGCGCACTGGCCGCCGCGCGATCCGAAATGACTCGCTCGGCTCGCTCGGCGATGACGCGGGCTCCCGGCATCCCGGCGGCTTCGAAGTCGTGTCGCGCGCGTCGCATTCGTTCAGCGGCGCGTGCGAAGTCGCCGAGCATCAGGTGGGTACGCGCGGCTGACAGGCCGAGCCACCCTGATGCGATGGACCCGCCCGTGCGCTCGTGCGCGGAAAATGCTGCGTCGAGGAGTCGCGTCGCAGCTTCCGCGTCGCCTTCGGCCGCGCGCGCTTCGGCCGTTGCGGAGTAGCGAAGCGCCAGCCCCACTCCTCGCCACGCAGGACTGGGCGCGTCGGCGGCGGGCCGGCCCCGTCGCGCGCCGAGCGAGATCGCCGTCGGGGCGGACAGCCGGGCGATCCAGCCCGTCATGGGCGCGGGAGCATGGAGCACGAGTGACGGCTCCGCCGACCGTGCTCCCCCGCGCACGTCGTCCGCGAGCACACACGCGACGGCAGTCAGGCGCAGCGTGTCGGTGTCGCGAGCGGTGGAGGCGATCTCATGCGCGGTCCGCGCCATCCGGTAAGCGGACTCGCCCGCACCACGAACCGCGTGCACGTACGACAGCAGCGCTTGCAGGATCGCGTAACGCTTGAGATCTCCGTCGGCTCGCGCGGCGAGCGCCCCCCTCTCCAAGAGATCGTTCGCGTCGCCCCATCGCTCAAGCTGCACGGCTGCGGCTCCCGCCCACACCAGCGCGGGTAGCAGATCGGGATCGTCACACGATGCGAGCGCCGTCGTCGCGCGGGCGAGAGCCTTCACCGCATCGGCAGTATGGGCGAACTCGGTGGTTTCGAGCGCGCGCAGCGCCAACTCCGCAATCCGGTCTCTCGCATCTGCCCCCAGCTGAAGGACGCGTGCGGCATCCGACCAGTCGTCACGGGCGAGCAGGGCGTCGGCGCACTCCGTCCGTACGCAGAGGTATTCCCGCCCGCGGTCGACGTCACCTTCGGGTCGCTGAGTGAGGCGCAGCCGTTCCCGGCGCCGCGCGGGACCATCATCGTCACGGGAGGACCCGAGGGCGCGCATCGCCGCTTCGGGGCGACCGACTGCGGCGAGCGCACGCACCCGGATGAGATCTCGCCGTTCGTCCACGACGTGCAGGGTCGCCCCCGTCCAGCGGACGGCGTCTTCGGGGTCGTCGATGAGCCGCTCGTGCGCGAGTTCGCGCAGTTCCACCACCTCCGCGGCGGAGAGCTCGTCGCCGATCATCGACAAGTGCTCCGCGCGTGCAAACGGGTCGGTGCCGAGCGGATCCTCCATCAGGATGCGGTGCATACGGCGACGTTCGCCGAGCGTCAGGTTGCGATACACCGCGGCCCGAAGAATCGGATGAGCGATGACCACTTCGCCGTCGTTGCGTGTCGACAGGATCGCCATGCCCCTCAGTTCGGCCTCGGCCGCCCGCACGACCTGCGCATCGAGTCCGACGAGTCGTTGCACGGTTGGAACACGAGACGACCCGCTCATCGCAACGGCGCCAAGCACGATCCGCTGCGTCGGCGTAAGCCGCTCGATGTCGGTGCGTAGCGCTCCGTGGGCTGAGGGCAGCTCGCCGAGCCGAACGCCCTTGAGAGAAGATCGAAAGGCGTTGGCCTCTGGGGCGCTGCGCCACACCTGAGTCAGCAGCGTTGCGAACAAGGGGTTGCCGTCGGCGTGCGCCGCGATCATGCGACGACCCTCCGCCGATACATCGACGAGAAGCGACTCGATGCCTTCACCGGACAGGGGCCGCAGGGCGAGTCGGTCCAGACGCGCACCCGACCGACGTGCCGCCTCGAGCAGCCGCAACGGAACACCGGTCGGGCGATGGACGAGGATGACCGTGAGCGGGCTCGGGGTCGCTGCGATCAAAAGGCGCTCGATGGTGTCGAGAAGATCGTCATCGGCCCACTGCACGTCGTCCACCACGAGAACGGCCCCCGGACTCAGCACCCCGAAGTCCGCCCGTCCGTGCCGTTCGCAGGATCGCGGATGTCCCGCGCTGATCCAGCGGACGTCGCGTGGCTGTGTTCGGTCATCCTCGGCCTGGCGGCGCAGCACGCCGACCGCCCGGCGCACAAGGGCGGACTTGCCGGCCCCGAGCGGGCCATCGACGAAGAACACAGAGCGGTCATCCCGCCCATGCATGGCCGCGAGCAGGGTCTCGAGCTCCTGCTCTCGCTCGACGAAAGTCGGCACGCTCACGCCGGCGCGTCCTTCCTCAGGCGACGCGGTGGGCCGAACCGGTGCAGACATGACCCTCATCCAACACGATGGGGCACGTGGGCATCGGCAAGATGACGCCTGTGCGCAGAAGTGCCCGCCGCGCCGCAGCCTCCCTGATCGTGACCACGCCACTCGACCGCGACGGCGCAGGGAATTGGAAGGCTCGGATGGATGTCACCAAGCGATTGATCAAGAAAGGCAAGAAACAGCTTCGCCGCGTGGACCGAGTATTGCTGCGACGCACAAAGGGTCCTCGGCGGCACGCCGGAAGTACATCGAGGAGGCATCTCGCCTGGGCTGGTGACGGCTCATCCTCAGGTGACCACGGCAGTGACCGAACCGGGGGACGCGTAAGCGAGGCTCACGCGGGCATGCTCGCAACCCCGGCGGACCCGCGGAAGCTCTCCACAGCTGGAGAGCTCCGCGCGGGAGGCTCGGCCGGTTCAGGCGGAGACGCGTGTGGGCGTGTCGGCGACGCCGGGAAGCTCACACAGCATGGTGCCCGAGGTGAGATCGGCCAAGGCGTCGCGGAGGTCGCGGATCCGTTCGTGCACCTCGCGCTCGATCCGCTCGCCGAGATCCGCCCAATCGGACACCTCGGCGCGGCCAGAGGTGGGAAGGGTCGTGAGCAGATCGCGGATCTCGGCGACCGAGAGCCCGACCCGCTGACACACGCGGATCATCCTCACCCGGCACGGGGCATCGGCGTCGAACCTGCGCTGGTTGCCGTGCGTCCGGCGGCCGGCGATCAAGCCGTGCGCCTCGTAGAACCGCACCGCCGACGCCGCGACACCCGTCGCGGCCGCGACCTGTCCCACCGTCATGCCGTCTTCCACGCCCTGAATGCCGGACATGTCGGTCACCGCCTTGACTTCAACCAATGTTGAAGTCTTAGCGTACCGAGGCATGAAGAGATTCGCCGCCCCGAACATGCGGGATCCCCGCGCCACCGCCGCGTTCATCAGCTGCTGGAGACTTCGAGACCGACAGCATCAGTCCGACGCCGCCGAAGCGGCACTCGCCACCATGCCGGCAGCGCCCGGGATGGTGAGGTTCTCCGTTCTCCGCGCCCTCGACGACGACACGCTCCTGGTCCTCGCGCAGTGGACCGACCCGGCCACCCGCGATGTCTACCTCGCCGACACCCGGAGTCCCCGCGGCACGGTCGATGCGCTCGTGCCCGGAATCGAGCGGCTCTGGCGCGTGACGGCGCTGCCGCATCGCGTCGTGACAGGCCCCGCCATCGACCAGGAGCCCGGATGCATCGTCATCACCCGGCAACCCGTCCCCCCGGCGGAGCGGGCGGAACAGAGGATCTGGATCGACGCCGAGATCGCCGCCCTCACAGCCGCCGCCGACGGACTCGTGGCGGCGACCTTCTATGCCACCGATGACGGCTCACCCGCGCTGGCCCTCGCCGAGTGGACCACCGAGGACGCCCACCGGGCGGTGTCGGGCGCCCAGACGATCTCCGGACGGCAGGAGGGCGCGCCCGAACCGCCCACCGGTCGCCGCTACGCCTTCGTCGGCGCGGTCGGAGTCGAGCCGTGAGCGCCGCCGGCACGGCGGAGCGCCGCCCGGATGACGCGGCTGCACGGCCGCGCATCGCGGTCATCGTCGGCAGCATCCGGCGCGGCCGGAAGGGTGATTCGGTCGGCCGGTGGGCTGTGGATCACGCCCAGAGCAGGCGCGACGCCGATTACGTCCTCGTCGATCTCGCCTCGATCGGTCTGCCGCGCTTCGATGCGGAGACCCCGCCCAGCTTCGGCCGGTACCGCGACGAGCACACGCAGCGCTGGTCGCACCTGATCGCCGGCTTCGACGCGTTCGTGTTCGTCACCCCGGAGTACAACCGCTCCATCCCCGCCGCGCTCAAGGACGCCATCGACCACCTCTACTCCGAGTGGAACGACAAAGCGGCAGGGTTCATCGGGTACGGGGTCGTCGGCGGCGTGCGCGCGGTCGAGCACCTCCGGCTCATCTGCGGTGAGCTCCACCTCGCCGACGTCAGTACGAGCCTCGCCATCGATCTCACCGACATCACGCGTGAGGGTGTCCACGCGACGGGTCGGTACGAGGCGGAGCTCGACGTCATGCTCGACGAGCTCGGGGCATGGGCGAGGGCGCTGCAGCCTCTCCGCCGTCACCGCGCTTCGACGAGCGCAGCGTGAGGCCGTAAAGAACGGCCACCACCGCCGCGGTGAGCGCCGCGGTGACCCACGGGTCGTACCCGCTGCCGGCGGCCGGCGACAGCGCCCACGCGAGGTTGGATGAGGCCTGGCAGATGACCGCCCACCACACCGATCCGCCGGCCACGGTCAGCCGCACCAGGAGAAGCATCAGGACCACCGTGAACACGCACTGACCGACGATCCAGGATGCCGCGTGTCCGGCCTGCACCAAGGGGATGACGTGCCACACCGCCCACACCACCCCGATGAACAGGCCGCAGCGCAGCTCGCCGGTGATCGCGAGCAGGCGAGGGAGCAGGAACGCGGTCCAGCCGACCTGCTCGGCGAACGCGCTGACCAGGAACACCCCGGCCAGCCCGAGCGCCGCGGTTCCCGGCGCCTCGAACCCGTCCCCGTGCCGCGTGACGACGGCTGAGACGACCAGCACGACCGGCATCGTCACCAGCGCGACCACGCCGGTGAACACACCGCGCGGCCGAGCCGTCAGCCGGGCGCCCAGCTGCCGCAGAGACCGCGTCCGCGCTGCCACGACGACCGCCGCGATCGCCGGGCAGACGAACATGAGCGCCGCCGCCGGCACATTCGCCCGTGTCACCGACGACAGACTGCCGATCAGCGGACCCACCACGTAGAACACCGCGCTGGTGGCGAAGAGGATCGCCAGGAACCATCCGATGTCGGCGACCTCGCGCCGTACCGGCCGGGTCGGGCGGTTGGCAGAGCGCCGGATGAGTCGCACGGCCCCGAGCGTAGAACCGGCGGTGTCGCGTGGGAAGCCCGAGCGCAGCCCTGACACCGTGGTCGCGGCGGGTGTACCGTGCTCACGCAGGCCGAGCGCTGGGGCTCGGCCGATGGGTAGGTGCTCCATGCGTCTCCGTGCTCTCGCAGCCATCGCCATCGCAGCTGTCGCCGTCGTCGGCGGCGCGGTGCATTCACCGCCGGCACACGGGGCCACAGCGGACTGCCCCACGGTGTACTACCGCGCGACGAACACCTCCGAGTCGTCGCAACGAGGGACGCTCGACGCCGACGATCCAGGGTCGGACCAATACCTGGGCGAGCTCCGGTGGTGTGTGGCGACCCGGTTCAGTCAGCTCACGAACGACTCCGGAGCCGTGTGGGTCGTCGGTGCTGTGGCGGCCCCCACCGGGTCGACAGCTCTCATGAGGGCGATGCGGATGCAGGTGAGCCTGGCGTACCGCGACGCGGGTCAGTACGCCCCCGCGTTCGTCCTCCCGGGTGAAACAGTCTCGCTCGACCGGAGCAGATTCACCCTGAGCATCGACCCTGCGCTGACGCGCCAGTGGCTGGCTTTCAGCGCGATCGGCGCTCCGCTCATCGAATTCGTCGATCTCTTCACGTCCCAGGCGACCCCGAAGTGGAACGCCGCGTGGAAGTGCGCGCAAGGCGCGGTGGAGTTCGTCGAGACGGCCGCCCTGGAACAGATCACGATCGAGGAGGTGATCGAAGCCGCCTATGCAGCGCCCGACACAGCGAAGAGTTGCGGCGAGCTGGCATCCGAGGCCAGGAGGATCACGGGAAAACCCCCCGCACGACGCGCCGTACTCACGACAGCCGACGACCTCATCAGGGCATCCTCCGAACTCGACGAGGTTCCTCGCCCCGCCGCTGCACGTTCGCTGCTCGACGCGTATTGCCGCGTGGCGCCCAGCCGACTCGGCTGTTGAGGCCGGAGCCGCATCTCCACGGTCTCGTCAGGCCGGCCGGCCGGGTGCACGGAGCGGCTTGCGGCGGCACGCGGGAAGAGAGACGCAGCAGCGTCGCTCCCCCGTCCGACGGTCGGGTTATCCCCCTGTCGGTGTCACAGCGCTCGCCTAGACTGAAGCCACTCGCGGGAGTGGTGGAATTGGCAGACACGCAGGATTTAGGTTCCTGTGCCTCCGGGCATGTGGGTTCAAGTCCCACCTTCCGCACGGGGACGCTCTGTACCCGCCCTCTCCGCCGACCGAAACGACGGGACAATCCGTGATCACGCACGCCGCGCTCATCCCCTGGCTCGACCCCGAGACGATCATCACGGCCGCCGGGCCCTGGGCACTGCTGGTGGTGTGCCTCATCATCTTCGCCGAGACGGGGCTCCTGGTCGGGTTCCTCCTTCCCGGCGACACGCTGCTGATCATGGCCGGCCTGCTCTCGCACCCGTCGGCCATCGCCCCTCACGGCGTCTTCGGCATCAACGTGTGGGTCGTGGGGCTCCTGATCGGCCTGGCCGCCTTCGTCGGCGGCGAGGTCGGATACCTCATCGGCCACAAGGCCGGCCCCGCGATCTTCGAGCGCAAGGAATCGGGCCTGTTCAGCGTGAAGAACGTCGAGCGCACCAATGCGTTCTTCGAGCGGTTCGGCGGGCTCACCGTCATCCTCGCCCGCTTCGTCCCGATCGTGCGCACCTTCGCCCCGATCGCGGCCGGGGTGGGCCACATGAACAAGTGGAAGTACACCCTCTACAACCTCGTCGGCGCGCTCATCTGGGGCTTCGGATTGACGGTGCTCGGGTACGGCATCGGCCTCATCCCGGGCGTCGGCGACTTCGTGGCCGAGTACATCGACGTGATCCTGCTCGTCGCCGTCGCCGGCACGATCGGGTTCGTCGCGTTCCACTACTTCCGCGAGCGCGCCGCCGCCAAGCGGGCCCCGCACGGCGGCGACCCCGAGACGGATGCCGCCGAGGCGCGGTCGCTCACCCTCGACGCCGACACGTTCGAGCAGCCGCACTCCCCCGACGCCCCGAAGGGCTGAGCTCAGGAGGCCTTCGCGGCCTTCTTCTTCGCGGGCGTCTTGGACGCCGGGCTCTTGGACGCAGAGCTCTTCGACGCCGTGCTCGTGGACGTCGAAGACTTCGATGCGGGCTTGCTCTTGGCGCTGGACGACTTCCCCGACGTTCCCGACTTCGACGAGTCGGATGCGGCGGACCCCGGCTTCTTGGCAGCCGAGCCCCCCTTGCCGTCCCGCGCGGCGCGACTGCGCTCCACGCTCGCACGCAGGGCCTCCATGAGGTCGATGACCTCGCCGCCGGAGTCCTCTTCCTCGGCTTCCCCGAAGGTGGCTGCGGTGTCCAGCGCGTCGCCCTGCTCCAGCTTGGCGTCGATGAGGGTGCGCAGCTCCGCCTGGTACTCGTCGGTGAACTCCTCCGGGTCGAAGTCCTTCGCGAAGCTGTCGACGAGTGCCGCCGACATCTCCAGTTCCTTTGCCGAGATCCGCACCGACTCATCCAGCGCCGGGAAGGATGCTTCGCGCACCTCGTCGGCCCACAGAAGGGTCTGCAGCACGAGCACGTCGCCGCGCACGCGCAGGGCGGCCAGCCGCGTCTTCTGCCGCAGCGAGAACCGGACGATCGCGGTGCGGTCGGTGTCCTCCAGCGTGCGGCGCAGCAGCACGTACGCCTTGGGCGAGGCGGAGTCGGGCTCGAGGTAGTACGCGCGATCCAGGGTGAGCAGGTCGACCTGGTCGCTGGGCACGAACTCCACCACGTCGATCTCGCGGCTGCGCTCGGAGGGCAGGGAGTCCAGATCCTCCTTGGTCAGGACGACCGTGCGCTCACCGTCGTCGTAGGCCCGGTCGATGTCGGAGTACGGCACGACCTCGCCGTCCACCTCGCAGATGCGCTGGTAGCGGATGCGGCCACCGTCTTTGTTGTGCACCTGATGCAGCGGCATGTCGTGGTCCTCGGTCGCGGAGTACACCTTGACCGGCACGTTCACGAGCCCGAAGGTCAGCGCACCTTTCCAGATCGCCCTCATCCCACCAGTGAACACCTGTCACAGCAATCCCCGAAACCCCTTGCGTCCGCGCCGCTACGGTGGTGCCATGGCCGCGGGTGAACAGACGGTGCGCATCGAAGGGCGGCGACTGCGCATCACGAACCTCGACAAGGTGCTCTACCCCGAGACCGGCACCACAAAGGGCGAGGTCATCGCGTACTACACCCGCATCGCCCCCGTACTCATCCCGCACGTGACGGGGCGCCCGGTCACGCGCAAGCGCTGGCCCGACGGCGTGGGCACGGAGGATGACCCGGGCATGTCGTTCTTCGCGAAGGATCTGGAAGCCGGTGCACCGTCGTGGGTGCAGCGCCGAGCGATCCCGCACTCCTCCGGCCCCAAGGACTATCCGCTCGTGGGGGACGTGCCCACCCTCGTCTACCTCGCCCAGGTGGCGAGCCTCGAACTGCACGTGCCGCAGTGGCGGTTCACCCCCGACGGGGAGCGCGGCAATCCCGACCGGCTCGTGCTCGACCTCGACCCCGGGCCCGGCGTCGGGCTCGCCGAGTGCGCGGAGGTGGCCCGCCAGGCGCGCGCCATCCTCACCGACATGGGCATGGAGCCCTACCCGGTCACCAGCGGCAGCAAGGGCATCCACCTGTACGCGCCGCTGCCCGGTGAGCAGTCGAGCGACGCGATCACGGCGTTCGCGAAGGAGCTGGCCCGCGCGATCGAGGCGGACTCCCCCGACCTCGTCGTCAGCCAGATGGCCAAGTCCGCCCGCCCGGGGAAGGTCTTCATCGACTGGAGTCAGAACAACGGCGCCAAGACCACGATCGCGCCGTTCTCGCTGCGCGGGCGCGCCCACCCCACCGTCGCCGCGCCCCGCACGTGGGACGAGCTCGACGACCCGGAGCTGCGCCACCTCCTGTTCTCCGAGGTGCTGGAGCGGGCGGAGGCCTCCGGCGACCCGATGGCCGCACTGGGATTCACCGCCGGCGCGCGCGCCGCGGAGGAGGGTCCCCTGGGTCAGTACATCGCCAAGCGCACCGCCGGCGCCACGCCCGAGCCGGTGCCGGCCAACCCCGCCGGCACCACGGCATCCGGGGGCCTGCCGCGCTTCGTGATCCAGGAGCACCACGCCACCCGCCTGCACTGGGACCTGCGCCTGGAGCGCGACGGGGTGCTGGCCAGCTGGGCCGTCCCCAAGGGCGTTCCCGCCACGACCGCGCGAAACAACCTGGCGGTGCAGACCGAAGACCACCCGATGGAGTACGCGACGTTCGCCGGCACGATCCCTGCCGGTCAGTACGGCGCGGGCTCCATGACGATCTGGGACGAGGGCCGCTACGAGCTGGAGAAGTGGCGCGACGACGAGGTCATCTTCACCCTCGAAGGGCGCCCGGGCGGTCCGCTCGGGCGCGTCCGCCTCGCCCTCATCCGCACCGACGGCAGCGGCGAGAAGTCGACGTGGCTGCTGCACCGGATGAAGACGGATGCCGCGGGCCATCCGCAGTCCGACGGCGCGCCCGTCGTCCCCACCGACGCCGACGACGCCCCGCGGGCACCCACCCACGAGCCGACCGCGCCCGTGGTCCCCATCGATGCCGACGACCCCGCCCCGCCCGCCCCCGCCGACGACGCCGCCGATCCGCCCGCCACCGGTGCGGACGACGCCGATCCGCCGGAGCCCGGCGGCGACGCCGCCACGATCCCGCCGCGCGCCGGGCTGCGGCCGATGCTCGCCACCACGGCGACCCCGGCGATCGCGCGCCAGGCCGCGCGGCGCTGGTCCGGCGAAGGTGACGCGTGGGTGGAGGCGAAGTGGGACGGCATCCGTGCGATCGGGGTGTGGGACGGGCAGCGACTGCACCTGCGCGCCCGCAGCGGCAACGACA
Organism: Microbacterium lushaniae; assembly: GCF_008727775.1. Taxonomy (NCBI): domain Bacteria; kingdom Bacillati; phylum Actinomycetota; class Actinomycetes; order Micrococcales; family Microbacteriaceae; genus Microbacterium; species Microbacterium lushaniae. The sequence goes on from NZ_CP044232.1 coordinate 2,236,311, forward strand.
TCACCGCGAAGTACCCCGAGCTGACCACCGTCGACCTGGGTCTCGGCCCCGGCTCCGCGGTGATCGACGGTGAGATCGTCGCCCTGGACGGCCAGGGTCGGCCGAGTTTCCCGCTGCTGCAGACCCGCATGAACCTCGCCAAGCCCCGAGAGATCGCCCGCGAGGCACCGCGCACCCCGGTGAAGCTCTTCCTCTTCGATCTCCTCGCCCGTGGCGGGCGGGATCTGGCGTCCCGAGCGCTCCGCGAACGCCGTCGCGCCCTGGAGGAGTTCGCCGCCTCCGCATCCGGGCCGCTCGTGCTCCCCCCGGTGTTCGACGACGTCGACGCCGCGCTCGCGGCCAGCGGCAGTCTGGGTCTGGAGGGAATCGTCGTGAAAGACCCTGCGTCGCCGTACCGGCGCGGCGAGCGCTCGGAGCAATGGCTCAAGGTCAAGCTCACGCGCACGCAGGAGGTCGTCATCGGCGGCGTCCGCCCCGGCAAGGGCGGGCGCAGCGGCACGATCGGCTCCCTCCTGCTGGGCGTGCCCGGCGACGACGGCCTGCACTACGCCGGCCGCGTCGGGTCGGGCTTCAGCGAGGCCACCCTCGCGCACCTGGAGGCTCAGCTGACTCCGCGCCGCACAGACGAGAACCCGTTCGTCGACGTGCCGCGCGCCGACGCCAGCGACGCACTGTGGGTGCGACCCGATCTCGTCGGCGAGGTGGAGTTCGCCGAGTTCACCCCCGGCGGCATCCTGCGCCACGCCCGCTGGCGGGGCCTGCGGCCCGACAAGGCGCCGGACGAGGTCGTCAGGGAGTCGTGAGCCTCACGCGTGGCGCGCGTCGTCGTGCTCGACGTGCCCCGCCGGCTCCAGCTGGAACGTGGAGTGCGCGACGTCGAAGTGGTCCGACAGGCATCCCTGCAGCGACGACAGGACGCGCCCGGACCCTTCGCTGCGCAGACACTCCTCGTCGACGACGACGTGCGCGCTGAACACGGGGGCGCCGCGCGTGAGCTGCCACACATGCACGTCATGCACTCCCACCACCCCGGGGGTGCCGAGGATGTGATCGCGGATCTCCTGCACGTGCATGCCGTCAGGCGTCGACTCCCACAGCACCGATCCGACCTCGCGGAGCAGCCCGACCGCACGCGGCACGATCATGGCGGCGATCAGGAGTGAGGCCACCGCATCCGCCGGGGCCCATCCGGTCAGCAGGATCACGATGGCCGCGACGATGACGGCGGCCGAGCCGAGCAGGTCTCCCAGCACCTCGAGGTAGGCGCCGCGCACATTGATGCTGCGCCGCTGAGCGCTGCTGAGCAGCCACATCGAGACGGCGTTGGCGACGAGACCCGCGACGGCGACGGCGAGCATCAGCCCGCCGACGATCTCGGTGTCGCCCGGCTCGATGAGCCGCAGGATCGCCTCCACCGCGACCCACGCCGACAGGGCGATCAGGATGACCCCGTTGACGAGGGCACCGAAGACCTCGGCGCGCCGGTAACCGAAGGTGCGCCGGTCGTTCGCCGGCCGGGCGGCCAGCGTGCTGGCCACCAGGGCGATCACGAGGGCTGCGGCATCGGTGAACATGTGCGCCGCATCGGCGAGCAGCGCGAGCGAGCCCGACAGGGCGGCACCGGCGACCTGCACGACCATGACCACCGTCGTGATCGCGAGCGAGATCGCCAGCAGGCGGCGATTGCTCGCCCCGCGGATCCCGGGCGCGTGATCGTGCATGTTCCCCAGGTTAGAACCGGCGCACCGGCCACGCCCCGCTTTCGCCCAGTCGGGAACGGTAACGATTCTCGCTCGCGTCAGATGCGCTCCAGCAGCGGCACGAGGGCGGCGAAGGCCCGCGCCCGGTGCGACAGGGCGTTCTTCTCGGCAGCCGACCACTCGCCCACCGTCCGCTCCGCCCCGGGCTCCTGACCGTCGGGGATGAAGATCGGGTCGTACCCGAATCCGCCCTCCCCGGATGCTGCGCCGGCGAGGCGCCCGGACCAGCGGCCCTCGACGGTGTCTTCGCCGCCCCCCGGCATCACGAGCGCGATCGTGGAGACGAAGTGAGCCGTGCGATGCGGGTCGGCGACGTCGGAGAGCTGGTCGAGCAGGAGCGTCACGTTGGCCGCGGCATCCTTGGCGTGCCCGGCCCAGTATGCCGAGAAGACGCCAGGTGAACCGCCGAGCACGTCCACGCACAGGCCCGAGTCATCCGCCAGCGCCGGGAGCCCCGTGTGCGCTGCTGCGGCGCGGGCCTTGATGAGGGCGTTCTGCGCGAAGGTCACGCCGTCTTCGACGGGCTCGGGCCCGTCGTAGCCGATGACCTCGAGGTCGGGGCGCACGGCGGCGACGATCGCACGGAACTCCTCGACCTTGTGCGGGTTGTGGGTTGCGAGGACGACCTGCCCTGCCATGGCTCAGCCCGCCAGGGCGGCGGCCTGGGCGTCACGCAGGTCGGCGCATCCGGCCACGCCGAGTTCGAGCAGGCGGTCGAGCTCCCGCTTGTCGAACGGCGCACCCTCCGCGGTGCCCTGCACCTCGACGAACAGGCCGCGTCCGGTGACGACGACGTTCATGTCGGTCTCGGCGCGCACGTCCTCGACGTACGCGAGGTCGAGCATGGGCGTTCCGTCGATGATGCCCACCGACACGGCGGCGACGGAGTCGTGCAGCACTTCGGAGCGCTGGGCGATGAACTTGCGCTCCTTGCCCCACGCAATGGCATCCGCCAGCGCGACGTACGCCCCGGTGATCGCGGCGGTGCGCGTGCCGCCGTCGGCCTGCAGCACGTCGCAGTCCAGGACGATGGTGTTCTCGCCGAGGGCCTTGGTGTCCACGACGGCGCGCAGGGCGCGGCCGATCAGGCGTGAGATCTCGTGCGTGCGTCCCCCGACGCGGCCCTTGATGCTCTCGCGGTCGTTGCGGTCGTTGGTGGCACGGGGCAGCATCGCGTACTCGGCGGTGACCCACCCCTTGCCCTTGCCGGTGAGCCAGCGCGGCACGCCGTTGGTGAACGAGGCGGTGCACAGCACGCGTGTGCCACCGAAGCTGATGAGCGCCGAGCCCTCGGCGTGGCTGGACCAGTTCCGCTCGATCGTGATGGGACGCAGCTGGTCGACGGCGCGGCCGTCTGCGCGGGTGATGTCGGTCATGGGATGCCTTTCATTCGGGTGTCTCCCTCTTCTGCGGACGTTCGGGTCGATCTCCCGCAGAGGAGGGAAGGGTGCGCGTCAGCGCGGAATCTCGATCGCGCCGGTCTGCACGAGCTGCACGTCGCGCACCTCGCGGCCCATCAGCCGGTGGGCCAGGCGCACGAAGTCGTCGACGGAGGCGCCGGTGGCCTCGTACACGTGGGATGCCACGGCGTCCGCTCCGGCGAGCAGGTCGCGGCCCACCAGCTGGCGGTACACGTCCTTCGCGGTCTCGGTGTCGCTGGAGACGAGGCTCACGTCCGGTCCCATGACGTAGCTGATCGCGCCCTCCAGGAACGGGTAGTGCGTGCAGCCGAGCACGAGCGTGTCCACGCCGGCGTGGCGCAACGGCGCGAGGTACTCCTCGGCGACGTCCAGGACCTCGGGCGAGTCGGTGACGCCGGCTTCTACGAACTCCACGAAGCGGGGGCAGGCCTGAGCGAACACCGAGAGGCGCTCATTGACCTCGAGCATGTCCTGGTAGGCGCCGGAAGAGATCGTGCCCTCGGTGCCGATCACGCCGATGCGGCCGTTGCGCGTGGTCGACATGGCCGTGCGCACGGCCGGGCCGATGACCTCGACCACGGGCACGTCGTAGCGTTCGCGCGCATCCCGCAGCATCGCCGCCGATGCCGTGTTGCACGCGATGACGAGCATCTTCACGCCCTGCTCGACGAGGGAGTCGAGTACCTCGAGGGAGTACCGTCGCACGTCGGCGATGGGCTTCGGCCCGTACGGGGAGCGCGCCGTGTCGCCGACGTAGAGGATGGATTCGCGGGGCAGCTGCGCCGAGACGGCACGTGCGACGGTGAGTCCACCGACCCCCGAGTCGAAGATCCCGATGGGCGCGTCATCCACGAGAAACCACCCTACCCGCGTGCGCCTGGGCGCCGGATCCGTGGATAGGGTGACGGCATGACCGCGAGCTCCGCCCTGCACACCGACCGGTACGAGCTGACGATGCTGGACGCCGCCCTGCGCGACGGCACCGCGCAGCGCAGGTGCGTGTTCGAGGTGTTCGGCCGTCGCCTCCCCGGCGCCCGCCGCTTCGGCGTGGTGGCCGGAACCGGGCGCCTCCTCACCCTCCTGCGCGACTTCCGCTTCGGCGACGACGAACTGCGGTTCCTGCGCGACGAGAAGATCGTGGATGCCGACACGCTCGACTACCTCGCCGGCTACCGCTTCACCGGCAACCTGACCGGATATCGCGAAGGCGAGCTGTACTTCCCCGGCTCGCCCATCCTGACGGTGGAGGGCACCTTCGCCGAGGCGGTCGTGCTGGAGACCCTCGTCCTGTCGGTGCTGAACCACGACTCGGCGATCGCGTCGGCGGCCGCTCGCATGAGCCTGGCCGCCGGAGACCGTCCGCTCGCGGAGATGGGCTCGCGTCGCGCGGGCGAGGATTCCGCGATCGCGGCGGCCCGCGCCGCCTACATCGCCGGTTTCAGCGCTACGAGCAATCTCGCCGCCGGCCGGCGCTGGGGCATCCCCACGATGGGAACGGCAGCCCACGCGTGGACGCTCCTGCACGACAGCGAGGAGGATGCGTTCCGCTCGCAGATCGAGGCGCTGGGCACCGACACGACACTACTGGTGGACACCTTCGACATCCGCACCGGCGTGGAGACGGCCGTGCGCGTGGCCGGCACCGGCCTGGGCGGCGTCCGCATCGACTCCGGCGACCTGCCCACCGTGGCCGCCGACGTGCGTGCCCAGCTGGATTCGCTCGGCGCCACCGGCACCCGCATCACGGTCACCAGCGACCTGGACGAGTTCGCGATCGCGGCACTGGCCGCCTCCCCGGTGGATTCCTACGGTGTCGGCACGTCGGTGGTCACCGGCTCCGGAAGCCCGACCGCCGGAATGGTGTTCAAGCTCGTCGCCCGCCAGGACGACGCCGGCGCGTGGATCGGCGTGGCGAAGGCGTCCACCGACAAGGCCTCACGCGGCGGCCGGAAGGCCGCGTTCCGCACGCGGGAGGACGGCGTGGCCACGAGCGAACTCGTCGTCGTCTCCGACGGCTACGAAGAGCTCGACGATGCCGCCGCACACCCCGACGCTCGCGCGCTGCAGGTTCCGCTGGTCGTCCGTGGCGACATCGATGCCGCTGCCGAAGGCCCGGCGGGCGTCGCAGCGGCCCGCGCGCACCACCTGCGCGTGCGTGAGGAGCTGCCGGTGCGCGCACTGGCGCTCAGCCGCTCCGATCCGGCCCTGCCGACGGTCTTCACCGAGGCGGCCGAGGTCGCCGGTCAGGTCTGAAGCGACTCGTAGATCTCCTTGCACGTCGGGCAGACGGGGAACTTCTCGGGGTCGCGCCCCGGCGTCCACTTCTTGCCGCACAACGCGCGCACCGGCTTGCCGGTGAGGGCGGACTCGAGGATCTTGTCCTTCTTGACGTAGTGCGAGAACCGCTCGTGGTCGCCCGGCTCGACGCTCTCTTCGCGGATGAGCTCTTCGAGCTCGCGGTCGAGGGTGGCGACTCCGCCCGGATCGGGCTGGTCCAGTGGCGTGCTCATGATGTGCCAGTGTAGCGGCGCGCACGCACCGTCGGTCAGGACGCCTCGGCGAACTCCATGATGCGATCGCCCCGGCGCTCGAATACCACGGCTCCGATCGCGACGCCCACCGCGAGGACCAGCGCCCCCGTTCCGAGGCCGCCCCACAGCGCCGCGGTGGCGTAGGAGAGGTCGCCGGTGACGGCGAGCCACCCCCACCACAGCGACGGCGCGCTCAGCACGATGGCGCCGATCATCACGAGCGCCTGCGACATGGCGCCACGCGAATCCGTGCGCTGGGGCTGCTGGAACGGACTGTCGCCGGGGTGGGAGACGGCGTAGGGAGCCGCGGCGGAGGCGATGCTCGACAGCCCCAGGCCGGACAGGAACAACGACGCGCTCACTCCCGCCAGGGCCGGCAGGACCGCCCACCGCCCGTGCAGCGCGGAGGCGACCGAGACGGCGACCGACAGCAGCGGCAGCGCGATCAGCATGATCGGCACGAGCCGGCCGAGCCGGTCGGCACGACCGCGCATACCGCTGGCCAGGTGCATCCACACGGCGGTGGAGTCGTACGCGACGTCGTTGTGCGGCAGCCATCCGAAGAACAGTGCCATGATCGGCACGGGCACGAGCGCCGCGATCGGCAACGGCACACCGGCGATCAGGAGCGGGACGACGGTGAGCACGGCCGCCACGGGCACGACGAGGATGTTGACGAGGTAGCGGCGGTCGCGCAGCCAGTACACGAGGCTGCGGGCGGCGACGGCACCGCCGGGTGTGCCCGGCGCCACGGCGAACCAACCCAGTCCCCCGCGCTCACGCACGGCGACGGGGCGTTCCACCCGCGAGAGCATGCGGTGCACGAGCCCCACCCAGATGGCGGCGAGAACGACCACCGTCGCGACCGCGATCCCCAGCAGCGTCCCGACCATGCCGCCGGACGCGGACGGCAGGGCCCACGCGGCTCCCAGGGGCGTCAGCGCGAACGCGTCGGCGGCGCCCCGGAGCTCGGCGGGCACCGCGGCGCCCCACTCCAAGGACGCGAGGAACACCCCCACCGGCACGATCACCACCAGCACCGCGACCAGAAAGACCCCGGTCAGCTCCCTCGAGCGTCGTTCGCGCACGACGAGCGCCGCGACGGCCTCGCCCACGCGGGCCAGGAGCGTGCAGGTGAGCACGCAGAGCACCACGGATGCTGCCCCCAGGGCCGGCGATGCGCCGTGGGATTGCCACATCACCGCCGCGCACACGGTCAGGGCCAGTACGACGGCGATGGGGACGCTGATCAGACCCGCGACGGCCAGCCCTGCCGACAGCGGCCCTGGGGGGAGGCCGAGCACGGCGAAGCGCCGCGGGTCGAGCGGGTCGACGGCGCCGAGGACGAGAGGCGCGACGGCGAAGCCGAGGGTGATCGCCGACCCACCCAGCACCGTCACGACGAGCGCCTCGGCGGGGGGCGCGTCGCCGAGGCTCAGGATCGCGATGCACGCGACGGCCGTCGCCGCTGCCAGGACGACCAGGCCTGCGATCAGACGGACCACCTCACGGCGCTCGCCCCGCAGGGGGCCGAGCATCGAGGCGAGCCTCAGTCGGAGAAGGCGTGCAACCACTCCAGGCCCTCCACATCGCCCGGTCCGCCGGCCAGCTCGAGGAACCGCTCCTGGAGGGTGCCGGCGCCGCGCACCTCGTCGATCGTGCCTTCGGCGAGCACCTCACCGGCCACGAGCACCGCGACGCGGCTGCACACCCGCTCGACCAGCTCCATGCCGTGGCTGGAGAGGATCACGGTGCCGCCGTGGGCGACGTAGGTCGAGAGGATGTCGAGGATGACGGCACTGGAGACCGGGTCGACCGATTCGAACGGCTCGTCCAGCACCAGGAGGCGAGGCGAATGGATCATGGCCCCGGCCAGCATGACCTTCTTGGTCATGCCGGTGGAGTAGTCCGACACCGACCGCCCGAGCGCGTCGACGAGGTCGAACGCCCGTGCGAGGTCGACGATGCGGCTCTCCACGACCGCGGAAGGCAGACCACGCAGCACGCCGTAGTAGTAGAGCAGCTGCCGTCCGGTCAGCCGGTCGAAGGTGCGCAGCCGGTCGGGCAGCACCCCCATGGCGCGCTTGGCCTGCGTCGACTGCGCGCGTGCGTCGATGCCGTTGACGGTGATGACACCCTCGTCGGGCCGGAGGAGGCCCGCGATCATCGACAGCGTCGTCGTCTTGCCTGCTCCATTGGGGCCCACGATCCCGTAGAACGACCCGGCCGGGACGGTGAGGTCGATCCGATCGACAGCGCGCGTGCCGCCGAAGCTCTTGGTCACCGCCTGCAGCGTGAGCGCGGGCACGGCGGCGTCGGCGACAGGCTCCGCGTCCGGCTCGAGGGCGACCAGGAGGGCTTCCGACGCTCCGGTGTCCACGGCGGGCGCGCCCGGTACGTCGGCCACCTGAACGCGGGTCGAAGTGGGTTCCGGTTCCGTCTGCGCCTCGGGTCCGGTCTCGAGGTCTGCCACCAGCTGCTCGAACTCCACGAGCGGATCGGGCTCGACGAGAGCCCGCTGGGTTTCGGGATCAGCGACGGGCTCAGTCTCCCGCACGACGGCCTGCAGAACGGGAGCGGGCGCCGGCTGGGGCTCGACCACCGGCTCCGGCTGGTGCTCGACGACGGGCTCCGGCTCGACCGCGGCCTCGGGCTGAGGCTCGACGACGGGATCCGGCTCGACCACGGGCTCCGGCTCAGGCGCGGCCACGGGCTCCGGCTCAGCCGCAGCCTCCGGCCGAGGCGCGACCGAAAGACCGGTGGCGGGCGGAAGCGGCGGACGTGGCGGAATGACCAGCCCCTCCGGCACCGGCGGCCCGGGCAGCGGAGGCGGCGGGCCCGGCAGCGGCGGGGGTGGGCCGGGCAGGGGCGGCGGGACCGCACCGACCTTCGCGCCCACGCCGCCATCGACCACGGCACGGGCAGCGGTCGACGGGGCCTTTTTGGTGGCGGGCTTGCGCGCGGCCTTTTGCCCCGTGGGCTTCTTCGGCGCCGGTTTCTTCGCCGCGGACTTCGCGGTGGAGGGTTTCTTCGCGGTCGTCCTGGCAGCCGCGGGAGCGGGTGTCTTCGCCATCGCCCCGGGCTCGGAGACGACCGCGTCGGCGGGCATCACGGCGGGGGTCGGCGGCTCCTTCGAAGCCGCCTCCGTGTCGATTTCCCCATCGACGTCCGGGGGCGAATCGTCAGGCAGCGGCAGCGAAGCTGTCATCACCCCAAACTAGCAAGTCGAACCGACACAGAGGCCTGGTGTTACCTGTGACCCGGGACTACACCCTGCATCACGAATCGGCAACGGGTGGCGCATATCATGCCCCTGTTCAGGCTTCCTCGCTACCATGAAGGGCGCACAACGGAGTGGCATTCCGGTTAACCGGACATGAACCAACCCCAGGAGCAACAGTGTCCCCTCAGATCGTCATCCTCGCCGCCGGCCTCGGTTCGCGGCTCGGTCGCAGCCTCCCCAAGCCCCTCACGGAGCTGAGCGACGGCCGCAGCATCATGCAGCAGCAGCACGACAACGTCCACGCGGCCTTCGGCCCCGGCGCCCGCATCCTCACCGTCGTGGGTTATCGCGCCGAGACCATCGTCGACGCGTTCCCCGACGCGGACTACGTCTACAACGAGCGCTACGACCAGACCAACACGTCCAAGAGCCTTCTGCGCGCACTGGCCCAGACGGGGAAGGGCGGCGTGCTCTGGATGAACGGCGACGTCGTGTTCGATCCCCGCATCCTCGGCCGGGCACTCCCGCTCATCGAGCGCGATCAGTCCTTCGTCACCGTCAACACGGCCAAGGTCAGCGACGAAGAGGTCAAGTACACCGTCGGCCCCGACGGCTTCATCAAGGAGCTGTCGAAGACCGTCGTGGGTGGCATCGGCGAAGCCGTCGGCATCAACTTCGTCTCGGGGCGCGACAAGAAGTCGTTCCAGCGCCAGCTCGCCCGCGTGGGCGACCAGGACTACTTCGAGCGCGGTCTGGAGCTCGCCATCGCCGAGGACGGGCTGCGGCTCGAACCGATGGACATCTCCGACCTCTACGCCGTCGAGGTGGACTTCGCCGAAGACCTCGAGCGCGCCAACCTCTTCGTCTGAGCGCCCGGCAGATCACGCCCACGTCGTCGTTCGGACCGCCCCGATGAGCGATAAAGTGCACCGCATTCACTCGCTCCCGCAGGATGCGCCCTGGTCTGGCGGGCTCCCGCCCGTCGGCTCGGACGAGCACCCGCGCACCATTCGAGCCCTCGACCGCGTCCTGGCGATCCAGCGGCCCGTCGTGCTCGCACACCTGCGCAGCGTCCGGCTTCGGCACCCGAACGCCTCCCCCGCCGAACTCGTACGGATCCTCGAGCGTCGCTACCTGGCCGGAGTCACCGCCGGTGGCGCCGCGGTGGGGGCCACTGCCGTCGTCCCGGGAGTGGGCACCGGCGTCACCCTCGCGCTCAGCGGTGCGGAGACCGTCGGATTCGTCGAAGCCACGACGCTCTTCGCCCAGTCGATCGCCGAAGTGCACGGGATCGCCGTCGCCGACCCCGATCGCGCGCGCGCCCTCGTTCTGACCCTGATGCTGGGCAAGGAGGGCGTCGACCTCCTCGCCCAGCTCGCCGGCGAAGCCACCGGCCGTGGACCCACGCGGGCGGGGTACTGGGGCGAGATGGTGACCAAGACACTCCCCCGCGCGGCCGTCGGCCCCGTCGTCGACCGGCTCATATCCGTCTTCGTGCGGCAGTTCGCCGGGCGCGCGGGAGCGTCGTGGGTCGGTAAGGCACTGCCCTTCGGAGTCGGGGCCGCCGTGGGCGGCGCAGGCAACAACATCCTCGGGCGCCGCGTGCTCGTCGGCTCCCGACGTGCCTTCGGAGCGCCACCGGTCGTGTGGCCCGCCGAACTCGAGCCGCTACCAGGAGCGCGGCGTGCCGAAGAGGCCGCGATGGCAGGTGCCCAGCGCGTGGGCGGGGCCATCGCGGGCGCTGCCGGCAGTGCCGCTCGGGGCCTCGCGTCGGCGGGGCGGTCGGTGGGCGGCGCCACGCGCCGGGCGGGTGGGGCCGCACGCCGCGCCCTGCCCGGACGCGCCTCCCGCGGCACGGCAGACGGGGTGGCGGCGCCGGCCGAGGACCACTTTGGAGGGTCCGGATCCCCCGACGGCGGCACACGGTAGCCCAGCCATGGACAGCACACTGGCGTGCCTGCGCGAATGGATGCCCCGCCAGAGGTGGTACGCGAACAAGGGCGCTGCGCCCGAGCTGCGACTGGTCGCCGAGTGGGACCTCGGCGGGCCCTCCGACGCGCGCGTGCAGGTGCTGCTGGTATACGACACCAGCGGAGACGGCCCCGTGCTGTACCAGGTTCCGGTGGTGTGGCGATCCGAGCCGTCGGCCGCGGAGATCGGGCGCCCACACGGGATGGTGCTCGTCGACGGCACCGCCGACGCCGCCTTCCACGACGTCCTCTACGGACTGGTCACGCGCGGCGGACGATTCGGCGGCGCGGACGGGCCGCTGTACGGCGAGCCCTCGTCGGCGCATGTCCGGGGCTCGCACCATCCGCTGCCGGCCATCGTTCTCGACGGTGAGCAGTCCAACACCTCCCTCATCTTCCGCGGCGCCGGCCGCGCGCACCCGGTCATCTGCAAGATCTTCCGGCAGGTGCACGCCGGGCTGAACCCCGACATCGAGCTGCAGACCGCTCTCTCCGAGGCCGGCGTCCGCTCGGTGCCGCCGGTGGTCGGCGCGGTGTCGGCCATGTGGCGCGCGCCCGGTGATGAGGGTCATCTGGTCGCCGGTTCCCTGGCGTTCGCCCAGCAGTTCTTCCCCGGCGTCCAAGACGCCTGGCGGGTCGCTCTGCGCGCGGTCGAGCGCGGCACCGACTTCGCGGGACCGGCCGAGCGACTGGGAGTGGCGGTGGCGGAGACCCATGCCGCACTGGCGCGGCTGTTCCCCACACGCCCGGCGACCGCCGACGACCTGGATGCCACGGCGACGGGGTGGCGGCTGCGGCTGCGGGCCGCACTGGAGGCCGCTCCGGCGCTGGAGGCATCGGTTCCGGCGATAGAACGCACCTTCGCGCGTGCTCTGGCCGCCCCGTGGCCGCGGCTGCAGCGGGTGCACGGCGATCTCCACCTGGGACAGGTCATCGACGTGCCCGGGCGCGGGTGGGTGCTGCTGGATTTCGAGGGCGAGCCGCTGCGACCGATGTCGGAGCGGCACGCGCCCGATTTCGCCGTCCGCGACGTCGCGGGGATGCTGCGCTCCTTCGCATACGCCGCGGACTCCGTGCCCGCCGGGACGGCCGGCGACGCGCACGCCTGGGCTGCCAGGGCGCGCGCGGCCTTCCTGCGCGGATACGCCGGCTCCGGTGCGGCCGAGACCCCCGACCCCCACGTGCTGAGGGCGTTCGAGGTCGACAAAGCGCTCTACGAGACCGTGTACGAAGCGCGCAACCGACCCGGGTGGGTGCGGATCCCGGTGGCGGCCGTGCAGCGGATCGCCGCGGGCTGATCAGTCGTCGACGTCGGCCTCTTCGTCGCCGTCGATGATGTCGTCTTCGGCGCCCGGGCGTGAGTGCCACTGCTCCCAGCGGTCCATGAGGGTCTCCACGGCCGCGCCGAACCGCGCCGACGCCGCCCCGGGGGTGGTGTCGCCGAAGTAGTACCGCACCCAGTGCTGCAGGCGCGCGACCGATTCCGGGTCGCCGAGCACGCGTTCGGACTGCGCGACGATGTCGGGCGCCGCCGCCGCATCCAGCCATTCGCACGCCGAGAGGTAGCCGTGGGTGTCCACGAGCGCCTCCGGGTCGGCGGGGCGCGTGATCATGAGGGGCTTGTCGGCGGCGAGACGGTCGTAGACCATCGCCGAGATGTCGACGACGGCGAGGTCGGCCGCGGCGAGCTGCCATCCCAGCTCGGGCCCGTCGTCGTACACGTGCTGGGCCCCCGGATCGGATGCGTTCGCTGCGGCGAGCGCGGCGATGATGCGCTGATTCGCCCTGCGGTACTCGGGGTCCACGACCCCGGAGCGGGGGTGCGGGCGGTAGATGACGCGGTGGCGGCCGCTGGCCAGCAGCGCCGAGACGAGCGCCTCGCCGTGGGTGCGGATGGATCCGTAGTGCGCCGAGGGGCGGTCACCCTCCCAGGTGGGCGCGTACAGCACGACCGTGCGGTCGTCGGGCGAGTAGGGCAGGACGCCCGAGTAGTGGTCGGCCTGCGGACGTCCGATCGAGAACGTGCGGGCGTCCAGGTCGTAATCCCACAAGACCCGCGCCAGGCGATCGCGTGCGGCGTCGCCGGCGACGAACGCGTAGTCGTAGGCCTTGAACTGGTTGGTGGTCATGTACATCTTGTCGGACTCGCCGTGGTTGATGAACACGTGCCACCGACGCCCGTACCGGAACATCTGGAAGTTGCGCGTGTTCTGATTCACGTAGAACACGACGCGGATGTCCTGCCCCGCCACGAACTGCTCCAGGTCGCGCACCGACGGCACGAAGGCCACCGGCAGGGCGCCATCGGCCAGAAGGGCGCGCGTGCCGAACGCCGATCGCGCGAGCACGACCACGGGCCACCGCTGCGCGATGGCAGCCAGTGGCTTGTACCACTGGCGCATCTGGTACATGTTCACCGCGCCGTCGGCGAAGTACACCGCAACGCGGTAATGCCGAGGCGGATGCGGCGGCTGCGACTGGATCGCGCCGCGCACGGCTTTCGCGGCGGCGCGGTTGGACAGTCCCTTGCGGAACAGCCCCCACGCGAGCTTGGCGTCGCCGATCAATCGCATCCTTCCAGCGTACCCACCGGCCACGCCGTGGCATGATCGTCGGATGCATGTCGCCGCGCCCGGACGCAGGGACGCCCCCGTGCCCGAGGAGGGATCCGGCGTCACCTTCGTCATGCCGGTCCTGAACGAGGAGCGGTACCTGCGCCGCGCCGTCGAGACCGTGCTGGCCCAGGACGTGCCCGGTCCGGTCGAGCTCGTTCTCGCCCTCGGCCCGTCCTCGGACGGCACGAACCTGATCGCGCGCGACCTCGCGGCGGGCGATGCCCGCATCCTGCTCGTGGACAACCCCGCCGCCGACATCCCCGTGGGCCTGAACCGCGCCATCCGTGCAGGGCGCTATCCCACGATCGTGCGGGTCGACGCCCACTCCGAGATCTCCCCCGACTACACCCGCCGAGCGCTGGCGACCCTCGCGCGCGTGCGCGCGGCCAACGTCGGCGGCGTCATGCACGCCGAGGGACGCACGCCCTTCCAGCGCGCGGTGGCCCGGGCTTACAACTCCCCCATCGGCCTGGGCGGCGGCGCGTACCACGGCGGCACCAAGGAGGGCCCCGCCGAATCGGCGTACCTCGGTGTCATGCGGCGCGCGGTACTGGAGGAGGTCGGTCTGTTCGACGAATCCATCCGCCGCGGCGAGGACTGGGAGCTGAACCTGCGGATCCGCCGCGCCGGATACCGCGTGTGGTTCGATCCGGAGCTGTCGGTCGTCTACTGGCCGCGGGAGAGCTGGACGCGTCTGGTCCGGCAGTTCCGCGCCACCGGGGCGTGGCGCGGCGAGCTGGTGCGCCGGTACGGGCGGGGCAACTCGCTGCGCTTCTTCGCTCCCCCGGCGCTCGTGGTCGCCGTGGGCGTGAGCATCGGCGTGGGGCTCCTCCAGGTCACGCGCGTGCTCAGCGGCGCGTGGGCGCTGATCGCCTCGATCGTGCACCTCCCCGTCGCCGTGTACGCGGCCCTGATCGGGGTCGTCGCCGCGGGACCGGGCGGTGGGAAGGGCTGGCGGGACAAGCTGTGGACGCTCGCGGTGCTGCCCACGATGCACCTGTCGTGGGGGGCGGGCTTCATGGCGGGCCTCCTGCGGGGCGCGCACGACACGGTGGACACCTCGCGGCTGGGCGACCGCAACACGCCGCTGCCGTAGCCGGCTACTCGGGGCCGCGGACGAATCCCTGATCGAGGATGCGGGCGACCACCCGCTCGGCGGCGGAGCCGTCGTCGCGGGCGTTGAACGTGCGCCGCCAGCGCTCGTACCGGTCGGCGTAGGCCGCGGGATCCGGGTCGCGCAGCGCCGACACCAGTTCGGCCTGCGTGCGCACGACCGGACCGGGAACGGAGTCGCCCAGGTCGAAGTAGAACCCGCGCAGCTCTCCCCGGTAGTGCTCCATGTCGGGTACGAGGAAGTACATCGGCTTGCCCGTGACGGAGAAGTCGAACATGACCGAGGAGTAGTCGGTGATGAGCGCGTCGACGGCCGTCAGCAGGCGCGAGGTGTCGGGGAACCCGGTGACGTCGATCACCCGCGCACCCACCGCGTCGCGCCCCGGCTGCAGCGTGCGCGAGTGTCCGCGCACGAGCACGACCGCGCCGGTCTGCTCGGCCAGGGCCGCCGGGTCGAGGAAGTCGACGATCTCCTCCCGGTCGTCTCGCCACGTGGGCGCGTACAGCAGGACGCGCGCATCGGGGGCGATCCCCAGCGCCTCGCGGGTGGCCGATCCGTCATCGGTGACGAGGATGTCATTGCGGGGATACCCCTCCACCCAGATCGGCCGCCGCAGGAAGGCGTAGGCCTTGCGCAGGATGCCCGCGGCATACGGGTTCTGAGCCAGCAGCACGTTCCAGCGGCGGGATTCCCGGATCACCGCGAGCGCGCGGCGGGGATCGAATCCCGGCCGGTGCAGCGCGAGCCGCTTGACCGGCGTGCCGTGCCACGTCTGCAGGACGACCTGTCCGGGCCGCCGTGCGAAGCGCCGCCGCATCCAGTCGTTGATGACCAGCAGGCGCGACGCCCCTCGCGCACGCCACCACTGCGGGCTGCCCTCCACGACCGGCACCGCGCCCTCCGGCACGCTCACCGAGAGGTCCACGACGCTCCAGTACCGTGTGACGGCGGGGGCGCGGCGGGCGAGCTCTCGATCGATCGCCAGCGGATTGCAACTGGCGTTGCGTCCGTAGAAGCTCTCGAAGAACACCGCGTTCTCCAGCTCGCCGCCCCCGGCGGCGTAGCGCCGCTCGAGCGACTCCTGTCCCTCGCCGGAGTCGTACGCGGGATTCACGGGCGGACCGATCCGCACGTGCGCTCCGTCCCACGACGCCCGCAGCGTGCCGAGGAGCGTGATCGGCACGGGGGCGCCGGGTGGATCCGCGTCGGTGGCCTCGCCGGGCTCGATCGCGATGGCGTACTCCCCCGTCGGCAGCGGAAGCTCCGGACCTCCCCATCGCGCGGCCTGCAGCGCGATGCTCGCCCGCCACGTCCGGCCACGCCCGCTGAGCCGGCCCTCCGCCCGCGCGCGGCGCCCGACCAGCGACACCGCCTGCGGCCGCGGGCCGGTGCCGGAGAGCTCCAGGGTCGCGACGCCGTCGTCGCGGACGAGGAAGCGCACGTCGGTCATAAGACTCCTCTCGGCGCGCCGACAGCGGCGCGGATGGCGCGGTAGACGCGCTGGGTGTTGCGTCCGTCACGGTACGCGTGCACGCGTTCGCTCAGAGCGAACGAGCGCGCGGTGCGCTCGGCTGGAGCGTGCAGCACGTCCTCCAGCTGCCGGCAGATCTGCGTCCACGACGGCGCCCAGTCCTCTCCCGCGACGTCGGCGTATCGGCCGTACAGGCCCCGACGG
Organism: Microbacterium lushaniae; assembly: GCF_008727775.1. Classification (NCBI taxonomy): domain Bacteria; kingdom Bacillati; phylum Actinomycetota; class Actinomycetes; order Micrococcales; family Microbacteriaceae; genus Microbacterium; species Microbacterium lushaniae. The sequence goes on from NZ_CP044232.1 coordinate 2,252,620, forward strand.
GCGCGGTACTCCGCCAGGTCGGGGGCCAGGAACAGCACCGGCAGCGGCACCAGACCGGCATCGAAGGCGAGCGAGGAGTAGTCGGTGATGAGCACGTCCATGCCCGGGAGCAGCGGAGTCACGTCGGCGACCAGGTCGGATCCGAGGGCGCGCACGCGGTCGGCGCCGTTCGGGGGGCGGTACTCCCCCGCCCCGAGGGGGTGGGAGCGCACCAGCAGCACGGCGCGGTTGCGTTCGAGCACGTCGAGGATCGCCCGCCACTCGTCCTCGGACGGCACGGCGGGGTCGGGCGCGCCGTCGCGCCACGTGGGCGCGTACAGCACGACGCGCGTGTCGTCGGAGAGGGGCCCGGCGACCTGGTCGATCACGGCACGCGCGTGGCGGCGGCGTTGATCGGCGGTGCCACGCGACAGCACGTCCACGCGCGGCTCCCCGGTGACGGGGACGTGCTCGGCGGGCAGCCCGAACGCCGATTCCAGCCGCCCCCGCACCAGGTGCGACGCCGCCGGCAGGATGCGGATGCGCCGCGTCGCGCCGGCGTACATGCGCCGCAGCATCCCGCGCACGACGCGGGAGTCGGGCAGGATGCCGCTGCGCAGCGTCTCCGCGGAGTCCAGGCCGATGCGCTTGAGCGGGATGCCGTGCCACAGCTGAACGATGACGGCACCGGCCACGGCGTACCGGTTGACGTCGCCGAAACCGTGCGTGACGACCACGACGCGCGCGCGGGCGGTGCACCAGAAGCCGCGCAGACCCGTCTTGCGCACATGCGGGATGCCCCGGCGCTCGGCCTCGCGCGCCTCGCCCTCGGTGCCCACGAGCCATACGGCCCGTTCGCCGCGGGCGGTGGCCTCCTCCCACAGGGCGAGCGCACCGTCGGCGATGCCCACGGCGCATCCGAAGACCCACTGGTCGCGCGAGCGCGGGATCAGGCGAGTGAGGAGTCCCCCGGCGGCGTACAGCGGGATGCTGAGGAGCTTCCGCGCATTCCCCGCGCCGAACGAGAAGGACGCCACCCCGCGAGCCTATCGCGGGGTGGCGTCCGTTCCGTTGCGCTTACGCGCCGAGCTCTCCCAGTGTCACGTCGGCGGTGCGGGTCTCCCCGTCGCGCACGTACGTGAGGGTCGCGTCGGCTCCGGCGGCGAGGGCACGCACCTGCGCCGTGAGGTCGATCGAGGTCGTGATGGGCTTGCCGTCCACCGCCGTGACGATGTCGCCCTCCCGCAGGCCCGCCTCGTCGGCGGCGCCACCGGGGGTGACCTCGGCGATGTAGGCACCGGCGATGTCGGTCCCCTCCACCGCCGACGCGGGCTGAACCGTCGCGCCGAGCAGGCCGTGCGTGGCCGAGCCGGTCTCGATGATCTCGTCGGCGACGCGCTCCGCGATGTCGGACGGGATCGCGAAGCCGACTCCGATGTTGCCCGCCTGGCCGGAGGAACCGCCGGCCGAGGCGATCGCGACGTTGATGCCGATGAGGCGTCCCTCGGAGTCCACCAGGGCACCGCCGGAGTTGCCGGGGTTGATGGCCGCGTCGGTCTGGATGACCGCGATGCTGATGGTCTCGTTCGACCCGGTCTGCTGCTGGCCCTGCCCGAAGTCGAAGAAGAACGGTCCCTCCTGGCCGGGCGGTGTCTGCCCGCCGTCCTCGCTCTCGGCGTCGTCCGGCACGGCGGCGGAGGCCACCGAGATGGAACGCTCGAGCGCGCTGATGATGCCGGTGGTCACGGTGTTCGACAGCCCCAGTGGCGCCCCGACCGCGACGGCCACGTCGCCGACGTTGAGCTTGTCGGAGTCGGCGAACTCGATCGGGGTGAGGCCCTCGGCATCCTGCAGCTGGATGACGGCGAGGTCGTAGATGGGGTCGACGCCGACGATCTCGGCCTCGTACACGCGGCCGTCGGACGTGGTGGCGGTGATGGCCGCGTCGGCGGACTGCCCGTCGAGGGTGACGACGTGCGTGTTGGTGACGACGTGGCCCTCCTCGTCCAGGATGACGCCGGACCCGGTGCCGCCGCCGCTGCCGCTGGTGGCACTGATGGTCACGACGCTCGGGACGACCTTCGCAGCGATGGCGGTGGTCAAGGTGGCGTCATCGGGGTCGTTGATGGTGATGGACTCGGGCCCGGCGACGGGCGCGGCTTCGGACTCGCCGCCCCACAGGGCAGCGCCCGCGTAGCCGCCGCCGAGGCCCGCCGCGCCGCCGACGAGGGCCGCGGCCACGATGAGGCCGACGACCTTGCCGGCGCCGGACTTCTTCCGCGGCTCATCCGGGGTCTCCGGGGTCAGCGGCGTGGTGGGCTGGGTGGCGTGCGCGGCGGGTGCCCCTGGCCGGCCGGCGTAGGGGGGCTGGGGCGCGCCGTAGGCCTGGTGGGGACGGGCGTAGGGACTCTGGGGGTTCTGCGCGGCGGGCGCAGTCCATCCGGCCGGGGCCTGTGAGGCGGTCTGCGGCGGGACGGGGCCCGGGTGCGGCGGTGCAGCCGGGACGTTGTCTTCGGGACGGTTGCCCTGGTTCTCGCTCATGGGATGCTCCTTCTGCCAAGCACTACCAGCGTGGCTCCGGTTGCTGTGGTTTTCCTATGCCGCGACCGGGATCAGACTATGCGACTAGCGTGAGGGGGATGCGAGAGATTCCGGGCGCCTGGCGGCGAGCCGCCGAGGGTGCCGGCCTGCGGGCACCGGACGGAACGACCGTCCCTACCATCTTCGCCGAGATGAGCGCACTGGCGGCGAAAACGGGGGCAATCAACCTGGGACAGGGATTCCCCGACGAGGACGGTCCGGCCGAGGTCCTGGAGGCCGCCCGCGAGGCGATCGCCCGCGGTGTCAATCAGTACCCGCCCGGCCGGGGCATCCCCGACCTGCGTCTGGCGATCGCCGAGCATCAGCGCCGCTGCTACGGCCTGCAGCTCGACCCCGAGCGTGACGTGCTCGTCACCGCCGGCGCGACCGAGGCCCTGGCCGCGACCCTCCTGGCTCTCGTGGACGGCCCCGGCGACGAGGTCGTCGTGTTCGAGCCCTTCTACGACTCGTATGCGGCATGCGTCGCCCTCGCGGGGGCGCGTCTGGTGCCGGTTCCGCTGCGATGGCCCGACTTCCAGCCGGACCTGGACGAACTGGCCGCCGCCGTCACCGACCGCACGCGGATCATCCTGCTCAACGACCCGCACAATCCCACGGGCTCCGTCTTCTCCCGCGAGGTCCTCGCGCGCATCGTCGAGCTGGCCGAGCGCCACGACGCCGTGATCGTCACCGACGAGGTGTACGAGCACCTCGTCTTCGACGGTCCGCACGTGCCGATCGCGACGCTGCCGGGAGCCTGGGAGCGCACCGTGTCGATCTCCTCGGCGGGCAAGACCTTTTCGGTGACGGGGTGGAAGATCGGATGGGTCACCGCGCCGGCTCCCCTGGTCGCCGCGGTACTGGCGGTCAAGCAGTTCCTGACCTACGTCAACGGCAGTCCGTTCCAGCCCGCCATCGCCGCCGGGCTGCGCTTGCCCGACACGTTCTTCGGCGGCCTGGCGAGGACCATGCGCGAGAAGCGGGATCTGCTGGGGGCCGGGCTGCGCTCGGCCGGATTCGACGTGTCGGAGCCGGCCGGCTCGTACTTCACGGTCGCCGATGCCGCCCCGCTGGGGGCAGCGGATGCCGTGGAATTCTGCCGCGCGCTGCCGGAGCGGGCAGGCGTGGTGGCGGTTCCCCTTCCGGCCTTTGCCACCGCCGGGCATCGCGACCGCTACCGCACGCTCGTGCGGTTCGCCGCGTGCAAGCGCGTCGACGTGCTCGAGGACGCCGTATCCCGGCTGGCGGCTCTCCGGCCGTGACGGCGAGCGTCAGGCCGGCACGACGCGGAACCGACGCAGCTTCAGCGCCGGGTTGACGCGGCGCACGCGCCCGATCGCGTCGCGGTCCAGGTGCGCGACGGCGACGTCGGTGCCCGTCCCGACGCCGGCGATGACGACACCCTGCGGGTCGACCACGAGCGAGTTGCCCACGCCCAGCGGCGGCGGGTGATCGGCCGCAGCCACGAAGAAGGTGTTCTCGATCGCCCGCGCCTGCAGGAGCGTGCGCCAGTGGTGCTCCTTCAGCGGCCCCCGCACCCAATCGGCTGCCATCAGCACCACATCGGCGCCGGCATCGGCCAGCACGCGGGCGACCTCGGGGAACCGGAGGTCGTAACAGGTCATGAGAGCGAACCTCATGCCGTCCACGACGAAGGTCTCCGGGTCGGAGATCTCCCCCGGCTGCACCCAATCCGACTCCCGCTGACCGAACGCGTCGTACAGGTGCAGCTTGCGGTAGGTCGCCAGCACGCCGGTGCCGTCCACGGCGACGACGGTGTTGCGCACGCGCGCGCCGTCATCCCCTCGCTCCAGCAGGCCGGCCGCGATCGTGAGGCCGTGGGTCCGGGCGAGTTCCACCAGGGCGGACACGAAGGGCCCCTCGACGGTCTGGGCGTTCTCCGCGAGGGAGGCATCGAAGGGGTCGATGAAGTAGCTGGAGTATTCGGGGAAGACCACCACGCGTGCCCCCCGCGCCGCCGCACGCGCAGCGAGAGTCCCGATGACCTCGAGGTTCGTCGCGATGGATGCCGTCGGGGCGAACTGGGCGATGGCGAGACCGATCGATTCCGCGCTCATGCGTCTCCTCCCGCGTGCCGGACGCGCATCGTCACCGGCACCACCACCCACAGTACGAGGATGAGCGCGGCCAGCGAACCCGCGGCCACCGCGGCCGCGGGCAACCCCACCACCACGTCGAACACGAAAGCGACGACGCCGGCCAGCAGCAGCGACACCGTCAGCAGCGCCGACAGGAGCGCGACGTGCCCGTACCGCACGACGGAGCCTTTCGCGCGCTGACGGAAGAGCACGCGATGCAGGGCGACGGGGGCCAGGGCGACGATCGCGCTGAGGGCGGAGAGGACCACGAGCGCGAGGTAGAAGACACGCTGTCCGTCGTCGAGGTCGGAGAAGCCCGGCTGGAAGGCGAGCGCGAGCAGGAACCCGGTGAGGATCTGGGTGCCCGTCTGCAGGACGCGCAGCTCCTGCAGCACCTCGTTCCAGTTGCGGTCGGCGCGCTCGGCCGGGGTCTCGTCGCGACCGTCGGACGTGTCGTCGCGCGGCTGCGCCGGGTCGCTGTGCATTCGGGCATCATGACCAACCCCGCGAACGGATGGCAACCCCTGGGGCGGCACGAAGTGGTGTCGGCGCCGTGCTAAGCTGATTCTCGTGACGCGGGGTGGAGCAGTTCGGTAGCTCGCTGGGCTCATAACCCAGAGGTCGCAGGTTCAAATCCTGTCCCCGCAACGAAAAGAGAGAAGGCGTCCCCCACGGGGCGCCTTTTCTCGTTGCCGGCACCATCCACGCGGCCGACGCGGCTCAGCGGGGGTCGACCGCCTCGGCCAGTTCGCCGAGGAAGCGGACGATCACGGCCAGTTCTTCGTCGGTGTACGCGTCGGCGACGGCGGACATCGATGCCAGGTGCGCGCCGAAGTGGGTGAAGAACTCCCGTCTCGTGCGCTCGGTCAGCACGACCACGCGCGCACGGCGGTCATGCGGATGCGGACGACGCTCGAGGTGTCCCGTCGCAGACAGGCGATCCAGCAGCTTCGTGGTGGATGCCGTCGAGATGCGCAGGTGCCGCGCGACGTCGTGCGGGCTCACCGTCTCCCCGCGCTGCTCCCGGACGATCAGCATCCGAAGGGCGGCCAAGTCGGTGGTGTTCATGTCCATGTCGCCCTTCATGCCGCTGTGCATGCGGTCCATGGCGTCGCTGAACGCGCGCACGGCGAACAGCGCGTCCGTGATCGACTCCCGTCTTGCGCCGGGGGCCGAAGCGGCGTATGACATGTGGACACCTCCTCCCTCACCTATGTATAGTCGACCACAATCGCTAGCTAAACTAGCAAATAGGAGGCGCAATGATCGAGACCGAGTACGTCGTCCTGCTCGATGACGACGGTCGCGAGATCGGCACCGCGCCCAAGAGCAGTGTGCACGGTACGGACACGGCCCTTCATCTGGCATTCTCCTGCCATGTGGTCAACGACGCCGGGCAGGTTCTCGTGACCCGCCGTGCGCTGGGCAAGACCGCGTGGCCCGGAGTGTGGAGCAACTCGTTCTGCGGGCACCCGCGTCCGGCCGAGCCCGTGATCTCGGCGGTGCGCCGTCGCGCGTCGCACGAACTGGGGCTGACCCTCGACGACATCGAACTGGCCCTTCCCCTGTTCCGCTACCGCGCCACCGACGCCAACGGCATCGTCGAGCACGAGATCTGCCCCGTGTACACCGCGCGCACGGCGGACGACCCCGAGCTCAACCCGCTCGAGGTCGTCGACGCCGAATGGGTCGACCCCGTCGATCTGGCCACCGCACTGAGCGCGACGCCATGGGCGTTCAGCCCGTGGCTGGTGCTGCAGGCCGAGCAGCTGCGTCTGTTCGGCGCGCCACGTGAACGGCGCCGGGCCTCATGATCACCCTCGCCTCGGCCCCGGCCACGCGTGAGGCGATCGACACGGCCATCGACGCGGCGCTGCAGCGCCTGCGCACCCGCATGACGCCGATGAACGGCTCCGCCGACGCACTGGGCGCCGCCATCCAGCGCGCCACCGGTGGGGGCAAGCGCTTCCGTCCCACCCTCGTCGTCGCTACCTACGAGACCCTCGGCGCGCAACGCGACCCGTCGGCGGTGTACGCGGTGGCAGCGGCGTTCGAGCTGCTGCACTCCGCGTTCGTCGTGCACGACGACGTCATCGACCACGACACGCACCGACGCGGCGTCCTGAACATCGGCGGCGAGTTCCGTGAGCGTGCGCTCGTGCGGGGCGCGGATGCCGCGGGCGCGGCGCTGCTCGGTGACGCCGCCGGCATCCTGGCCGGAGACCTCCTCCTGCACGAGGCGGTCCGCCTCGTCGCCCTCGCCGACGTCACCGCGGACGTGCGGGCCGACCTGCTGGCCCTCGTGGAGGACGCCGTGGTCATCTCAGCCGTCGGCGAGCTGGCCGACGTGGAGAACGCGGTGGTGTCCGACTCCGTCGTCGCCGCCGAGGCGATCCTGCTGGCCACGGCCAACAAGACCGCGGTCTATTCGTTCTCGGCCCCGCTGGAAGCCGGCGCCGTCCTCGCCGGCGCGCGGCCGGACGTGCGCCTCGCGCTGCGCCACTTCGGTCACCGCCTGGGCCTGGCGTACCAGCTGGTGGATGACCTCATCGGCGCCTTCGGACCGGCAGAACTCGCCGGCAAGGACGCCGGCGGCGACCTCCGCGAAGCCAAGCGCACGCCGCTGATCGCCCTCGCCCGCGAGAGCGATCACTGGCCCGAGGTCAGTGATGCCCTCGCGCACGCCCACACCGGGCCCGTGGCGGTGCGTGCCGCGCAGCGCGCCCTCGCCGCATCCGGTGCGCGTCAGCGGATGGAGCTTCTCGTCGGGGAGACCCTCGACGAGGCGTGCGGGCTGGTGGAGCGCTCCGTGCTGCCCGAGGCCGGGCGCGTGATGCTGCTCGACCTCGTCGAGGCCGTGCGGGAGCGCGTCCCGTGAGTCGCGCCCCCACCGGTCTCGCGTTGTACGACCGCACGGCGCGGGATGCCGCCGCCGCCGTCATCGCCGGCTACTCCACGTCGTTCGCCCTGGCGTGCCGCCTCCTGGGCACGCGCCCCCGGCCGCACGTGCGCAACGTGTACGCGCTCGTGCGGGTGGCCGACGAGGTCGTCGACGGTCCCGCCGCCGACGCCGGCCTCAGCCCCGCGGGCGAGCGCGAGGTGCTCGACAGCCTCGAGCGGGAGACCCTCGAGGCGATCGACCGTGGATTCAGTGCGAACCTCGTCGTGCACGCCTTCGCCCGCACCGCCCGCGAGTGCGGCATCGGAGCAGACCTGGTCGCCCCGTTCTTCGCGTCGATGCGCACCGACATCGACACCACGACGCACGACGCCGGGTCGCACGACGCGTACGTGTACGGTTCGGCGGAGGTCGTGGGCCTGATGTGCCTGCAGGTGTTCCTCAATGCCGGCTCGGCGCGCCCCTCCCCCGCCCCCGCCGATCTCGTCGACGGCGCGCGGCGCCTGGGGGCGGCGTTCCAGGACGTCAACTTCCTGCGCGACCTCGACGACGACGCCGGACGGCTCGGGCGCGACTACCTCGCCGGGGCCACCGGCGGCGCGCAGCGGGTCGCCGTGCTCGACCGCATCGACGCCGATCTCGCCGCGGCAGCCGCCGTGATCCCGCGCCTGCCGCGCGACTGCCGTCGGGCTGTCAGCACCGCCCACGACCTGTTCGCCGAGCTGTCACGGCGCCTGCGCCGGACACCGCCGGCCTCTGGGCGCGTCCGCGTGCCCGACGCCGTGAAAGCGGCCCTGGCGTTGCGGGCGGCGGCGACGGCACGCCCGAGGGAGGTCCGCCGATGACCCGTACCGTGATCGTCGGAGGCGGCATCGCGGGCCTGGCCACCGCGGCGCTGCTCGCCGGCGAAGGCCACGACGTCACCGTCTGCGAGGAGCTCGCGGAGGTGGGCGGACGTGCGGGGTCGTGGGAACGCGACGGCTTCCGCTTCGACACCGGCCCCAGCTGGTATCTCATGCCCGAAGTGTTCGAGCACTTCTTCGCGCTGCTGGGCACGAGCGCGGCGGAGCAGCTCGACCTCGTGCCGCTGCGTCCGGCGTATCGCGTGTTCGGCCCGCACGGCACCGATCCGCTGGATGTCGTCTCCGGCCGCGCGGAGGCCATCGCCCTGTTCGAGTCGATCGAGCCGGGAGCCGGCGCACGGCTGGACGCGTACCTGGAATCGGCCGCCGACGCCTACCGGCTGTCGGTCACGCGTTTCCTCTACGACCCCTACACGACCACCGCGGGCCTGCGCGACCCCGCCCTGCTGCGCCGGCTTCCCCAACTGCTGCCGCTGCTGACCCGCACGCTCGCCGACCACGTCGAGGCCCGGTTCACCGACCCCCGCCTGCGCCAGATCCTGGAATACCCCGCGGTTTTCCTCGGTGGTTCGCCCTACGGCGTGCCGAGTCTGTACCACCTCATGAGCCACCTCGATATGAACGACGGCGTGCTCTACCCGCGCGGAGGCTTCACGGAGGTGATCGCCGCGATCGCGCGCCTGGCCCGCGGGCGCGGCGCGGAGGTGCGCACCGAGGCCCCCGTCGAGGAGATCCTGGTCCTGGACGGTGCGACCCGCGGCGTGCGTCTGCGCGGCGGCGAGATCATCCCCGCCGACGTCGTGGTCTCCACCGCCGATCTGCACCACACCGAGACGCAGCTGCTGACCCAGGCCTCCGACCGCACGTATCCGGAGAAGTGGTGGGACCGGCGCACCCCGAGCCCGGGTGCCCTGCTGGTGCTGCTGGGCGTGCGGGGGGAACTTCCGCAGCTCGCGCACCATTCGCTGCTGTTCGCACCGAAGTGGCGCGAGAACTTCGAGTCGATCTTCGGTCCGGATGCGCGCATCCCCTCACCGGCGTCGCTGTACGTGTGCCGGCCGAGTGCGACCGATGACACGGTGGCGCCGGAGGGCCACGAGAACCTGTTCGTGCTCGTCCCCGTGCCCGCCGACCCGGGCCTCGGACGCGGCGGCGTGGACGGCGGGGGCGACGCGGCGATCGAAGCCGCAGCCGACGAGGTCATCGCCCAGATCGCGCAGTGGTGCGCCATCCCCGACCTGGCCGAACGCGTCGTCGTGCGCCGCACCATCGCGCCCGGCGACTTCGCCGACGACCTGCACTCGTGGCGCGGCAACGCGCTCGGCCTGGCCCACACGCTGCGCCAGAGCGCCGTCTTCCGCCCGCGCAACGCCTCGCGGCGCGTGCGCGACCTCTACTACGCCGGCACCTCCGCGCTCCCGGGCATCGGCCTGCCCATGTGCCTCATCTCCGCCGAGCTCGTCCTCAAGCGGCTTCGCGGCGACAGCTCCCCCGGCCCCGTCGCCGAGCCCGCTCGCGCGGCGGTGTGACGTGCCAGGGGCCTACCTCCTCGCCATCCTGCTCTCCGCCGCCGGCATCCTGGTGCTCGACCTGAGGCTGCGCCTGATCGGGCCACGCGCACCGGCGGCTACTCTGGCTGCCGTGGGCATCGGCACGCTCTTCCTCCTCGTGTGGGACGCCGCAGGCATCCTCACGGGAGTGTTCGTCAAGGGCGGCAGCGACCTGCTGCTGGGGGTCGACCTCGCGCCCCACCTGCCGCTGGAGGAGCCGGTCTTCCTGGCCTTCCTGTGTTACCTCGCCCTCGTCGCCTGGGCCGGTGCCGATCGCGTGCTCTCGCGCAGGGAGGTGCGGCGGTGACGTATCCGCTGCTCGTGCTGCCGTTCCTCATCGTGACCGCCGCCGTCACGGCCCTGTCGGCGCGGCGGCCGCGCTTCGCCGCGCGGATGGCGGCTTCGGGGGTCGCCGCGGTGGTGCTCCTCGCGCTGACAGCGGTGTTCGACAACGTCATGATCGCGCTGGACCTGTTCACCTACCCGCCCGAGCACCTGTCTGGCCTGCGCATCGGCCTGGCGCCGGTGGAGGACTTCGCCTACCCGCTGTGCGCCGCGTTCGGGGTGCCCGCCGTGTTCGCTCTCCTGCGCCGGACGGAGCCGGCGGCATGAGCGCGTCCTCGCTGTCGGCGGCGCGCGTCACCCGTGAGCTGCTCGTCTCCTCGCGGCCGGTGAGCTGGATCAACACCGCCTACCCCTTCGCCGCCGCCTATCTCCTGACGACGCAGCGCATCGACGTCGCACTGGTCGTCGGGACGATCTTCTTCCTCGTGCCCTACAACCTTGCGATGTACGGCATCAACGACGTCTTCGACTACGAATCCGACCTGCGCAATCCCCGCAAGGGCGGCGCGCACGGGGCGGTGCTGGATCGCCGGATGCACGGGATCACGCTGTGGGCGGCGGCGGTGTCGTGCCTGCCGTTCCTCGTGGTCCTCGTGGTCCTGGGCGATCCGCTGTCGTGGCTCGTCCTGGCGGCGAGTCTGTTCTTCGTCGTGTTCTACTCCGCGCCGCCCCTGCGGCTGAAGGAGCGGCCGTTCGCCGACTCGGTCACCAGCAGCATCCACTTCTTCTCCCCCGCGGTGTACGGTCTCGTGCTCGCCGGGGCGACGTGGACGTGGCAGCTGGCGGCGATCATCGCGGCGTTCGCCCTGTGGGGGGTCGCCTCGCACGCGTTCGGCGCCGTGCAGGACGTGGCCGCCGACCGATCTGCCGGCATCTCCTCGATCGCCACGGCGCGGGGCGCGCGGTGGACGGTGTGGTTCGCGATGGCGTGCTACACGCTGGCGGGCCTGACGATGCTCGTCACGGCCTGGCCCGGACCGCTGGCGGCACTGCTCGTGCTGCCCTACCTCGTCGTGGTGTGGCCCTACCGCACCGTGACGGATGCGACGGCGGAGCGGGCGACGGCCGGATGGCGCCGCTTCCTGTGGGTGAATCAGCTGGCCGGATTCGGGGCCACGATGCTGCTCATCTGGTGGTCACTCATCCGCACGCCCGGCTGAGCCGCCGCTCCCGGGGCCGTCGTGCAGCAGGGCCTCGAGCGCCTGCCGGTGTCGACGATACGCAGCGCTGACATCTGTTTGGACAAGTCTGAATCCGACAGGTGGAGGTGGTCACGCAGGAAGGCGAAGTCCGTGCCATTGCTGGCGGCGAGGATAGCCATCGCCGCGAGCCGCTTCGGGGCGTGGATGACCGCATCCAGGTCGGTCAGGGGCGAGCTCACGCCAGTCGGTCCCGGACTTGCCGGACAGCGCGGGGATACACGACCCGCTCGTATGCCCAGGTCATGGCAAGCGTCGTGACGAAGACGGCACTGAGTCCGAATTGCCACCCGAGGAGCATCCACACCGCGACGCTGACCGCCACGGATCCGGCGAATGCCAGGAAGCACCAGCGGTACGCGTGTGCGATCTCGTCGGGTGCCGACCCCATTCTCGGTGAGGTGCCCGACTTGACCCGGTGGGCACCGTAGAACACGCTGACGGCGGTGCGGCCGGGCGGCTGCTGCAGGTCCTGAGGGATCAGAACCTGCAGCAGCGCGACCTCACTCCTCGCCCTGCGACTCCTCGAGGGCGAGCAGACGCTCGACGGCGGCGGTCAGACGGGCGTCGGCCTCGCCGAAGGCGGCGAAGTCGCCGGCCTGCAGTGCGGCCTGACGCTCGGTCAGGGCCGTGCGGGCCTCCTCGAGCGCTGCCTCGTACTCGTCCGCCGGGACCGACGGGGTCTCCGGCTCCTCGCCGGTGTCTTCGCCAGGCTCCGTGGGAGCCTGGTCGGGCTCGGTCGGGATGACTTCGCCGTCGCCGGTGTCGGCACCGGAATCGCCGCCGAAGAGCACGTCGAGCGCTTCGCTGAGGGTGTCCTCGAAGGCGATCTGGTCGCCGAAGGCCACCAGGACGCGCCGCAGCTGGGGCAGCTGCGTACCACCGGAGGACTGCACGAACACCGGTTGGACGTAGAGCAGACCGCCGCCGACGGGGAGGGTCAGCAGGTTCCCGTTGAGCACTTCGGACTGGCCCTGCTGCAGGATGTTGATCTGCGACGAGACCGCGGTGTCGGAGTCGAAGGTGTTCTGCACCTGGCCGGGCCCGGGGACGGTCGTGGCGGAGTCGATGACCAGCATCCGCAGCTTGCCGTAGCCCTCACCCTTGACCCCGGCCTCGGCGCCGGCGTTGGAGTCGACCGCGAGATAGCCCGTGAGCACGTTGCGGCTGGCACCCTGGGACGACGGGATGAAGGTCGTGAACATCGAGTACGTCGGCACGTCCTGACCGGGCATCTGCATGGTCAGGTAGTACGGCGGCTGGAGGCGGTCGCCGTCCTGCGGGTCATCCGGCGTCGCCCACGCGTTGTCGCGCTGGTAGAACGAGCGCGCGTCGTCGACGTGGTAGACCCCGAGCATCGCCCGCTGCACCTTGAACAGATCGGTCGGGTAGCGCACGTGCGCCATGAGGTCGGCCGACATCTCGCTGTACGGCTTCAGCGTCGTCGGGTACACGTTCTGCCACGACTGCAGCACGGGATCCTCGTCGTCCCACGCGTACAGGGTCACGCTGCCGTCGTATGCGTCGACGGTCGCCTTGACGGAGTTGCGGATGTAGTTGATCTCATCCAGCGCGTAGCGCGGTGCGACGTTGTTGGAGTCGGCGATCGCCTGCGACAGGCTGACCCCCGAGGAGTACGGGTAGTTCGCGCTCGTGGTGTACCCGTCGATGACCCACTTGATGCGGCCGTCCACGACCGTGGGGTACGGGTCGCTGTCCAGCGTCAGGTACGGCGCGACCTTCGCCACGCGCTCGCGCGGGTCACGGTCGTAGAGGATCTGCGAGTCCTCGTTGACGTAGTCGGAGAAGAGGATCTGCTCCGACTGGAACTTCAGCGCGTAGATCAGGCGGTTGAAGATGCTGCCGACGCTCGGGCCGCCCTCACCCTCGAACGTCGTGCGGGTGTCGCTGTCGCCGTCGCTGCCGATCGGGTAGTCCAGCTCGATGGGGTCGGTGCCCTCGGGCGCCCCGACGATGGAGTACTCGGGCGAGTACTCGCCGAAGTACACGCGCGGCTGGAAATTCCCGCGCTCGGTCAGGAATCCGCTGGCGGGGATCGCCTGCTCCAGGAACACGGGGTCGCCGTCGGTGGTGCGCTCGTTGCCGGCTGCCGCCACCAGGCCGTAGCCGTGCGTGTACACGAGCGTGGTGTTCTGCCACGACGCGGCGTCGGAGAGCTGCTCCATGTTGAGCTCGCGCACGGCCACGATCGTGTCCTGCGGCTGCCCGTCGATGTCGTACCGGTCGACGTCCAGGACGTCGGGGAACTGGTAGTAGGCGCGGTACTGCTCGAGCTGGCGCACCGTGGGCCCGATGATCGCGGGGTCCATGATGCGGATCTGGGTCGTGGTGGCGGCATCCTCGCGGAGCTGCCCGGCCTCGGCGGTGGTCTCAGCGGTGAAGTTCTGCTTCTCCAGCTCGTTGACGCCGTAGGCCTGCTTGGTCATGTCGATGTTGCGCTGGTAGAACTCGCTCTCCAACGCCAGCTGGTTCGGCCGCACCTGGAACGTGTTGACCACCCACGGGTAGCCCGCCCCCAGCACGATGGCCGAGACGACCAGGAGGGCCGTCGCGATGAGCGGGTAGCGCCAGCGGCCGATCACGGCGGTGACGAAGAAGAGCACGGCCACCAGCGCTGCGATGATCGCGAGGATCGTCTGCCCGGGGATCGTGGCGTTCACACCGGTGTAGCCGGGGCCGGTGATGCGATCGCCGGCCTCGACGAGCGTGCGGTACCGGTCCAGGTACAGGCTGGCGCCCTGCAGCAGCACGTAGAGCCCCGCCAGGACGGCGAGCTGGATGCGGGCGGACTTGGAGATCCGCAGCTCCCGCTGCCCCACGCGCACCGAGCCGTACAGGTAGGACACCAGCGCCGTGACCAGGAGGCAGACCAGGACGACGGCGGAGGCGAACCCGAGTGCGGCGCTGTAGAAGGGCAGGGCGAACAGATAGAACCCGGTGTCCAGGCCGAACTGCGGGTCGACGACCTCGGTGGCCACGCCGTTGAACCACAGCCAGGTGGTCTCCCACTGAGCGGATGCGGCGAATCCGGCGAAGAAGCCGAAGAAGATCGGGATGCCCCACATCGCCAGGCGCCGCAGCGGCTCCACGACCTCCTGGTAGCGGTCCAGCTGCGAGCTCAGCCGCGCGTAGACCGGCCGCAGACGGTACGCGAGCTGGATCGCACCCCACACCGGCACGGCCATGGCGAGGAAGCCCACCACGAACATCACCACGCGGGCGATCCACTGCGTCGTGAGCACCCCCGTGAATCCGAGCTGCGCGAACCACAGCCAGTCGGCGTACAGGCTCGCGAAGACGAAGAACCCCACCACCAGTGCCGCGATGATCGCGAGGCTGATCGCGATGATGCGGCGGGAGCGGTTGGGAGTGGCCGGCTTCGGTGTCGAGGTCGTGGTCACCCCTCCATCCTAGGCGGCTGGCTGTGCAGGTTCGCCGTGCGTCAGGACAGCCGGCGACCGCATCCCGGCCGGGGCACGGGGTCGCGCCGCCGGCTCAGCTGCCGCAGGAGGGCAGCGCGCCCAGGTCGCCGTCGGTCCGGACCGCCTCGAGCACGTCGAGGGCGTCGTCCAGATCGGCGACGGCGAACACCTGCACGCCCGAGGGGATGTGGCCGACCACCTCGTCGCAGTTGCCCTCCGGTGCCAGGAAATACTCGGCGCCGGCGTCGCGGGCGCCGTACAGCTTCTGCCGGATGCCCCCGATCCGCCCGACCTCCCCCTCGGCATCGATCGTCCCGGTGCCGGCTATGCGCTCACCACCGGTGAGGTCTCCCGGGCTCAGCACATCGATGATCCCGAGCGCGAACATCATCCCGGCGCTGGGTCCGCCGACATCATCGAGCTGGATGGTGACATCGACGGGAAGGTCGAACTGCGCCATCAGCTGCACGCCGATGAGCCACGTCGCCTCACCCTCGGACTCGATCTCGCGAGGCGTGACCGAGACCTCCTGGCGCTGCCCCTCGCGGTCGATCACGAGGGTGACGGGTTCTCCCTCGCCGGCCACGACGGCGTCACGCACCTGCTGGGCGTCGGTGGCGGGGATGCCGTCGACGGTGAGGATGACATCGCCCGGTTCCAGGAGGCCCTCGGCGGCGGAGTCGTCGGTGAGCGAGTGCACCGCGATGTGAGAGGTCACCTCGTAGCCCAGCTCCGACAGCGCTGCCGCGGCGGCCTCCTGCTGCGAGTCGACCATGAGCGCGGCGTTCTGCTCGTTGCGCTGCTCGGTGGTCTGCCCCGGCGGGAAGATCGCCTCCAGGGGCAGCACCGCACGGGACGGATCGAACCACGCCACGGCGAGCTCGAACCAGGACGGGCGGCGCTCGGGGTTGCCGACCACCTGGACCGTCAGCAGATCCAGCGCCCCTTCCGGCGGATAGGTCTCGGCGTCCTCGACGGAGATCAGCGGCACCTCGTCGCCGTCGGCGGTCTTCACCGTGCCCAGGGTGTTGTAGACGGGGCCGGGCTGCTGGATGACGTAGGCGGTGGGCAGGAAGGTGATCACCAGGAGCACGACCAGGGCGATGACCAGTGCCCACAGCCCCGTGACGGTGCCTCGGCTGAACCGGGGGCGCGCGGGCGGCACGATCGTGGTGTCCTGGTCGAACAGCGCCACGGGGAACCTTCCTTCGCCTGGTCGTTCGCGACCGGCGTAAGGAAGCGAGGGGCAGCCGGGGAGTGCGAGTGATGCGTGCGACTAGCGTAGAGCGCCAGGAGTAGACCCGGCTGAAAGGCGGCTGAAGTGGCGGACGACGACCGCAGTCCCGAGGAGGAGTTTCAGGAGCTTCTGCGCAAGCTCTTGGCCGGCGAGGGCGGGGCGATCGACCCGGAGCAGCTGTCCCGGCTGTCGGGGATGCCCATCGATCCCGCGACGATGCAGACCATGATGCGTCATCTGCAGGGCGCGTTCGCCTCCGGCGACGAGGGCATCTCCTGGGATCTGGCCAAGCGGCAGGCGCTGCACATCGCGAATCAGAGCAGCCTGGCCATCACCTCGGGTCAGCGCACCGACCTCGACGCCGCCTTCTCCCTCGCCGCCCTGTGGCTCAGCGAGGCGACGACGATCTCCGAACTCCCCACCCCGCCACGGGTCATCACGCGCGGTGCGTGGGTGGAGGAGACCCTTCCGGTGTGGCAGGAACTCGCCGAGCCGGTGGCCACGAGCATCGCCGACGCACTGACGAGCGCGCTGGGCTCGCAGGCCCCCGACGACATGCAGGATCTCATCGCCGGCGCCGGGCGCCTCATGCGCACGGTGGGCGGATCGCTCTTCGCAACCCAGCTCGGCCACGTCGTGGGACGCCTCTCCACCGAGGTGGTCAGCGGCGGTGACGTGGGCATCCCGGTCATGCCCGACGGAGACGCCGCGATCCTGCCGCAGAACTTCGCCGATTTCGGCCGGGATCTGGAGATCCCCGACGATCAGCTGGCCCTCTACCTCGCCACGCGCGAGCTGGCACACGCTCGGCTGTTCCGCCACGCCCGGTGGCTGCGCCTGCACGTCATCTCGCAGGTGCGCGACTTCGCCGCCGGCATCCACGTCGACACCGACGCGCTGGAGGATCTGGCCGGCCGCTTCGACCCGTCCGAGCCCGAGGAACTGCGCCGCGCGCTGGAGAGCGGCGCGCTGCTGCCCGCGCGCTCCGAGGAGCAGACCGCCGCCCTGACCAGGCTCGAGAATCTCCTCGCGACGATCGAGGGCTGGGTGGATGTCGTCACCGCCGAGGCCACGACGCGGCTTCCCTCAGCCGACCGGATCGCGGAGGCCGTGCGCCGCCGCCGCGCCGTGGGCGGGCCCGCAGAGCAGGCGCTGGGATCGCTCGTCGGCCTCGAGCTGCGCCCCCGGCGCATGCGGGAGGCGGCGGCGATGTGGCGTGCCGTGACCGACGCCGTGGGCTCGGCCGGCCGCGATGCCCTGTGGGACTACCCCGACCTCATGCCCGGCGCCGACGACATCGACGACCCGGCGGCACTGGTCGCCCGGGTGTCGGCGCAGGCCCGCGGCGAGGCGCCACAGCACGATGAACTCGACGACGCCCTCGCCCGGCTGCTCGCCGAGGAGGCGGAGAGCGGCGCTTCCGATGGCGCCGCCTCCCCCGATGCCGACGGCGCCGACCCCGGCGACGGCGGCGCGGACGAGCCGGGTCCGGAGGGCCCCCGCCCCGTCTGACCTCTCCTCCCCAGGCGCCCACCCGTCCGCAGTCCGCGGACGGGTGTGGACAGCACGACGCGCGGGCAGGGGGCGACGAGCACAATCGGGGGATGCTGCGCTTGAACCCCGCTCATCCCCCGCTGTGGCGGGATGCCACCACCGTGCAGTTCGGCGTCGACGACGTCGCGCGGCTGGAGGAACCGCAGCCGTGGGAGGAGGTGCTGCTGGCGGATCTGGCCCGTGGCATCCCCGATTCCGCCCTCCCGGGGCTGCTGAAGACGCGGCGGATCCGTCCGGCCGAGGCCGAGGCTTTCTTCGCGGAACTGCAGCCGGTGCTCGAGCGTACGCGCCCCCCAGCGCGGATCGTGCTGCAGACCACCGACGAGTCCGACCCCGGCCTCAGGGCGGCGGTGGCCGGCGCGCTGGCACGCACGGGCGCGCACGTGCGCGAGGCCCGCTGGTCGCCGTTCGCCACCACGGACGTGCCCCCGGGATGGACCGCCGTGGTGCTGGCTGCGCACCTGGTCGAGCCGCGCCGGGCGGCCGCCCTCGTCTCCGCAGACACCCGCCATGCCCCGCTGGTGTTCGACGGCGCCGGCGCCGTCGTCGGCCCCGTCATCGAGCCCGGGATCACCGCGTGCCTGGCCTGCGATGCAGCGCACGCCCGCGACGCCGACCCGGCGTGGCCGGTCGTGGCCAGTCAGCTCATGGGCCGCACGTGCACCGTCGACGCCGATCTGGCGGTGGAGGCGGCACGCGTGGCGGCGCAGCTGGTCACCATCCCGACGGCGACTCCCGCGCGCTCCGTACGTCTGCGCGCGGACGCACCGAACCGCGTGTGGCGGGTGCATCCGCCGCACGAAGACTGCGCGTGCCGATCTCTTGCAGGAACCGCGACGGATTACGCGCCATCCGCCCGCGCCCGCGCGACCAGCTCACCGACAGGGTTCGCCCGGCCCGCGTGATGCCGACGTAGGCGAGACGGCGTTCTTCGTCGATGTCCTCGAAGGAGGTGGCGTAGGAGATCGGCAGCAGCCCTTCGCTCAGGCCCACCAGATGCACGTGGTCCCACTCCAGGCCCTTCGCCGCATGCAGCGTGGCGAGGGTGACCGTCCGTGTCGTGGGCTCGTGCTGATCCTTCGCACGTGCGACCAGACCGTCGGTGAAGGCGCGCAGGCTGGTTCCGGGTTCGGCGTTCTCGGCCAGTCGCAGGATCGCCGCCCGCGCCTCCCATGAGTCCCGCAGTGCGCCGCCGGCCGGCGGCGGCTCATCCGTGAGTCCGAGCGAGCGCAGCACGTCGCGCACCGTGGTGACGAAGTCGGTTTCGATGGGTGCGACCGAGGCGGCCCGCAGGGCGAGGACCGCCTGGCGCACCTCGGGCTGATCGAAGAAGCGCCGGCCGCCGAGCACAGTGGTGGCAACGCCCGCTGCGGCCAGGGCGGCGAGGAGGGCCGCGGACTGCGCGTGCGAGCGGTACAGCACCGCGATCGCGGAGGGTTCGACGCCGCCGGCGATCGCGTCGGCGATCGAGCGTGCCACGGCCGCGGCCTCCGCCTCGTCGTCCTCGAACGCGCGGACCACCGGCGTGGGCGCGGCGCCGCCGGGGCGGGCGGGCACGAGTTCGAGCGCGCCGGGGCGACCCCGCATGAGGGCGTTGGCCACCTCGAGCACGGGCGCGGCCGACCGGTAGTTCGTCTCCAGCCGGAACAGCTGGGCGTCTTCGTGCGTGCGGGGGAAATCGAGCAGATACCGCGCGTCGGCGCCGGCGAACGAGTAGATCGTCTGGCTGGCATCGCCCACGACGCACAGGTCGCGCCGGTCGCCCAGCCACAGCTGCAGCAGACGGTACTGCAGGGGCGAGACATCCTGGAACTCGTCGACGGTGAAGTGGCGGTACTGCTCGCGCACCTCCTGCGTGACGCGCGGTTCGGCCTCCAGCATCCCCGCGCACGTGAGCAGCACGTCCTCGAAGTCCATCTGACGCCGCTCGTCCTTGAGCTTCTCGTACGCGCGCTGCAGGTCGGCCACCTGCTGCACGTCCAGGCGCCCGATTCCGGAGGGTCGTGCGGCCACGAAGGCGTCGACGCTGCGCATCGTGATCTTGCGCCATTCGATGGCGCTCGCCACGTCACGCAGGGTGGGGGTGTCGGGCGAGAGCCCGATCCCGTCCGCCGCGTGCGCCAGGAGCTTGACCTTGTTGCTCACCAGGGCCGGCGCCCCGTCGCCGGTGAGGGAGGGCCAGAAGTAGTTCAGCTGCGCCAGAGCCGCGGCGTGGAACGTGCGGGCCGCCACGCCGTCGATCCCCAGCGCCCGCAGCCGCCCGCGCATCTCCCCGGCAGCCTTCGCGGTGAAGGTCACCGCCATCACCCGCCCGGGCGAGTACGCCCCGGTGTCCACCCCGTGGGCGATGCGGTGCGTGATGACGCGCGTCTTGCCGGTGCCTGCTCCGGCGAGCACGCACACCGGGCCGCGGAGGGCGGATGCGGCGGCCCGCTGATGATCGTCGAGGTTGTCCAGTGCGCTCACGGTCGGTCGTCGTGCCATTCACGGATGAGGCGGGACGCGATGGAGGCGGGGCCCGGCAGCTGGAGGGCGCTGCGGCCGGCCAGCGCGTCGCCGATCTCGGTCCGCGTGAACCACCGCACCGCGACGATCTCCTCACCGTCAGCCCGAGCGACCTCGGGGGCGGTGGCCGCGGCCGTGAAGCCGAGCATCAGCGAGCGCGGGTACGGCCACCCCTGGGAGCCGCGGTACCGGAGGTCTCCGACGGTGACGCCGGCCTCCTCGCGCACCTCCCGCACGACGGCGTCCTCGAGGGACTCGCCCGCCTCGGCGAAGCCCGCGAAGCACGAGTAGCGGTCGGCGCCCCACAGCGCGTTGGAGCCCAGCAGCAGCAGGTCGGGGTCATCGGCCCGCGTGACGGCGACGATGACGGCCGGGTCGGTGCGGGGGAAGTGCTCGCGCCCGCACTGCGGGCAGTGCCTGGCCCAGCCTGCGTGCCGGAGGTCGGTGCGCGTTCCGCACGCGGGGCAGAACGGCGCATCCACGAGCCATCGCCCGAGCGCGACCGCGGGCATCAGCACGGCCGTGTCGTCGGCGGGGAGGTCGCCGCCGATCGCCCGGAGCGCGCCCCAGCCGCCGGGAGCGGCGACCGGCTCGTCGCGATCGGGCGGGAACGCGGCGGCGAGCACCGCAGCGCCGTCGGGCCGGCGACCCAGGAACGCCCACACGGCGTCCTCCGGGACGTCGGCGACCGTGACGGCGGCCAATCCGCCGTCGTCCGCGAGCGGGACGGCATCCCCGCGCACGACGAGCACCATCGTCCGCGGATCGGCCTGCGCCTGGGCGATCAGGTCGTCCGTCATGCGTTCGGTGGGCGATCTGTCGACCGGACCGAAACGCGGAGAAGACGTGACGGGAACCGTCATCGAGTACCTCTCTCACAGGCGTGGCGCGGGGTCGGGGCGGCGGGCCCGGCCTACCCTGGGCGCATGGCACGCTCACCACTCACTCTAGCCGCGTCGGCGACGGCGGCCCTGCCGCGCATCGCCGTGGTGGGAGCCGGTCCCCTCACGGAGCACGCGGCGGGCCGTTTCGACGCCGCGTTCGTTCGCTTCGAGGACGGCCGGGAAGCGGTCGTGCGCATGCCCGCCGGCGAGGACTCCGCCGCCGACCTGGCCGCCGAGTCCCGCGCGCTGATCGCCCTCACCCCCGGCGTGCGCGCACTGCTGCCCTTCCGCGCGCCGGAGGTGCTCGGCGAATCCGGATCGGGAGCGGCCCGGGTCCTGGTCGTGGACTTCCTTCCCGGCTACCGCGTCGACCCGGCGCACCTGCCGAAGGGGCCGGGCATCGCCACGGCCGTCGGCGCCGCTCTGGCCGCCGTGCACGCGCTGCCACCCTCGATCGTGCGGACCGACGGCCTGCCGGTGCGCACTCCCGCGCAGGTTCGCGACGACGTGGTGCGGCTCCTGGACCGCGTCGAGGCGACGCATCGGGCCCCCGACGTGCTCGCCGAACGCTGGCGCAGGGCGGTCGAAGCCGATGACCTGTGGCGGTTCGAGTCGGCCGTCGTGCTCGGCGGGGCCACATCGTCCACCTTCCTGCTCTCCGACGACGGCGACGGCGTCCGCGTCGTGGGTGCACTCGAGTGGGCGGGTCTGAGCGTGGGCGACCCCGCGACCGACCTGCGGTGGCTCGCGTCGGCGCCCGAGGCCGCGGACGCCGTCATGGACGGGTACACCGCCGACGCCGCGCGGGCCCCCGACGCGCTCCTGCGCGAACGCGCCCGGCTGTACGCCGAGCTGGAGTTCGCCCGCTGGCTCGTGCACGGCGTCGACACCGGCGACGACACGGTCATCGCCGACGCCGTCGCCCTCCTGGACGCCCTCGCCGACGGCGTGCGCGGGGATCGGATCGTGCCGGATGCGCCGGTCGATCTGGAGAGCGCCATGGCGTTCGTGGAGCGCATGCCCGAGCCGGGCACCGCAGCGGCGGACACGTCGATGCAGACCGACACGTACGACCCCGAGATGCTCTCGCTGTTCATCGCCACCGAACGCGACCGCACCGACGCCAAGCCCGCCCCGACTTCGGGTTGGACGGCCTGCGCCACCCGGAGGAGACGGCGACGGCCCCCATCGACATCACCGGGTGGGCGCACGACCGCGCAGACGACGACGTGCAGGCTCCCGCCGGCACCGACGCCCCTGCGGAAGCCGAGGCCGCCGATCACGACGGCCCGCTCGAGGAGGAAGCGGCCCGCGCGACGCGCGCGGCGCTGCGGTGGTGGGGACGTGACGGCTCGACGCGTCTCAGTTCCGGAGGATGAGTCCGTCCGCGACGTAGAACAGCGCCACGTCGATCCGGTCTCGAGCCACCCCGTGCCGCTGCGCGTATGCCTCGCGGTACAGCTCGAGCTGCAGCATCCGCTCGCGTCGCTCCGCCTCGGTGACCGGCGGACGCCCGGTCTTCCAGTCGACGATCTCGATGCGCTCTCCCCGGCGGTACACGGCGTCGAGCTTGCAGATCACGATGTGCGGGCGGCCGTCGAGGTCGGTCGCGACGTAGTCGATCTCGGTCTCCACCTCCAGCGGTCGCAGCGGCGCCCACTCCGACCGCTCGAAGTTCTCCTGCAGGACGGCCAGGTCGGCCGCGTCGGCGGGGAGCGCGTCGGACACGTCGTCATCCCACAGTCCGTCGTCCCACAGCGCGTCGTCCAGGCCGCCGCCCGCGCCCACCAGGCCTGAGCGCCGCTCGACCCACGCGTGGAACAGCGTGCCCAGCCGTGTCTGCCGGTAGGGGCGCTCGGGCATGGGCCGGTCCAGCGCCTCGACGGCGCCGGCGTAGTCGGCGACGTAGTCCTTGTAGCGGGATGCCGGGATGCGCACCGGCGCGGCGCGCTGCAGAGGCCGCATGCGCTCCGCCCGCTCGGCCAGAAGCAATCGGGCCTCCTCGTCGGGCTCCGGAAGGGCTTCCCGCCGAGCGCGTTCCACCTCTGCGGCAGCCGCGGAGACGGCGGGCCGACGCACCCCGAGCGGATCCATCGGCCAGTGCAGCAGTCGCCGCTCATCGCCGTACGGGTTGTCGCCAGGGTCGTCCTCGGGCAGCTCCATCCCGAGCGCCGCCACCACCTCGGTGAGGAACGGGCTGCGCGCACGGGGACGTTTGGTCCCCGACCAGCTGGATCCGGTCAGCAGGAGGTGGTCGCGGGCGCGCGTGATCGCCACGTACGCCAGGCGCCGGTCCTCGTTCAGCTGCCGCGCGCGGTTGGCTGCCACATAGTCGTCGATCGCCGCCTTGAGCTCCTGCTGCGTGGCCGCCGAGCGCCACGCCAGCTCGGGCAGCCACGGCGCATCACCGCGGAAGGCGGTGGGGAGCACCCCGAAGCCCAGCCATCCCGCGGTGTCACGCGGCAGCGACGGAAGCTCATCGGTGACCAGCCGCACCACCGCGACGGCGTCCCATTCCAGCCCCTTCGAGCCGTGGATCGTGAGCAGCTGGACGACATCGTCCTCGGGCGGTTCGGTGCGCGGGGCGAACTCGTCGAGCTTCTCGGCGTGGTCCAGCCACGCCAGCAGGTTCGGCACGGAGCCGGACTCGTCGGCGGCGAGGAAGCCGGAGATCTCGTCCACGAACGCGCGCAGCTGGGCCGAGGCGATGCGAGCCGGACCGCGCGTCTCGTTCGCGGCGAGCTCGATGTCCAGGCGCAGCTCGAGTTCGATGAGGCGGACGAGCTCGGGGATCGGCGCGCCGATCGCCCGTCGCAGACCCGCGAACACCGCACCGGCCTCCCGGAGGCGCTCCCGCGCGGCGGGGGTGAACTCGGCGAGCCACCCGTGGTCGTCTCTCTGGCGCGCGACGAAGTCGAGTGCGTCCACGAGGGAGGCGCGATCGGCGCCCGGGATCGAGCGCAGGCGTTCGGTCACGGCGGCATCCAGCGGCTGCAGTGCGGCGTCGGAGGTGGCCAGACGTCGCGCCAGCAGGGCGAGACGCCGGAGGTCAGCCAGGCCCACCGCCCAGCGCGGGCCCGACAGCAGCCGCAGGAGCGACGACCCCGCGTCGGGGTCGCTCAGCACCCGCAGCGCGGCCACCACATCCACGACCTCGGGAGTGGTGAGGAGCCCGCCCAGCCCCAGGATGCGGTGCGGGATGCCACGGCGCCCGAGCGCGTCGCCGAAGCGCACCATGTGCTTCTTGCTGCGGAACAGCACCGCGCCCGTGGTGGGCAGACCATCCGCCGCGCGCGCCGCGCGGACACCGGCGAACCACGCCGCCACGCGGTCGGCCTCGGCGTCGAGGTCGCGCTCGAACACCGCGGTGATCTCCCCCTCGGGGGCGCCGGGCCGCGCACGGAGTTCTTCCACCTCCACGGCGGCGCCGCGGGCGAGCGGCTGGAGCACCGCGTTGGCCGCCGTCAGGACGCGAGCGCTGTTGCGCCAGCTGGTCAGCAGCGAGAAGCGCAGGCAATCGCCTCCGAAGGCTGCCGGGAAGCCGGCGAGGTTGCCGGCGCTGGCACCGCGCCAGGCGTAGATGGCCTGGTGCGGATCGCCCACGGCCATCACGCCGGTGCCGGCGAACAGTGCCGAGAGGAGGTCGGTCTGCACCACCGAGGTGTCCTGGTATTCGTCCAGGAGAACGACGCGGTAACGCCCGCGCACCTCGTCGACGACGGCCGGATGACCGCGGACGATCTGCAGCGCCCCCGCGACCTGGTCGGCGAAGTCCATGACCCCCAGCCGCTCCTTCTCCCGTGCGTATTCGCGCGCGAGCTCGGCGAGCAGGCCGAGCGCCTCCACGCGGGAGACGGCCTTGGTGACGTCGGCGTAGACCCCCACGCGCGCTGACGTGGAGGGGCGGTTCAGCACATCGGCGAAGGCCGCGGGGAACGCCGCCAGAGCGTCGAGGTCGACGAGGTTGTCGACGCCGTCGCGCGCGATCCGCAGGGCCGCGTCGATGATCGTGCGCGGCGCCTCCGGACGCAGCTCCAGGCGCGGGTCGTCGGAGGCGAACACGACGCGGCGCATCAGCAGCCACGCGGCCGATTCGGACAGGATCGCCGCCTCGGCGTCGCGGCCGATGCGCAGGCCGTGCTCGCGCACGAGCGCGTCGGCGAAGCTGTTGTACGTCGCCACAGTGGGGCGGTGCAGCAGCTCGTCGCCCTCGCCCTGGGCGGGCGTGGCCTCGGCGCGGCGCGCGAGGGTGTCGAGGATCGCGGCGCGCTCGGCGTCGGCGCGCGCCCCCTCCCCCAGGCCCATGAGGGGCGCCAGATCCCCCGCGCGGTGCAGGTCGGGCAGCAGCGGCAGCAGGCCGCGCCGCTCGTACTCGCTCAGCCGGTGCAGGCGCCGGGCGATGCGCTCGGCGAGCTCGCCCGCGGCTTTGCGGGTGAAGGTGAGTCCCAGCACCTCGTCGCGGCGGACCAGGCCGTTGGCCACGAGCCACACCACGCGCCCGGCCATCGTCTCGGTCTTTCCGCTGCCGGCCCCGGCCACCACGAGCGCCGGCTCCAGGGGCGCCTCGATGACGGCGGCCTGCTCGGGTGTGGGCGCGAACTGGCCCAGGGCGGCCGCGATGGTCGCGGCCGGGATCATGCCGCTCACGACGCGCTCACCGCCGCGATCGTGTGGATGCGGCACACGCCGTACGCGTACTCGTCGCGGCAGTGCTCCTCGTACGCCGCCGCGAAGCTCGTGCCGCGCATGACCTCGACGGCGCCGGCCACGCGCGCGACGAACGCGGCGCGCTGGTCGTCGTCGAAGGGCGGCTGCCGGGGTGTGACGTAGTCCGCCGACGCGGCGGTGGGCCGCAGCACCAGCAGTTTCGCGCCGCCGGACGGCATGCCGGCGACGGCCTCGATCGCCCCCGCGGCGTGGGCGAGCTGGTACGCCGCCAGCTGGGGGTTCTCGGCCACCTTCGCGTCGGTCTGCGGCTCGCTCTTGCCGGTCTTCAGGTCCACGATCACCACCGAGCCGTCGGGGGCGACCTCGACGCGGTCGATGTCGCCGCTGAGCACGGCACCGTGCGTGCCGGTGTCTTCCAGCGGGATCGGCACCTCGAAGTGACGCTCGGCGCCGAGAAGTCGGCCGCCGTCGGCGGCGAACCGTGCGAGGTACAGCGCGAGGCGGCGGACGAGGTCTCGCGCCCGCGTGCGCTCGGCGCGCTCACGCCACGCCGCTTCGAACTCCAGCTCGCCCCAGCGTGCCTCCACCGCCGCCCACAGCGCCTCCTCATCCGGCGACGTCGCCGTCTCCAGGGCCGCGTGCAGGACCGTGCCGATACCGGCGGTCATGCCCTGGCGGTCTCCGCCCAGGTCTGAGATGACCCAGTCGAGCTGACACTCCTCGAGGGCGTGCAGCCGCGAAGGCGACACGCGCACCGGCTCGCGATCGAGGTCGCGCAGCGGCGCGGTGGAGGTGGGCGGCAGCATCCCGTACCACGACTGGGGGGCAGCCCCCGCCACGCCCGTTCCTGCCAGCACGGCCAGCTGCCCCGCCGCCGCGCGCCGCTGGGCCGCGGTGGACCGCACGGAGGTCAGGGTGCGCCGGTGCTGGGCGACCAGGCCCCGCAGCGACAGCGGATGCTCGGCCAGCGAGCCGGCCGGCTCTGGCGCCGGCAGCATCTCGAAGAACACGCTCGGTCCCTGGTCGTCGTCGTCGACGGCGGTGACGACGACTCGCTCACGCGCGCGCGAGATCGCGCGGGCGAACAGGCGCAGCTCGTCGTGCATCGCCTGTCGCCGGCGGTCGAGGATGCCCGCCGCCGGTGCATCGGGACGCAGCACCGCATCGGTGAGCCGCCAGGTCTCGAGGAGGCCGCCGCGCACGCGCGTGTTGGGCCAGATGCCGTCCTGGACCCCTGCCACGACCACGGTGTCGAACGACCGCGCCGCTGCCGCTGCCGGCGTCAGCACGTGCACGGCGTCGGCCCGCTCGACGTCGTCGAGGCGGTCTTCTGCGACATCGCTGTCGCGCACCGCCCGCACGAAGGTGGCGGCGGGCTCACCCGGCTGACGTTCGCCGAAACGCTTCGCGGCCTGGAACAGGGCGACCACCGCGTCCAGGTCGCGGTTGGCCTGGTCGGCGACCGGCCCATTGCCCCTGGCCGCTTCGCGCCACGCCCGCTGCAGTCCGCTGCGCTCCCACACCGTCCACAGCAGCTCGTGGGCGGTGGCGTGCTCGTCCGCCTGCGCACGCACGGCCGCCAGCGTGACGCCCAGGCGGGCGGCCCGGCGGGCCTCGCGCGTGTCGAGCGCTTCGAGCTCGAGCGGGTGGCGGAGGCCGGACACGAGAAGGTCGCCCGCCGTGCGCTCCCCGCCCTCGGCGATCTCGGCCGAGCGCAGCAGCATCCGCAGCCGCCGCACCTCGATGGGGTCGAGTCCGCCGCACACCCCCAGCAGCGCGTCGGTGAGGGCGGGTGCGGTCCACTCCTGCGGATCCTGCCCGGCCAGTTCGACCACGGCGAGGAGGTCGCGGACGGGACGCTGGGCGCCGAGGGGGCGGCCCGGTCCGCTCGCCCTGGCCGGCACTTCGCGCGCGGCCAGCTCGGTCTCCAGCGCGGAGACCTGGCGCGAGTCGTGGGCGATGACGGCGCACTCCCGCCAGGGGATGCCGTCCAGGACGTGCCGTTCGCGCAGGAGGCGGGCGATGGCGTCGAGCTCCTCGCCGGGCGAGCGCAGCAGGTAGGCCCGCACCGAGCCGTCGGGCGCCGCTCCCTCGGGGGCGCGGCGGTGCGCGACCACGCCGGCCGCACCGATGCGGGCGGTCACCGAGCGGACCAGATCGATCTGCACGGGCGTGCCCCGGTGGACCGTGCCGAGCACCTCGACGTGGCCCAGCACGTAAGCCAGGCGGGCGAAGTTCTCCGGCGTCGCACCGCGGAAGGCCCCCGAGCCCACGTCGGGGTCACCCCACGCGACGACGCCGATCCCGCGCGCGCGGCACGCCGCGAGCAGCTCCACGCCTCCGGCGGTGAGCTCCTGCGCGTCGTCGACGAGGATGCAGCGCAGCCCCGCGAAGCGGCCCAGGACCCCGGCCGGGGCGGTGCGGACGATGCCGATGGCCTCGCGCACGAGGCCTGCCGCGTCGCGGTAGGCGCCGCGCATGTCGGAGCGGACGCGATGGTAGTCGCGGGCGAAGGAGGCCAGCGCCGCCCACGCGGGGACATCGCACCGCGCGGCGAGGACGTCGAGGTCGTCGGGCTGGATCCCGAGCGTCGTGCATTCGGCCAGGAACGCCCGCACGTCGCTGCGGAAGCCGCGCGTCGCGCGGATGCCCGCGCCCAGGTCGTCGGGCCAGCGGCGCAGGCCGGCGGCTTCGTCCTCGGCATCGCCGGCGAGGAGGTCCTGGATGATCTGGTCTTCGTCGCGGCCGGTGAGCAGCTGGGGTGGTTCGCCGCCGGCGTGCACCTCGGCGCCGCGGACGAGGTGGTAGGCGAACGAAGCCACCGATCGCGCCATCGGGCCCGCCGTCGCGCGCCCCACGGCAAGGCCCAGCGGATCGCGCAGCGCGGTCGCGTTCGGGCGCGTCGGAGTGAGCACGAGCAGATCGTCAGGGTCGAGGCCGGCGGCCACGAGGGCACGCACGCGGGCCACCAGCGACGCGGTCTTCCCCGACCCGGGAGCGCCGACCACGACGGCGGATGCGTCGGCCGGCAGTGCGATCACCGCACGCTGGGACTCGTCCAGGGCGGCATCCGCAACGAACGCCTCGCCCCGAACCATGCGGCTACGCTACCTCCGGTTTCCGACATCGTTCGCCCAGAGCGTTGCGCTGCCGGACGGGGAGGCCGGAGGGCTGTCGTAGAGTCTTTCGTGGTGCCGGACCGTCCCCGGCAGGAAGGCAGTCACCGTGGAGATCCGTATCGGAATCGCGAACACCGGCCGCGAACTCACCTTCGAGACCAACGAGTCGCCCGAGGTCGTGAAGAAGGCCGTCGCCGACGCGCTGGACGCCTCCGCGACGCACGTGACCTTCACCGACAGCAAGGGCAACGCCTACCTCGTCCCCACCGCCGGACTCGCGTTCGTGGAGATCGGCACGGAGGACACCCGCCGCGTCGGCTTCGTGGCCTGATCCCATGCAGATCCTCCTCGGCATCCTCGTCGCTGCCGTGGTCGGCGTCGCCGCGCACTTCGCTCTGCCGCAGCGGCCGACACGGGGAGTCGTGCTGGCCCCGCTGATCGCTGCGGCCTCCGGCGCCGTGGCATGGACCGCGCTGACGTGGGTGGGGCTGGGTCCGGAGAATCCGCTGATCTGGCTCGCCGCACTGGCCGTCCCGGCGCTGGTGACCGTGCCCGTCGTCGCGGGCCTGTCGGCCGCGCGCGTGCGCAGCGACGCCGCCGAACGCGAGCGCCTGCGCCTCTAGCGACGGCCGGACCGCGGCGCCCGCGCCCTCAGCGACGCTCCGACCGCAGCGCCCGCGCCTCAGGCCGCCAGGCCCATCGCGTCCATCCGACGCGCATGACCGCGCATGAGGTCGGTGAAGACCGGTTCGACCTTGGCCTCGTCGGCCGCATCCAGCGCGCGGGTCCGCAGCGCCGAGCGCGCCACCAGGAGCGTGTCCCCCACCAGACGGCGCCCCCACAGGGCCAGCAGCGACGCCCACTCGGGGTCGCTCGCGATCGTCTGCACCGTGATCTCGACGATCGCCTGACGGTCATCGTCCGCGCGCAGGATGCGCGCGACGCGACGCCCCGTCTCGCCGTAGCTCACCGACAGGGCGAGGTAGAAGTCATCCAGCATGCCCGCCGTGATGTGCACGGAGAGCATCGTCTCCTGCGGGCGCAGGCCGTGCGTGGCACGGCGGAAGGCATCCAGCTGCTCGCGGAAGGGAAGCATGAGCGCCGTCGGGTCGTCGCCGCGTTCGCGGATGAGGGCCACGAGCTCCTCGTGCTTGCGCAGCGCAGCACCGGCGGCGCGGGAGAGCGCCTCCTTCTGTGCCAGCTCCGGGGTGGAGGCGATCAGCTCGCTCAGCGTCTCGAAGAATCCGAGCTGCAGGTACGCCGCCTGGCCGAGGTAGGTGTCGACGTCGGGCGCGAGCTCCTCGAAGTCCACGCGCGTGGCATCCCCCGCATCGCCGCGGGACCGCAGGGTGAGGGGGCGCCCTTCGGGGCGGTTGCGACGACGGAACCACTCGAACACGGGGTACAGCCTAGGCGTGACCGGGGCCGCGCCGCGGGACCGGTATCCTGGATGTGCCCCGGCATCGGATCGGGGCCCCGCGCCTGTGGCTGAGGAAGGGCGTGGACCCCTCGACACAAAGGCGGCTCTCGTCCGCCGGACAGGCATCTATCGTGACGACCTTCGCCGAGCTCGGCGTGGACCAGGACATCGTCGACGCACTCGCGTCCAAGGGCATCGTCGATGCGTTCCCGATCCAGGAGCAGACCATTCCGCTGGGCCTTCCCGGTCAGGACATCATCGGCCAGGCCAAGACCGGCACCGGCAAGACCTTCGGCTTCGGCATCCCCGTCGTCCAGCGCCTGGGTCTGAACCCGGAGCACGGTGTGAAGGCGCTCATCGTGGTGCCCACGCGCGAGCTCGCGGTGCAGGTGTACGAAGACATGGACATGCTCACCCAGAACCGCTCGACCAGCGTCGTGGCGATCTACGGGGGCAAGGCGTACGAGGGCCAGATCGAGCAGCTCAAGGCCGGCGCGCAGATCGTCGTGGGTACACCCGGGCGCCTCATCGACCTGTCCAACCAGCGCCTCCTGGACCTCTCGCACGCCACCGAGGTCGTCCTGGACGAGGCCGACAAGATGCTCGACCTCGGGTTCCTCCCCGACATCGAGAAGATCTTCACCAAGCTCCCGGCCGTCCGCCACACGCAGCTGTTCTCGGCGACGATGCCGGGGCCGATCGTCGCTCTGGCGCGGCGGTTCATGTCCAACCCCATCCACATCCGCGCCAACGATCCCGACGAAGGCCTCACCCAGGCCAACATCGAGCACCTCGTCTACCGCGCGCACTCGCTCGACAAGGACGAGATCATCGCCCGCATCCTGCAGGCGGAGGGCCGCGGCAAGACCGTGATCTTCACGCGCACCAAGCGCGCCGCGCAGAAGCTCGTCGACGAGCTGAGCGACCGCGGGTTCAACGCGGCCGCGGTGCACGGCGACATGAGCCAGGAGTCGCGCGAGCGCTCCATGGCAGCGTTCAAGGCCGGCAAGCGCGACGTGCTCATCGCCACCGACGTGGCCGCGCGCGGCATCGACGTCGACGATGTCACCCACGTCATCAACCACACCATCCCCGACGACGAGAAGGCGTACCTGCACCGCGTCGGACGCACCGGCCGCGCCGGCAAGACGGGCATCGCGGTCACCTTCGTCGACTGGGACGACCTGCACAAGTGGGCGCTCATCAACCGCGCGCTCGAGTTCGGCCAGCCCGATCCCGTCGAGACCTACTCCTCCAGCCCGCACCTGTACACCGAGCTCGGCATTCCGGAGGGCACCAAGGGCCGCCTCGTGACGGCGCCCAAGGCGTCGGTGGAGAAGAAGCCGGCCGAGCGCCGACACGCCGACAAGCCCGCCGAAGGATCCTCGGATGCGCCGCGCCGGCGTCGCCGCCGCACGGCCGGGGACGAGGGGGCGGTCACCGAGACCGCCGGCGACCGTTCGCCCGGCGGTGGCGGCACCCACGACGGCGGCGGCAAGGAGCACCACGACGGCAACTCGGCGCCGCGCCGGCGTCGTCGTCGGCGGGGCGGTTCGCGCGCCGACGGCACCCCCGCGGCCTGACCCGCACCACCGCGACGGGGAGTGCTACGGGAAGACCGGAGCACTCCCCGAGCCGGCGGCGAGGATGCGGGCGACCGAGTCGTCGGATGTGGTGTTCTCACCCGGTTCGTTGGGCTTTCCCAGCCCGTGGTAGTCGCTGGAGCCGGTGACGATCAGGTCGTGCTCGGCCGCGATCCGGCGCAGTGTGCGAGTGGGGGCAGGCAGGTTCTCCCGGTGGCCGAGCTCGAATCCCGCCAGTCCCGCCGAGAGCATCTCCGCCAGCAGCCCTGAGGGCAGCAGACCCGCGCGCGCGGCCGGATGCGCGATGATGGGCACGCCGCCGGCCTCGGCGATCAGCCGCACGGCCGTCACCGGGTCGGGCGCGTACAGCGCGACGTAGTAGTCCCCGCCCGGGCTGAGGATGCCCCGGAACGCCTCCGCCCGGTCGCGCACGACACCGCGCGCGACCAGCGCGTCGGCGATGTGCGGTCGTCCCACCGTCGCCCCGTCGGTCGTCTGGGCCACGATGTCGTCCCAGCCCAGGTCGTAATCGCGTGAGATGCGATCGGCCATCACCTGCGCCCGCTCCAGGCGGGACGAGCGGATGCGGTCGGTCATGGCGCGCAGCCCGGGGTCATCGGGGTCGACGAGGTAGGCCAGCAGGTGCACGCTGCGCCACTGGTGCTGGGCCGACAGCTCCATCCCCGGCACGAACGTCATCCCCAGGGAGGTCGCCGCGTCGGCGGCCTCGGCCCATCCGGAGGTCGTGTCGTGGTCGGTCAGGGCGACGGTGCGCAGGCCGTGGCGGTGGGCGGCGGCCATCACGAGCGCGGGCGGCTCGGTGCCGTCGGAGTGCGTGGAATGAAGGTGCAGGTCGCTCGGGCCCTCGAACCTGCGCGCTTGCTCCACACCTCCGAGCGTAGCGCGGGAGTATCGTCCGACGGGGTGTCGCGTCCGCCCACCTCCCAGGGTGCTGCCATAGAGTTCCCGACGTGCGTCGCATCCTGGGTCTGCTCGGAGTTGCGGCATGCATCCTGGGCGCCGCGGTGCTCACGTGGCCGCAGTTCTTCCAACTCGAACGCAACCTGCCGGTCGCGCAGGTCATCGCCTTCCGCGGCCCCATCGCGGCCGTCTTCGGCGCCCTCGCCGTCATCTGCCTGCTCGTCGCCCTGGCCCGCCCGCTCCGCGCGTTCGCGCTCACGCTCGCCCTCGTCTTCGGCGCCGCCGCCGTCGTCAACGCAGCCGTCCTGACACAGCGCGGTCTGGGCAGCGACACCCTGCCGGAGAAGACCGAGACCAGCATCCGCGTGCTCACGTGGAACACTGCCGGGTCGGCGACCACCGCCGACACGATCGCCCAGATCGCCGTCGCGATGCGCGCCGACATCGTGACCCTGCCGGAGACGACCATCCACACGGGCGAGCAGGTGGCGGTGGCGATGCGCGAGCTGGGGGCTCCCATGTGGGCGCACCACGCCGAGTACGGCGAGTACGGCGTGGACGGGTGGGATGCCACCTCCACGACGATGCTCATCTCCCCCGACCTGGGCGACTACTCCGTGATCGCTTCCTCGCAGGACGGAACGAGCAACACCTCCACGGTGCCCAGCGCCGTGGCCATGCCCGTGGACGGCGACGGCCCGACCGTCGTGGCCGCCCACGCCGTCGCCCCGCGCGAGGAGTACATGCAGGCGTGGCGGGATGACCTCCAGTGGCTCGCCGATCAGTGCGCGAGCGACAACGTCATCCTCGCGGGGGATTTCAACGCCACCCTCGATCACATGCAGGGGATGGGCTTGGACGGCGGCGCGCTCGGGCGGTGCCACGCAACGGCGGCCGAGACCGGGAACGGCGCGGTGGGAACCTGGCCCACGGCGCTGCCGGCGCTGCTGGGCGCGCCCATCGACCACATCCTCGCGACCCCCGACTGGACCGCCACCGGCTCCGCCGTACTGACCTCGCTGGACGGGCAGGGCGGCGACCACCGGCCGCTGGTCGTGCAGTTGGAGCCCTCCAGCTGAATCCGGGGCGTCGGTGAGAGACTGGGAGTCATGGACACGACAGGCGAGAGCGACACGATGACTCCGGCGGACGCGACGGAATCGACCACCACGAACCGCCGTCAGCCTTTCCCCCGCGGCTTCCTCGAGACCATCTCCACCGGCTGGGCCGACCGCCCCGAAATCATCCCGCCGCGCCGCGAGGCCGCCACGTGGGCCGCCGCGCGCCGCGACACGGTCTCGCGCGCCTTCCCCGGCCGACGCGTCGTCGTACCCGCCGGCGGGCTGAAGCAGCGCAGCAACGACACCGACTACCCCTTCCGCGCCCACTCCGCGTTCGCCCACCTGACCGGGTGGGGATCGGACGCCGAACCCGACTCGGTTCTGGTGCTCGAGCCGACCGGTCGCGCCGGCCACGACGCGACCCTGTACTTCCGCGAGCGGGCAGACCGCACGTCGGCGGAGTTCTACAGCGACGCCTCCATCGGCGAGTTCTGGATCGGCCCGCGCCCCGCTCTGGCGGGCGTGGCCGCCGAGCTCGGCCTCGCCACCGCCCACATCGACGAGCTCGACCGGCGCGACGGAGACCTCGTCGTGGACGAGGACCCTGACCTGACGCGCTTCGTGTCGGAGCTGCGCCTGATCAAGGACGAGTTCGAGATCTCGCAGATGCGCCTGGCCGTCGAGGTCACCGCACGCGGGTTCGACGACATCGTCGCCGACCTGCCCCGCATCATCGACCACCCGCGCGGCGAGCGGCTGGTCGAGGGCGTGTTCCACACGCGTGCCCGCGCCGACGGCAACACCGAGGGCTACGACACGATCGCCGCCGCCGGCCATCACGCGTGCTATCTGCACTGGACCCGCAACGACGGCGCCGTACGACCCGGCGACCTCATCCTGGTGGACGCCGGCGTCGAGATCGACACCCTCTACACCGCCGACATCACCCGCACGATCCCGGTCAGCGGGCGGTTCTCCCCCATCCAGCGGAAGATCTACGAGACGGTGCGCGAGGCCGCCGATGCCGCCTTCCGCGCCGCACGCCCCGGCGTGAAGTTCCGCAGCGTCCACGAGGCGGCCATGACCGTGATCGCGCAGCGGGTGGCCGAGTGGGGACTGCTCCCCGTCACCGCCGAGGAGGCGCTGGATGCCGATGCCGGCGGCCAGCACCGCCGCTACATGGTGCACGGCACGAGCCATCACCTCGGTCTCGATGTGCACGATTGCGCTCAGGCGCGGCGGGAGATGTACTACGACGGGATCCTGGAACCCGGCATGGTGTTCACCATCGAACCGGGGCTGTACTTCCAGGCCGACGACCTGACGGTGCCGGAGGAGTATCGCGGCATCGGCGTGCGGATCGAGGACGACGTCCTGATGACCGCCGACGGCGCGGTCAATCTCTCCGCGGCCCTTCCGCGCACGGCCGACGAGGTCGAGGCCTGGGTCGCGCGCGCCCGCTGACCCGCCCGCCTAGGCCGCCCGGCGCATGGCCGAAGGACCGGAGTTCTGCGCGAGGGTGCGGCGGCGTTCCGGTCCGCTCAGGCGCGTTCGCGGAGGAACTCGGCGACCAGGGGTGCGAGGTCGGCGCCCAGGCGGGCCGGGT
This sequence comes from Microbacterium lushaniae, assembly GCF_008727775.1. Lineage (NCBI taxonomy): Bacteria > Bacillati > Actinomycetota > Actinomycetes > Micrococcales > Microbacteriaceae > Microbacterium > Microbacterium lushaniae. The sequence goes on from NZ_CP044232.1 coordinate 2,288,135, forward strand.
CGCGCGGGCGCCCCGCCCCCTCGAAGGAGTGCGCAACCCCCTCGATCCACACCAGGCGCGCATCCTGGCACGACGCCACGGCCTGCTCGAGCTGGACATGCGGATCGACGAACGGGTCGCGGGTCCCGGAGACGAACAGCTGCGGCTGCCGCACGTCCGGAAGGTGTGCGACGCGTGCCTTGGCCGGGTCGCCGGGCGGATGCAGCGGGTAGCCGAGGTAAACCAGGCCGGCAGGGTCGATGACCCCCTCCGCGGCGGCCATGGACGCCATGCGGCCGCCGTACGACTTGCCCGCCGCCCACGTCGGGCCCGGTGATCCGCGCTCGGCCAGCCGCGCCAGCACGGCGCGCCACGTCGCGACGGCGTGGGCGGCCGGTCCCGGCATCCGCCTCCCCGCCTCGCGGTACGGGAAGTCGAACAGCACCGTCGCGACCCCGGCCCGCTGCATCCCCTCGGCGAATCCGGTGAGGAAGGGATGCGTGCGCCCGGCGCCGGCACCGTGCGCGACGGCGATCGTGGCCCATGCCGAGGGCGGCCGGACGTGATCGGCCGACACGGTGACGGTCCCCGCCGGAAGCTCGACGGGGATGCGGTCCACACCCGCGGCGGCGGTCACCCCTGGGTGCGCTCGCCGTACCGAGGGGGCTCGGGCGGCGCCTGCCCCGGCTCCTGCGGACCCGGCGCGGCATCGGCCGGCGGCGCCGCGGGCGGGCCGGCCACGGGCGGGCCCACGGGATCGGGGAGGCGCTCCCCGTAGCGCGGGGGCTCCCCGCCGGTGGCCGGAGGCGGTGGCGGCGACGCGGCGGTGGTCGCGGCGGGGGCGGCCGCGCCGAGGGTCTGACGTGCCTTGGCCAGGCTCGCCGGCACGATGCACACCTCGTACCGGTCGGCGGTCACCTGCATGACCGAGGCGAAGTCACGGCGACGGCGCACGATGGAGTAGGTCACGAGGCTGAACAGCATCCCGATCGCCACACCCACCAGCAGCACTCCGAGGAAGACCGAGATCGGCACGGTGGGCGTGCCCAGCACGAAGATGAAGGAGAACAGCAGACCCAGCAGCAGCCCGTTCAGCGCGCCGGAGCGGGCCGCCGTGGCATAGCCGAGCCGGCCCGTCACGCGCTCGATCGAGCGCAGCCCCTGACCGACGATCGCGATGTCTCGGGCGGGGATCTCGGCCGCGATCAGCGTCGAGACGGCCTTCTGCGCGGCCTCGTACGTGGGATAGGACGCCAGGGTCTCTCCGACCGCCTCGCGGCCGGCGGGGACTCGTCCGCCGAGCATGCTCATTGGTCCATCTTGTCACGGGCACATCCGGGCACCCCCTGCCCCACGACGCCCCGGGACTACGCTGTTAGCGTGAGCACGCAGAGGGTTTTCGTCGCACGGCTGGCCGGCTGCGCGGTCTTCGACCCCGCCGGCGATCGGCTGGGCAAGGTGCGCGATGTCGTGGTCATCTATCGCGCTGCCGATCCGCCTCGCGTCGTCGGACTGGTCGTGGAGATCCCCGGCCGGCGCCATGTCTTCCTCTCCATCGGCCGGGTCACCTCCATCGCCAGCGGTCAGGTGATCACGACGGGCCTGATCAACGTGCGCCGCTTCCAGCAGCGCGGCGGCGAGGTGCGCGTCCTCGCCGAGCTGGTGGGCCGACGGGTCTACCTCAACGACGGATCGGGGACCGCCGTCATCGAGGACGTCGCGATCGAACGCAGCCGGCTGGGCGACTGGGACGTCGGCCAGCTGTTCCTGCGCCGCCCAAAGACCAGCGCCTCCCCGTTCGCCAAGGGCCCGACGACCTTCGCGACGTGGAGCGAAGTGCGCGAGCAGCAGACGGCCGGGCAGGCGCAGTCGGCGGAGCAGCTCGTGGCCACCTACGCCGACCTCAAACCCGCCGACCTCGCCAACACTCTGCTGGACCTGCCCGAGGAGCGCCTCCTCGACGTCGCCGAGGAGCTCCCCGACGAGCGCCTCGCCGACGCGCTGGAGGAGATGCCCGAAGACGAGCAGGTGCGCATCCTGGAGCGTCTGGGCGACGAGCGGGCCGCCGACATCCTCGATGCGATGGAGCCCGACGACGCCGCCGACCTCCTCGGCCAGCTCCCCGAGAAGCGCCTGCAGCAGCTGCTGGAGCTCATGGAGCCCGAGGAAGCGGACGACGTCCGTGCGCTGCTGAAGTACGGCCCCGACACCGCCGGCGGTCTCATGACGCCCGAGCCCATCGTGCTCTCCGCCGATTCCACGGTCGCCGAGGCGCTGGCCCTCATCCGCCGGCACGAGCTGCACCCCGCCCTCGCCGCATCCGTCTTCGTCACGCTGCCGCCGTACGAGACCCCCACGGGCCGGCTGCTGGGCACCGTCCACTTCCAGCGGATGCTGCGCTACCCGCCGCACGAGCGGCTGGGCGCGATCATCGACGACACGCTCGAGCCGGTGCCGGCGACCGCGTCTGCCGCCGAGGTGGCGCGCCTGCTCGCCAGCTACGACCTCGTCTCGCTGCCGGTGGTGGACCCGGCCCACCGGCTGGTGGGCGCCGTCAGCGTCGACGACATGCTGGACTACCTCCTGCCGGAGGACTGGCGCTCGCACGACGACAACGATCCGAGACAGCGGACCGCCACCCGTCCCCCGCCCGCGACCGCGGGCATCCCCACGACCACCCCGAGGAGGCGCTGATGGCCCGCTCCCCACGGCAATCCGCCGCCCTCGACGCGCCGCTGGGCCGCGGTGGCGTGCTGCCACCGCGCACCCCGCGCCCCTCCCGCGATCGCTTCGGCCGGTTCTCCGAGTCGTTCGCGCGAGCGATGGGCACGTCCGCGTTCCTCCTCGGCATGACCGCGTTCGTCGTGGTGTGGCTGGTGTGGAACAGCACCGCCCCGCGCGAGTGGCAGTTCGACCCGTCGTCGATGAACTTCACCCTGCTCACCCTGATCCTCTCGCTGCAGGCCTCCTACGCCGCCCCGCTGATCCTGCTCGCCCAGAACCGCCAGGATGACCGCGACCGGGTGCAGATCGAGCAGGACCGGCAGCGCGCCGAACGCAACCTCGCCGACACGGAGTACCTCGCGCGCGAGATCGTGGCGCTGCGGATGGCGGTGCACGACATGACCCAGGACGTACTCACGAAGGACACGCTGCGCGCCGAGCTGCGCTCCCTCCTGAAGGAACTCGATCACCCCGAGCGCGAGGCGACCGCGCAGTGACCGACGCCGCACAGACCGACGCGGTGCGTTCGGCGGTGTCGGCCGTGAGCGATCCCGAGCTGCGCCGGCCCCTGGGTGAGCTCGACATGGTGCGCGCCGTGTCGGTGGCCGGCGACGTCGCACACGTGGAGATCGCCCTGACGATCGTGGGGTGCCCTGCCGCGGATCGGATCGAGCGCGACGTGCGTTCGGCGGCGGCGATGGTGCCCGGCATCACCGCGGTCGACCTGACGGTGGGCGTCATGACGCCCGAGCAGCGTCGCGCCCTCACCGAACGGCTGCGCGGCGGGCGCCCCGCCCGCACGATGCCGTTCGGACCGGACTCGCTCACTCGCGTGATCGCGGTCACCAGCGGCAAGGGCGGGGTGGGAAAGTCCACGGTGACGGCCAACCTCGCCGTCGCCCTCGCCCGCCGGGGCCTGCGCGTCGGGCTCGTCGACGCCGATGTGCACGGGTTCTCCATCCCCGGACTGCTCGGCCTGGTCGATGACGACGGACTGCCGCCTGCACCCACGCGTCTGGACGACCTGATGCTTCCCCCCGTCGCATACGACGTCAAAGTCATCTCGATCGGCATGTTCCTTCGCCGCCCGGGCGACTCTGCGGCCGGGGCGGTCGCGTGGCGGGGACCGATGCTGCACCGCACGGTGCAGCAGTTCCTCACCGACGTGTACTTCGGCGACCTCGACATCCTGCTGCTGGACATGCCGCCGGGAACCGGTGACATCGCGATCTCGGTGGGCCAGCTGCTCCCGCACGCCGAGGTGCTGGTGGTCACCACTCCCCAGGCCGCCGCATCCGACATCGCGGTGCGCAGCGGCCTGGTCGCCCGCCAGACCGGTCAGCGCATCATCGGTGTCGTCGAGAACATGTCCGCGATGACCCTCCCCGACGGCTCGACGCTCGACCTGTTCGGCGCCGGCGGCGGCGAACAGGTCGCCCAGGCGCTCTCGGAGGACTCCGGCGGGACCGTGCCGCTCCTGGCCTCCGTTCCCCTCAGCCCGGCGCTGCGCACGGGCGGAGACGTGGGCGTCCCCGTCGTCGTCGCGCATCCGGCCGATCCCGCCGCCCGCGCCATCGACGCGCTGGCCGCCTCCGTCGCCGCGGGCCGTCGCGGACTGGCCGGGCGCCCGCTTCCCTTCAGCCCGCGCTGACCGTCCCCCGCCGCGACGGACGGGCGCGTCGGGCCTCCTGCGCACCCGGTGCGGACTCCGGCGTCGGCTGGCCACCCCCGCACGCCCGAACTCCGCAAAAACACCCCGGACGAGCGCGAAACAGCCGAGGGAACCGGTTGCAACCCGCATCCTTGAGGAGTTCGGGCCGGGCCCGGCCCACCGGAGGCGGCAGCGGCGGCCCACTGTGCGGGCCGCGCGACGCACCCCGAAGTAGGGCGGGGCGCCTCGGGCCTCCTACGCGCCCGGTGCGGACTCCGGCGTCGGCACGCCACCCCCGCACGCCCGAACTCCGCAAAAACACCCCGGACGAGCGCGAAACGGCCGAGGGAACCGGTTGCAGTCCGCATCCTTGAGGAGTTCGGGCCGGCGGGGCCCAGGCCCCCCGGAGACGCGCAGCGGCAGGCGTGCCTAGCGATCCGAGGGGTCAGGTGGCTTCGGAGTCGAACGGCGGTGCTTCGCCGGCGCGGAAAGCAGGGGGCGAAGCCGGCGGCGCCGCGGCGGATGCGGCCGCTCCGGCCACCGCGGCGGTCCGTACGGTCGCCACCGGTGCGTCCTCGAGGAGGGCCTCGCGGATGATGCGCCGAGGGTCGTACTGGCGGGGGTCGAGTTTGCGCCAGTCGACCTCGTCGAACTCCGGGCCCATCTCCTCCCGCATGCGCGAGCGGGCCCCCTGCGCCATGTCACGCGCCCGCACCGCGAACCGCGCGAGGCTCTCGGCATACCGAGGCAGGCGCTCGGGCCCGATGAGCATTGCTGCGATCAGGCCGATCAGCAGCAGCTTCTCGATCGTGAGCCCGAAGAACATGTCTTCAGGTTACCCGCCGCGCCTCGGCGATCGGCGGGAAGTCGCCGCGTAGGCTGTCCGGGGAGGTCGGCATGAGCGGAACAGAGGCGAATCAGCGGTTCGTTCTCGAGGCGACGGTGGAGCCCGAGCACATCGCCCGGGCGCGCGCGCACGCCCTCGAACTGGGCGCCGACCCGATCAGCCCGCCCATCGGCGCGCAGATCGCCGTCCTGGCCGCCGCGTCCCGGGCTCTGAACATCGTGGAGATCGGCACCGGCGGCGGCGTCTCAGGCCTGTGGCTCCTGCACGGTTCGCCCCGTGCGACGCTCACCACCATCGACAGCGAGCCCGAGCACCTCGGTGCCGCGCGCGCGGCGTTCGCCGAGGCCCGCATCCCGGCGGCGCGAGCGCGCTTCATCACCGGGCGGGCCTCAGACGTGCTCCCCCGGATGAACGAGGCGTCCTACGACATCGTCTTCGTCGATGCCGAGCCCGAGGGCGTCATCGAGTACGTCGAGCACGGGCTGCGACTCATCCGCGCCGGGGGGACCGTGCTCGTGCCGCGCGTCCTGGCCGGCGGCGCCGTGGCCGACCCGGTGCGTCGCGACCCCATCACGACGGCCTACCGGTCGCTCATCCAGGAGACGCAGTCCTCGCCCGCCGTCATCGGCGCGCTCTCCACCTCCGCCGAAGGCCTGCTGCAGCTGACCACGATCGCAGAGGGCCGCTGACGCAGAAACGGCCGGCTCCCGAAGGAACCGGCCGTTCGCACGCAGTGGGGATGTCAGGCGTCACGCGCCGACGACACCGCCCAGCACGTCGTAGAGTTCTTTGGCTTCGGCGTCGTTCACCGAAACGACGAGACGGCCCCCGCCCTCGAGCGGGACGCGGACGATGATGAGGCGCCCCTCCTTCACAGCCTCCATCGGTCCGTCACCGGTTCTCGGCTTCATGGCTGCCATTGCGGGCTCCCTTTCGTCATAGGTCGCTCCTAGTTTATCGTGCGAGCCGCGTCCGGTGGGCACGTTGTACTCGGGCGCGGCGGCCTCAGGGGATCTGCCAGTACGCGTTACCCAACGCGTACATGTTGTAGATCCACCACCACTGCCCCACCAGGCCCGCCGCCAGGACACCGATCCGCCAGGCCAGGGAGCGGGGGACGGCGAGGGCGCCGACCAGTGGCGCCAGGGGGAAGAGCAGCCGGAAGATGCTCGACTGCGGGAAGAACACCGCCAGCAGGTACACGAGATAGGCCGCCGACCACAGCCGCACCTCCACGCCCAGACGGCGCACGTGCGGCTCGAACAGCAGGACGGCGGCCACCGCCACCACGAGCACAGCGAGCACCACGTACCCGGCGACCGTGTTCAGCCCCCACGCCTGGAACCAGAAGGCGGCGGCGGCGGGGAATCCCTCGAACGGGACGAAGACCCCGGATGCATCGGGGATCCAGTTGCGCCGCCACGCCAGCTCGGTCGCGAGGTAGGCGCCCGGGTCGCCGGTGACGATCGCGGCGATCCCCTGCCAGGCGAACCCCACCGCCGTGGCGAGGGCCCCGAGGGCGACGATGTGGACGATCTCCGTCACCGGCAACGGCTCCGCGCGCCGGCGGATCCATCGCCAGAGGCCGAACAGTCCGAGGAACAGGGCGAACGCGAGGATCCCGGGCCGCGTGAAGCCCATCACCGGCACGAGCGCATACAGCCACGCGTAGCGCCGTTGCACGACGCACGTGAGGGCCAGCAGCAGCAGGAACACGAACAGCGCCTCGGCATAGGCGATCTGGAACAGCGCACCGAGCGGCCCTGCGGCGAAGAAGGCGACCGCCCACACGGATGCTGCCGGCCCCAGTCGCGCTCGCAGGAGCCGGTGCAGCGCCCAGCATGCGCCGTACCCGGCGATCAGGGAGATCACCACGGCCCCCGCTCCCCATGAGCCGAGCACCGCGCCCAGGCCCGCCGAGAAGTAGGCGTACAGCGGCATGAACGCCCACGCGTTCTCGGCGACCGCACCGGATGCGGTCAGGGGCAACTCGGCGGGGTACCCGTTGACGGCGGCGTACCAGTACCACTGCCCGTCCCAGCCGATGGCCAGCTCGGCGATCGTGGCATCCGCGCCGAAACGCGACCCTTGGCCAGACAGTGCTGCGGCGAGGAGGAAGAACGCCGTCGTGACGACCCTCGCCGCGACGTAGACGACACCGACGACTGCCGCGTCCGGCAGTCGGCGGCCCAGCGTCAGGACGCGCTCAGCCACGCCCGCAGGCCGCGCTCGACCGACACGATCTGCGCCAGCGGCACGCGCTCCTGGTCGTGGTGGGCCAGATGCGGGTCGCCGGGTCCGTAGTTGACGGCCGGCACGCCCATCGCCGAGAAGCGCGCCACGTCGGTCCAGCCGTACTTGGGCTTGGGCTCGGCGCCCACGGCGGCGACGAACTCCTTCGCCAGCGGCGCGTCCAGGCCCGGACGGGCGCCGGGGGCGAGGTCGACCACCTCGACCTCGAAGCCGGCGAACACATCGCGCACGTGCTGGGTGGCGTCCTCGGCGCTGCGGCTGGGGGCGAAGCGGTAGTTCACCTCCACCTCGCACGCGTCGGGGATGACGTTGCCCGCGACGCCGCCGGAGATCCGCACGGCGTTCAGTCCCTCGCGGTAGACCAGGCCCTCGACCTCGACGTCGCGCGGCCGGTATTCCGCAAGGCGCGCGAGGAGGGGGGCGGCCCGGTGGATGGCGTTCTCCCCGACCCACGCGCGGGCGCTGTGCGCGCGGACGCCGGTCGTGCGCACGAGCGCGCGCAGATTCCCGTTGCATCCGCCTTCGACCTGACCGTTGGAGGGCTCGCCCAGGATCGCGAAGTCGCCGGCGAACAGCTCCGGCCGCGTGCGTGAGAGGCGCGTGAGGCCGTTCAGGTCGGCGTCGACCTCCTCGTGGTCGTACCACATCCATGTGATGTCCACGCGCGGGGCGACGAGCTCGGCCGCCAGGCGCAGCTGCACCGCGACGCCCGCCTTCATGTCGACCGTCCCACGCCCCCACAGGTGCGGCTCACCGTCCACGTCGACGTCGCGCGTGGGCAGGTTGTCGTTGATCGGCACGGTGTCGATGTGCCCGGCGATGACGACCCGCTGGGCGCGGCCCAGGTTCGTGCGCGCGATGATCGTGTCGCCCTCACGCACGACCTCGAGGTGCGGCAGGGCACCGACGGCGGCCTCGATGGCGTCGGCGAGCGTCGTCTCCTCCCCTGACACGCTCGGGATGTCGCAGATCGCGCGGGTGAGGTCGACGGAGGATGCAGTGAGGTCGAGGTCGGGCACCACCCGATCCTACCGAGGCGGGTCGGGGCCGCGGAGGGCGGGCGGTAGCGTGGAGGGATGAGTGATGAGCGGTGGATGTGGGGTGTCGGGCTGGCCACGGCTGCCGGCGACGGCACGGTGCTGGACACGTGGTTTCCGGAGCCGGCTCTCGGACGCCGGCCGATGGGCTTCAACCCCGCGATGGCGCCTGCCGCGCTCGAGCAGTTCGCCGTGGACGACGCCCGTCGCGCGGTGTCGGTGGAGGTCGTGACGCTCGAGATCGACCTGGATGCGCCGCCCACCTCCACCTCCGACGCCTATCTCCGTCTGCACGCACTGTCGCATCGCCTCGTGCGTCCCAACGAGCTCAACCTCGACGGCGTGTTCGGGCACCTCCCGAACGTGGCGTGGACGACGGCAGGGCCGATGCATCCCGACGACGCGACGCGGCTGCGCCCGGTCCTGCTGCGCGAGGGCGTGCAGGTGCAGGGTCTGGACAAGTTCCCGCGCCTGCTGGACTACGTCACGCCTCCCGGCGTGCGGATCGCGGACGCGTCGCGCGTGCGGCTGGGCGCCTACCTCTCCCCCGGCACGACCGTCATGCACGAGGGTTTCGTCAACTTCAACGCCGGCACTCTCGGCGCCTCGATGGTCGAAGGTCGCATCTCGCAGGGCGTCGTGGTCGGCGACGGCAGCGACATCGGCGGCGGCGCGTCGGTCATGGGCACCCTCTCGGGCGGCGGCACGCACCGCGTGTCGATCGGCGCACGGACGCTGCTGGGTGCGAACGCCGGCATCGGCATCTCCCTCGGCGACGACTGCGTCGTGGAGGCGGGTCTGTACGTCACCGCCGGCACGAAGATCAGCCTGCCCGGTGAGGGCGAGCGACCCGACGGGACGCACCCCGTGGTCAAGGGCGCGGAGCTCTCCGGCCGGCCCGGCCTGCTCTTCCGCCGCAACTCCCTCACGGGTGCCGTCGAGGCCGTCCGGCGCCAGGGCGTCGGCGTGGTCCTCAACGAAGCGCTGCACGCCTGAGCGTCAGAACACCAGGTAGAGCGTGAAGCTCCAGACGCAGATCACCGCGAGCATGCCGAGGCTGTAGAGGATCGACGCGCGCAGGATCTCGCTCTCCCTGCCCGACAGCCCCACCGCCCCGGCGGCGATCGCGATGGACTGCGGCGAGATCACCTTGCCGGTGTTCCCGCCTGCCGTGTTGCCCGCCACGGTGAGCGCCGGATCGGCGCCGATCCCCTCCGCGGTGACCACCTGCAGCGGCGCGAACAGGGTGTTGTTGTTGACGACGGAGCCGGTGAGGAACACCCCGATCCAGCCGATGATGGGGGCCAGCAGCGGCACGAGGGGACCGAGGGCGGCCAGCGCCGATCCCATCGAGCTCGACCCGCCCGAGTAGTTCGCGATGTTGGCCAGCGCCAGGATGAGCGCGATGAGCACGAGCGCCTGCCACAGTGTGCGCAGCGTCGCCCCGAGCTCGCGGAACAGGACCTTCGCGTCGATGTTCGGCGTCGTGAGGGTGGACACGATGACCGCCAGGAGGATCGCCGTGCCGGTGGCGTTCAGCGGCGTGAAATCCCACGTGGCCGTCACCGGGTCGCCCGCGGCGTTCGCGATCTCCCCGGTGAGGCCGGGGATCGCCACGGGGAAGACGGCCCCCGCGAGGGCGCCACCCGCCGTGAACAAGCCTTTGAAGACCGGGAGGCTCCAGATCAGGACGAACGCGGTGAGGATGTAGAACGGGCTCCACGCCACGGCGATGTCTCGGACGCTGTGCCGCTCGATCACCGGCACCGCCCCGCCCCCTCGCGGAAGTGGCTGCGGGGCTGCCACACCCGTCCGAGGGCGAACAGGGCGACCATGGCGCCCAGACCCGCGCCGATGTCGGCGAGCTCGGGCCCGAGGAACCACAGCACACCGCCCTGGATGCCGCTGAAGACGATCGTGACCGTGAGGGTCGCCGGCAGGGTCTCCTTCAAACCACGCCATCCGTCGAGGATCATCACGAGCAGGAAAGGGATGAGGATAGTCAACGGCTGGAGGATGACGACCATCGACCGCGACAGGATCGTGATGTCGATGCCGGTGACCTGCGACGCCACGATCACCGGGATGCCGATGGCCCCGTACGCACCGGCGGCGGCGTTGGCGACGAGGCAGATCATGGCCGCCTTGACCGGGCGGAACCCCAACTGCACGAGCAGGGCGGCGCAGATGGCGATGGGCACCCCGAACCCGGCGGCGCCCTCGAGGAAGGCCCCGAAGGCGAAGCTGATGAGCAGCACCTGGATGCGCTGGTCGGGTGAGATCCCGCCGATCGACGAGCGGATGACATCGAACCTGCCGCTGGCGACGGCGAGACGGTACAGCCACACCGCCATGACGATGATGTACGCGATCGGCCAGATGGCCGTCAGCACGCCGATCAGGCCCGCGCCGGCCACGGCGGATCCCGGCATCCCGAACGCCCACAGGGCGACGATGATCTCAGCGACCAGCGCGATGACCGCTGCGATGACGCCCTTGAGTTTGAGCACCACCAGGCAGAAGAGGAACAGCAGGATCGGGATCGCCGCCACGAGGGCCGACACCCACAGGCTCCCGAAGGGGTCGGTCGTCTGCTCCCACATCGCCGCCTCCGCTCGTGCGGAATGGTCCCGCGGTCCACAACGTACCCGCGCCGACCGCCGCGGTCACCCCCTGGGGGTGCGGGAGGGACGAACGACCCGGATCAGGCTCCGGGGTACTGGCGCTCCGTGGCCCCCGTGTACAGCTGCTGCGGGCGGCCGATCTTGGTCTGCGGGTCGCCCTGCATCTCGCGCCAGTGCGCGAGCCAGCCGGGGAGGCGGCCGATGGCGAAGAGCACCGTGAACATGCGGGTGGGGAAACCCATCGCCTTGTAGATGACGCCCGTGTAGAAGTCCACGTTCGGGTAGAGGCGACGCTCCTTGAAGTAGTCGTCGTTGAGGGCGATATCCTCGAGCTCCTTCGCCAGATCCAGCAGCGGGTCGCTCACGCCGAGGGCCTCGAGCACCTCGTCGGCGGACTCCTTGACGAGCTTGGCGCGCGGGTCGTAGTTCTTGTAGACGCGGTGGCCGAAGCCCATGAGCTTGACCCCGTCCTCCTTGTTCTTCACGCGCTCCACGAAACGCTCGACGCTCTCGCCGGAGTCGCGGATGCGTCCGAGCATGTCGAGCACCGCCTCATTGGCGCCACCGTGCAAGGGGCCGTACAGGGCGTTGATGCCGGCCGAGATGGAGGAGAACTGATTCGCCCCCGTCGACCCGACCAGCCGCACCGTGGAGGTGGACGCATTCTGCTCGTGGTCTTCGTGCAGGATGAGGAGGCGCTCCAGGGCGCGCGACATGACGGGGTTGACGTCGTAGACCTCGCTGAGCACGCCGAAGTTGAGCTTGAGGAAGTTGTCCACGAAACCCAGGGAGTTGTCGGGGTACAGGAAGGCCTGGCCGACGCTCTTCTTGTGGGCGTAGGCGGCGATCACCGGGAGCTTGGCCAGCATCCGCACGGTGTTCAGTTCGACATGCTCGGGGTTGTGGGGGTCGGACTCGTTCTCGTAGTACGTCGAGAGGGCCGCGGTGGCCGCCGAGAGCACCGACATCGGGTGCGCGGTGTGCGGGAGGGCCGAGAAGAAGCGCTTGAGGTCTTCATGCAGGAGCGTGTGACGGCGGATGCGCTCGTCGAAGGCGGCGAGCTCGTCGGCGGTGGGCAGCTCGCCGTAGATGAGCAGCCACGCCACCTCGAGGTACGTGCTGTTCTTCGCCAGCTGCTCGATCGGATAGCCGCGGTAGCGGAGGATCCCCTGATCGCCGTCGATGAAGGTGATCGATGACTTCGTGGCCGCGGTGTTGACGAAGCCGTAGTCCAGCGTCGTGTGGCCGGTCTGCCGCATGAACGTCGAGATGTCGACACTCGCGGTGCCGTCGGTGCCGTTCAGCACCGGGAATTCGGCCGTCCGATCGCCCACCGTGAAGATGGCCTTCTGATCCTGGGTTCCCGCGTCGCTCACTGCGCCTCCTTGCGATTTCTGGTCGCGTCCATCAGGTCGCCCCGGAGGCGGGTCGGTGCTCGCCGGGCCGGCACGGACGACGCGGAAGGTCACCTCATCCCCGTGCTCGTACAGCCTAATGTGCCCGCGCGGGTACTGCGGACACCGCCAAAGGAACGCGCGTTCCCATGGTGGGGGTCGTCAACGCTACCCCGCGCGGAGGCGCTCTGCGGCCGCTGAGACGCGCTCATCGGAGGCGGTGAGGGACACTCGCACGTGCTGGGGGAAGTGCGGCCCGTAGAAGTGCCCCGGCCCGGCGAGGATGCCGAGGTCTGCGAGCCGGTCCATGCTCTCCCACGCGTCGCGGCCCTCGGTGGTCCACAGGTACAGCCCGCCCTCGCTCGCATCGATCCGGAAGCCCGCGGCCTCCAGGGCCGGTCTGAGCAGCGCGCGGCGCACCCGGTAGCGCTCCTTCTGCGCCTGCACGTGCGTGTCGTCGGCCAGTGCGGCCGCCATGGCGGCCTGCACGGGCGCCGGCGGCATGAGCCCCAGGTGACGCCGGGCGGTGAGCAGGCGCTCCACGAGGGCCGGGTCGCCCGCGACGAAGGCGGCACGGTACCCGGCGAGGTTCGACTGCTTGCTCAGCGAGTACACCGACAGCAGCCCGGTCAGGTCACCGCCGGTCACGCGCGGGTCCAGGACGCTCGGGACGGGCTGATCCCGCCACGGCCCCTCCCAGCCCAGTTCGGCGTAGCACTCGTCGCAGGCCAGCACGATCCCGCGCTCGCGCGCACGCTCTGCGGCGCGGCGGAGTGCCGGCACATCGAGCACCCGCCCGTCGGGGTTGCCGGGGGAATTCAGCCACACCAGGCGCGTGGCCGCCGGCCACTCGTCCGGATCGTCCGCGGCGACCGGGGTGGCCCCCACCACGCGCGCCCCCACGTCGTACGTCGGGTACGCGGCGCGTGGATGCACCACGACATCCCCGGGTCCGAGATCCAGCAGCAGCGGCAGCAGTGCCACGAGCTCTTTGGAGCCCACCGTGGGGATGACGTGCGCGGCGGTGAGCGAGGGCACCGACCTGCGCCGTGCGTACCACGCCGCGATCGCGTCGCGGAGGGCAGGTGTGCCCGAAGTGAGCGGGTACGAGTGGGCGTCGGTGGCGCGCGTCAGCGCCGCCGCGACGACCTCAGGAGTGGGGTCGACGGGAGACCCGATCGACAGATCGACGATGCCGCCCGGATGACGGCGGGCCTTCTCGGCATACGGCGCCACGGCGTCCCACGGGTAGTCCGCCAGCTCGGAGACCCCCATCAGCGGCGGCTCACTCGCCCTGGGGCGGGAGCGCCGAGATGACCGGGTGATCCTTGTGGATGACCCCCACCTTCGCCGCGCCTCCGGGCGAGCCGATGTCGTCGAAGAACTCCACGTTGGCCTTGTAGTAGTCCGACCACTCCTCGGGAAGGTCGTCCTCGTAGTAGATGGCCTCGACGGGGCAGACCGGCTCGCACGCACCGCAGTCGACGCATTCGTCCGGGTGGATGTAGAGCGAGCGATCACCCTCGTAGATGCAGTCCACGGGGCACTCGTCGATGCACGCACGGTCTTTGACATCCACGCACGGGAGGGCGATCACATACGTCACGGATCCAGTCTACGTGGGCTCGCGGGGGGCGGCGGCTCCTCGGCGCGCAGGTGGGAGAGGTCGGGCCATGCCACCACGACCGCCACCAGGAGCGGGACGGCGAGCGTCCAGGTGAGCGGGATCCACTCGGTCGCCGGGGAGGCAGGGGCCACGATCGCCGATCCGCCGGGTCCGACGTTGCTGAACAGCAGGGTGGCCCCCACGACGCCCAGGCCGCCCGCCAGTGCGGTCCACCGATCCCCCGTCAGCGTGCGGAAGGCCACCAGCAGCGCCCCCGTCCCCACGATCGCCAGCACGAGGCCGAGCGGCAGGCCCGCCACGGTGTAGGCGTGCGCGACGGTCGCGGCAGTGCCGTAGACGGCGCCGATGACCAGCGACAGCATCCATGTGAGGACGCGTGCCGCAAGCACGGGGAACGCCGGGGAGGTCACCGCGACAGTCTAGGCGCCGAGATCATGCCGCCCAGCCCCACAGGCGCAGCAGCGCGGCGGTGACGGCGGCGGCCACGACGACGACCAGGAACGGCGCACGCAGCGCGAGCAGGCCGCCGGCCACGAGCACCGCCGGGATGCGCGCATCCACGACGACGGCCTGACCGGCGCCCAGGGTCTGCACCGCGACGAGCGCGGCCAGCAGCGCGACGGTGAGCAGGTCGGCGATGCGCGCGGGGCGCGGCGCCTCGACCCAGCGCGCCGGCAGGAGGTATCCGACCGCTTTCAGCGCGACGCAGATGACGGAGGCCAGCAGGACGGCGTTCCACAGGGTCACGGGAGCCCCTCTCGCTCGGGGACGTCGGGTGGCTCGGGCGCCGGACGCTCGGATCGTCCCAGCCAGTTGAACCAGCCGACCGCCACGGCCACGGCCGCCGCGACGATGACGGGGAGACCGGGCATGAGGCCCGGAGTGAGGACAGTGGCGATCACGGCGGCTGCCGCCCCCACCGCCAGCGCCTGGCGTCCGCGCAGGCGCGGCCACAGCAGCGCGAGGAACGCCGCGGCGGCCGCCGCATCCAGCCCATACTGCCGGGGGTCGCCGAGCACGTCGCCCGCCAGAGCGCCCAGGAGCGTCGAGACGTTCCAGCCGATGTAGATGCCGATGCCGGTGACCCAGAAGCCGAGCGTGCGTGCGCGCGGGTCGGTCTGGGCCAGCGACACCGCCGTGGACTCGTCGATCGTGAACTGCGCGGCGCCCGCGCGGCGCCAGAAGCCGCGCCCGATCACCGGCGACATGCGCATCGCGTAGGCGGCGTTGCGTACTCCGAGGAGCGCCGAGGAGGCGATGGCCGCCGGCGTCGCGGCCACTCCCCCCGCACCCACGACGCCCACGAAGGCGAACTGCGATCCGCCCGTGAACATGAGTGCGCTCAGCACGCAGGTCTGCCACACGTCCAGCCCGGATGCGACGGCCAGTGCCCCGAACGACACTCCGTACGCGCTCGTGGCCAGCGCCACCGCGAGGCCCTGCCGCGTCGCCCGGCGGCGTTCGTCGGCGGGTTCGGTTGCGGTCACCCGTGGGAGCATACCGACGCCCGGCGACGTCGGCGCCACCACCCGCCGCCACTCCGGCGCGACGGAGGATCAGACGTTGGCGTCCTGGCGCTTGAGCCGCGCGGTGGCGCGCCCGCGCTCGGTCGCGTCGAGCACGACCTTGCGGATGCGCACCTTCTCCGGCGTCACCTCGACGCACTCGTCCTCGCGGGCGAATTCGAGGCTCTCCTCCAGCGACAGCTGGCGCGGCGGGGTCATCGACTCGAACGTGTCGGAGGTGGACTGACGCATGTTCGTCAGCTTCTTCTCCTTGGTGATGTTCACGTCCATGTCGTCGTTGCGCGAGTTCTCGCCGATGACCATGCCCTCGTAGACCTCTTCGGTCGGCTGCACGAAGAACGACATGCGCTCCTGCAGGGCGATGATGGCGAACGGGGTGACCACGCCGGAGCGGTCGGCCACGATCGAGCCGTTCTGCCGCGTGACGATCTGGCCCGCCCAGGGCTCGTAACCGTGCGAGATCGCGTTGGCGATGCCGGTGCCACGGGTGGTCGTGAGGAACTCGGTGCGGAAGCCGATGAGGCCGCGCGAGGGCACGACGAACTCCATGCGCACCCAGCCGGTGCCATGGTTGGTCATCGACTCCATGCGTCCCTTGCGGCTGGCCAGCAGCTGCGTGATCGCGCCGAGGTACTCCTCGGGGGCGTCCACGGTGAGGTGCTCGAACGGCTCGTAGGTCTTGCCGTCGACCTTCTTGGTGACCACCTGGGGCTTGCCGACGGTGAGCTCGAAGCCCTCACGGCGCATGTTTTCGACGAGGATCGCCAGCGCCAGCTCGCCGCGGCCCTGCACCTCCCACGCATCCGGCCGGCCGATGTCGACGACCTTGAGCGAGACGTTGCCGATCAGCTCACGGTCGAGGCGGTCCTTCACCAGGCGCGCGGTGAGCTTGTGGCCCTTGACCTTGCCGGCCAGCGGCGAGGTGTTGGTGCCGATCGTCATGGAGATGGCCGGCTCGTCGACGTGGATCTGCGGCAGCGGGCGGACGTCGTCGGGATCGGCGATCGTCTCGCCGATCGTGATGTCGGGGAATCCGGCGATCGCGACGATGTCGCCGGGGCCGGCGCTCTCGGCGGGATAGCGCTCGAGCGCCCGGGTCTTGAGCAGCTCCGTGATGCGGGCGTTGCTGGTGCTGCCGTCCGCGCGCACCCAGGCGACCGTCTGGCCCTTCTTGAGCGTGCCGTTGAAGACGCGCAGCAGCGCCAGGCGTCCGAGGAACGGGCTCGAGTCGAGGTTGGTGACCCACGCCTGCAGCGGCGCCTCGTCGTCGTACGAGGGGGCCGGCACGTGCTCGAGGATCGCCTCGAACAGGGGCTCGAGGTCGTCGTTGTCGGGCAGGGAGCCGTTGGCGGGCCGGTTGCGGGATGCGGCGCCCGCGCGTCCGGAGGCGTACACCACCGGCACGTCCAGCAGTGCGTCCACGTCCAGGTCGGGCACGTCATCGGAGAGATCGGAGGCCAGCCCGAGGAGAAGGTCGTGGCTCTCGGTCTCGACCTCGGCGATGCGGGCGTCGGGGCGGTCGGTCTTGTTCACCAGCAGGATGACGGGAAGCTTGGCCTCGAGCGCCTTGCGCAGCACGAACCGCGTCTGGGGCAGCGGGCCCTCCGACGCATCCACCAGCAGTACGACCCCGTCGACCATCGACAAGCCGCGCTCGACCTCGCCGCCGAAGTCGGCGTGGCCGGGGGTGTCGATGACGTTGATGGTGACGGGCACGTCGGTGTGGGCGCCGTTGTAGGTGATCGCCGTGTTCTTGGCGAGGATCGTGATGCCCTTTTCGCGCTCCAGATCGTTGGAGTCCATGGCGCGCTCCTCCATGTGCTCGTGAGAGCCGAAGGAGCCCGTCTGGCGCAGCATGGCGTCTACGAGCGTCGTCTTGCCGTGGTCGACGTGAGCGACGATCGCGACGTTGCGCAGATCGGAACGGAGGGCATGCGCCATGAAGGAATCCTTGAAAGTTCGGGGTGCGCCCGGAATCGGGCCGCCCCATTCTACCGGGACGGTGCTGCGAACCGGCTGCACCGAGAAATCAGGACGCGTCGCGCTCCGCCAGCAGCAGCTGGTGGCGGAGTTCGCGGCGGGCGGCCTGGACCTCCGGATCGGGCACGGGGATGGCCGCGATGAGCCGTTGCGTGTACGGCTCCTTGGGGGCGCGGAGGATCTCGTCGCGCGTTCCCTGCTCCGCGATCCGGCCGCGGTGCAGCACCACGATGCGATCGGCCAGCGCGTCCACGACGGCCAGGTCGTGGCTGATGAACAGGCACGCGAAGCGGTATTCGCGCTGCAGTTCGCTCAGGAGCTCCAGCACGCGCGCCTGCACCGACACATCCAGCGCGCTGGTCGGCTCGTCGGCCACGAGCAGGCGGGGCTTCAGCGCCAGGGCGCGCGCGATGCCGACGCGCTGCTTCTGCCCGCCGGAGAGCTCGTGCGGGTAGCGGTTGCGGTAGTTGCGCGGCAGCCGCACTTCGTCCAGGAGCGCTTCCACCCGGCGATCGAGGTCCTTGCCCTTGGCCTCGCCGGCCAGCATGATCGGCTCGCCGATGCTCTCCCCGATCGGCATGCGGGGGTTCAGCGACGACGACGGGTCCTGGAACACGATGCCGACCTTGCGCCGCAGCGACGACACGATCTTCCGGGAGCCGGCGCTGATGTCGATGCCGTCCACGACGAGGCGTCCCTCTGCGATGGGCTGGAGGCCGATCGCCGCGCGGCCGATCGTCGACTTGCCGGAGCCGGATTCGCCCACGAGGCCGACGATCTCTCCCTCGGCGATCCCGAGCGTCACGTCATCCACGGCCCGGAACGCCGCGACGCGGCGCCGCTTGCCGTATTCGACCGACACGTGGTCCAGCTCCAAGACGGGCTTGGCGATGACGGGCGCTTCCGCGGCGGCGGCGATCACCTTCGCGTCGACGCCCGCCTCGACCTCTTCCACGACGTGCGCGAGGCTTTCCACCACGTCCACGGCGCCGTGCTCGGCCGACTTGTCACCCAGGCGCGGCACAGCGGCCAGCAGCTCGCGCGTGTACTCCTGCTGGGGGTTGTTGAGCACCTCCCCCACTGCGCCCTGCTCGACGATGTCGCCGTCCTTCATCACGACGATCCAGTCGGCCAGGTCGGCGACCACGCCCATGTCGTGGGTGATGAGGAGGATCGCCGACTCGAGGCGGTCGCGGAGGTCGCGCAGCAGATCCAGGATCTCGGCCTGCACCGTGACATCCAGCGCCGTGGTGGGCTCGTCCGCGATCAGCAGCGCGGGGTCGAGGCTGATGGACTGGGCGATCATGGCGCGCTGCCGCTGTCCGCCGGAGAGCTGGTGCGGGTAGGACGCGAAGGCCTTCTGCGGGTCGGGCAGCCCGACCATCCCGAGCAGTTCGAGGGCGCGCGCCTCCGCCTCGGCGGGGCTCTTGGCGGTGTGCGCGCGGATGGCCTCCACGACCTGGAAGCCCACCGTCAGGACGGGGTTCAGCGCCGTCATCGGCTCCTGGAAGATCGCGGCGACCTCGGTGCCGCGCAGCTGGCGCAGCGCCCGCGGGGACAGATCGAGGATCTCCCGCCCGTTGACCCTGATGCTGCCGCGCACGCGGCTGTTACGGGGCAGCAGGCCGAGGATCGACATGGAGCTGGCGCTCTTGCCCGAGCCCGACTCCCCCACGACGGCGACCACCTGGCCGCGCTGGATCGAGTAGGTCAGGTTCTTGGCGGCGGGAACCCACACGTCGTCGACGGCGAAGTCGACGCTGACGTCGGTCATCTCCAGCGCCGGGGTCGCCGGCTGTGCGGTCGAGGTCATGAGAGGGTCCTTCCCGTCCCGCGCGGCGGGAGCGAGACATCGGGGGATGGGAGAATGAACGGATGCCACGTGTCGTGTTCCGTTCGAGGTTCAATCAGGTGCTGAGCATCGTCGCGTGGGTCGCGCTGGGAGCCGTGGCCCTGGGCACGCTGCTCACGCCCGGTGCCTTCACAGCCGCGCCCGGCATCGTCCTGGGGGCCGTGAGCGGTGCCGCCCTCGTGTGGGCGCTGCTGTGGTCGCCGTACGTGGCGGTCGACGACGACGGCGCCGAAGTCGCCAACGTGCTGATGGAGTACCGCGTCCCGTGGGCCGCGCTCATCCACGTCGACACCCGCTACGCCCTGGTCCTGCACACGCCCCAGCGCCGCATCAGCGCCACCGCGGCACCGGCGCCGGGCGCCATGACGTCCGTCCGCGCCGCGCGCGCCCACCGGCGTTCCGAGGCGCCCACCCAGCCGGGCGTGCGCCCGGGCGAGCTGCCCACGACCGACTCCGGCCGGGCCGCGCAACTGGTCCGTGAACGCTGGCACCACCTGCGCGACAGCGGCCGCATCGAAACCGGCGTGGCCGACCGCATCCCGCTGCAGGTGCGTCCGCGACTCACGGCGATCGTGGCGATCGTCGTGGGAGTGACCGGACTGGTGGGCGCGATCCTCCTGGCGTGAGCTGAAGGTCAGGATCATGGCGACGGCGGAGTCGGGGAGGATGCCGCCGGTCCCGCGGGCGACGTCGCCGGGGCGTCGGAGTCCTTGGACACCGGCTCCTTCGTCCGCCGCAGCGAGAACCGCTTCTGCCGCGGGTCGAACGCGTCGCGCAGACCGTCTCCGACGAAGTTGACCAGCAGCGCCAGCAGCACGATGAAGGTCGCCGGCCACCAGAACAGCCACGGGCGGGTCTGGAAGGCCGACTGGTTGTCGGAGATGATCAGGCCCAGCGACACATCCGGCGGCTGCACGCCCAGGCGGAGGAAGCTCAGCGCCGTCTCCAGGAGGATCGCGGCGGCGGCGAGGAGGGTCGCCGCTACGATCACGACGCCGATGGCGTTGGGGAGGATGTGCTTGAAGATGATGCGCGCATCGCTGGCCCCGGCCACGCGTGCGGCCTCCACGAACTCGCGCTCGCGGAGGCTGAGGAACTCCGCCCGCACCAGGCGCGCGATCGTCGTCCACGAGATCAGCGCGAGGAAGAAGGCGAGCGGCCACACACCCAGGCCGCCGGTGGCCCGACCCACGACGGCGCCGATGACGATGATCGGGATGACGATGACGACATCGGTGATGCGCATCAGGATCGAATCCACGATGCCGCGGTAATAACCGGCGATCGCGCCCACGACCGTGCCGATGACGGTGCCCACGATGCTGATCACGAACATCACGACGATGGAGTTCTGGATGCCGCGCATCGTCATCGCGAAGTAGTCGATGCCGATCCGGTCCTGGCCGAAGGGGTGCTCGCCGAAGGAGATCCCGGAGCCGCCGAGCCACTGCGGGATGAGCGAGAGCGTCGGTGCGCCGCCGTCGAGCTGCGGGTTGAGGGAGGTGTAGTTGTGCTTCCACCATCCGGGAATGGGACCGAGGCCCACCGCCGAGATCGAGAAGACGGCGATGAGGAGGAACAGGATGCCGGAGACGACGGCGACCTTGTTCGCGAGGAAGCGCCGGAGGATCAGGCGCCCCTGGCTGACGCCGACGGTGTGCTCCTCCTCCGCGGAGGGCGGCGCCGGGGTCAGCGCCGGTTCGGGCATCATCTGGGTCATCGGGTGACCTCCGCAGGTCGGGGGACGGCGATCATGCGACGACCCGAACGCGGGGATCGAGCACGGCGTACGCGAGATCGGCGAGGAAGTTGAACACGATCGCGGTGATGGCGATCACGAGGAAGTACCCCATGACGGGGTTCACATCGACCCTCTCGATGGAGGCGACGAACAGCGACCCCATCCCGCTGATGGCGAAGACGCGCTCGGTGATGACCGCGCCGCCCAGGAGCGTGCCCACGTCGGTGGCGATGAGGGTGACGATGGGGATGAGCATGTTCCGCAGTGCGTGACGCATGACGACGGTGCGCTCGGAGACGCCCTTGGCGCGCGCGGTGCGGATGTAGTCCTGGTTCATCACGTCGAGCATCCCCGCGCGGGCATACCGGGTGTAGCTGGCGAAGGAGATCAGCAGCAGCGCGATCGTGGGCAGGAGCAGGTGGGTGAACGAGTCGATTCCCGACAGCCACAGGTCACCGGAGAAGCCCGGGGTGCTCGCACCGACGGTCGCGATCGGCCGGCCGTTGATCCGGGGGTTGTCCATGTACACCGGCCAGGCCTGCATGAACCGGTCCAGGACGACGAACCCGGAGGAGATGACGGCGACGATGCCGCCTACGCGGGCCGCGAGCCCGCGGTCGGTTCCCCCGAGGATCATTCCCGACGCGATGCCGACGGCGAGGGCGACGAGTCCGAGGATCACGAGCGTGGCGAAGCTGGAGACGTCGAACAGACCCTGCAGCACGAAGTAGCAGATGTACGCGATCGCGCCGTTCAGGCCGGCCACCAGCAGCGCGCGCCGGTTCTCGAGTCCGGCCAGCAGGGCTGTGGTCAGGAAGACCGTTCCGCCGATGATCAGCAGGAGGCCGATCGGGCCCAGGCCCGGCTGACGGAACCAGTCGGTCACGTCGAAATAGACCAGCAGTGCCGCGGTGGCCGCGCCGGAAATTCCCGCGATCGCGAGCCGGCGACGCATCGGGCCGCCGATCATGGCCTGCCAGACGATGGCGCTGACGACGGTGACCACGGCGATCAGCCAGATCGGGATCGTCGTCTCGGACTGCAGGAAGTTGTTGAAGCCGATGGCCAGGAACTCCTTCAGGAGCACGGCCACCAGGAACGCAGGCAGGGAGTAGAGGAAGAAGCTCAGCAGCGTGACGCCGAAGTCGAATCCGCTGTACTGGCGCAGAGCGGTGACGACGCCGACGGCGACGCCGAGGACGATCGCGACGAAGAAGGCGATCGTCACCAGCTGCAGGGTCGAGGTCATCGCCATGGGAAGGATGGCGGTGACCTGCGCGTTGGAGATCGTGGTGCCCAGGTCGCACGTGCCCACGAACGGCACGAGACACTGCGCGGCACCACCGAGCCACAGGAAGTAGCGCAGCACCGGCGGCACGTCGAGATCGAGGGCGGCGATGCGGGCGGCGATCAGCTGCTCGCGGTTGGGAGCGTTGCTGCCTTCGAGGTCCTGGAGCGGGTTGCCGGCGTTGGCGGACAGCACGTACATGAGGAACGAGGCTGCCAGCAGCACCAGGATCGAGACGGCGATGCGCCTGAGGACGAATCCGACCATCGCGTTGTCACTTCTTTCGATCGGGCCGAGTCACGCGTTGTGCGCGCTTCGGACAGGATAGTCGCGCTCGTGGCACGAACGTGTGGGGCGCCGGAGCCCGTGGACTCCGGCGCCCCGTGGGCGCGTGTGCGCCCGGGTGTCACCTTGCGGGGATCAGCCCGCGAGGGTCCACTCCTGCGCGTTCCAGACGATGCCGGTCTGGCCACCGAAGTACTCGATGCCTTCGACCGTGCCGTTGTCTGCGAACAGACCCGGCGACTGGAAGAGGGGCAGACCGTAGAAGTCGGCGGCGGTGGCCGCGTCGATCTCGATCTTGATCTCCGACAGGCGGTCCTCCTCGAGGGTCACCTGGCTCTCGTCCACGAGCGTGTCGACCTCGGGGTTGGAGTAGAAGTTGTAGTTTCCACCACCGTTGGTCTGGAAGATCTGCGGCAGGGCGGCGTTGCCGGCACCCGGCGAGACCCATCCGAAGATCGACGCGTCGTACGCGCCGCTGCCCAGGAGCGCGCTCCAGTCGGGCGAGCCGGCGTCCTCGATGATGAAGCCCGCCTCCTGAGCCGACTGCTGGATGGCCCGGAAGCTGTCCACGCGGTTCGGGTTGTTGGTGTTGTAGAGGATGCGAACCGTCGGGGTCGCACCGGCGAGCAGCGCCTTGGCGCCGTCGATGTCGGGCTCGGTGTACTGGTCGTACCCGCTCGCGGCCACCGCGTCGCCGTACTCGGCGTCGGTGGGCAGGAAGATCTGCGAGTTGAGGACCTCAGCCTCGGGGTTGACGGGGGTGACCATCGACTCGAGGATCTGCTGACGCGGGATCGTCTTGAGGAACGCCTCACGAACGGCCGGGTCGGCGAAGACACCGGTGAAGTTCAGGTCGAGGTGGTCGTAGGCGAGCTGGTCACCCGGGATCACCGTGGCGTTGGCGTTCTCGAGCGCCGTCAGCGTGTCGGCCGAGGGCTGGGGCTGGATCGCGTTGACCTCGCCGTTCTGAAGAGCCGTGACCTGAGCGTTGGCGTCGCCGATGAAGCGGACGATGAGCTGGTCGTACGCCGGCGACATGTCGCCCTTGTACTCGGGGTTCTTCTCCAGCGTGATGCTGGACTCCGGGACGAAGTCGGTCACGATGAACGGGCCGCTCGCGACGAGGAGGCTCTCATCCTCGGGCATCGCGGTGACGTCGTAGCCGGTGTTCCAGAACTCGGCGGCAGCCTGCAGCGTCGGGTTCGGCGCGACCGGGGCCTCCGGGTTGCCCTCGGGGAGGGTGTTGATGAGCTCGATGAACTCCTCGAGCGACACGCCCGCCTTCTCGGCGATGACGTGGGCGGGCTTGCCGATCGGGTTGACCAGCTCCCAGTCCACGAACGGCGTCGCGTAGGTCAGCGTCATCGACATGTTGTCTTCGCTGATCTCGGGGAACGACGTGGTGTCCAGACCCGCCGTGCTGCCGGCGAGGGTGAAGTACTGCGTGCCGCCGTTGGTCGAGTCGCCCGTCGCGGGGTCGATGATCGCGTCGTCGAACCATCCGGAGTCGATGACCCAGTTCACGAGCATGTCATCGGCGGTGATGGGCTCGCCGTCGCTCCAGGTGAGGCCCTCGTTGAGGGTGTACTCGACCGTCAGGGGGTCGTCGGAGATCTTCTCGAAGGTTCCGAAGTCCTCGTTGGGCAGGACGGTGTAGTCGGAGTCCAGACGCTGGAATCCGCCGAGACCGAGGTCTCCGCTGACGCCGGTGAGGTACCCGATCATGCCGTTCGTGTCGAGGTTGGCGTCGGGGGTGTCGCCGTTGAACGACGTGAAGGCGTTCGTCGTGGCGATCGTGATGGTGCCGCCGTCGGACGTCGTCTCGTCGTCCGTGCCGCCGCTGGTGGTGCAGCCGGCGAGCGCGAGAGCCGCGACTGCGACACCTGCCCCTGCCGTCAAAGCGCGCTTGCGCCATGTCATTCCTGACACATTTCCTCCTGTGCAAAGGGTGATGCGCCCGCCCAGGCAGCGATGCCCTTTCCGGGGGGCGCGGATAGGGAAACGATAAGGACGGGTGCAGGGTTGGTCAAAACTCCTGTGGAAAACGTTACATACCCTTAATTCGCGAGGAACGAAGTGTGGCAATCTGACAAGGTGCGGATGTCCGATGCCGGGATGGCCGCGGGATTCCCTTCGCCGCTGGCACTGTCGGCGCGCGCAGACCGTGTGCGGCTGCGCTGGGAGGTCGTCCTCGTCCTCGCCGTGAGCGTCGGCCAGTCGGCGCTGTACTCGGTGCTGTCCCTCAGCCGCGCGTCGCTTCGGACGACCCCGATCGGTCAGCAGCAGACGCAGCTGAACCCCGCTCGCGACGCCGAGGCGCTGTGGGATGCGCTGTACCGCTTCCTCGACATCGCCTTCTCGCTCGCGATCGTCGGGCTCGTCGTGTACCTGCTGTGGGAGCCGGGTCGCAGCGCCCTGGATCGGATCGGACTGGACTTCCGCCGGTTCGGCGGCGACCTCGGCCGCGCGGCGGTGCTCATGGCGATCATCGGCGTCCCCGGGCTCGCCCTGTACGCCGCATCCCGCGTTCTCGGCCTGAACGTGGCGGTCGTCGCCTCCCCGCTGGATTCGGCGTGGTGGGTCGTGCCGCTGCTGGTGCTCTCGGCGCTGCGTGCGGGGCTGACGGAGGAGGTCATCTTCCTCGGCTACCTGTTCGACCGGCTGCGCCGGCTGGGGTGGTCGTGGTGGGGCATCATCCTCGCCACCGCCGCGCTGCGGGGTGCCTATCACGCGTACCAGGGTGTGGGCGCGATCGTGGGCAACTTCGCCATGGGCCTGGTCTTCGGCTGGTGCTACCGGCGGTGGGGTCGCGTCATGCCGCTCGTGGTCGCCCACACCCTGATCGACATCGTCGCCTTCGTCGGCTATCCACTCGCCGCCGCCCTGTGGCCCGCGGTCTTCGCCCCGCCCGCCTGACCCCGCCCGCCCGCCCGGCCCGGCCCGGCGTTCAGCGGCGAGACTGCACGCCACCGACGAGAGAGCGACATTATGTCGGGGTTTCGCCGGTGGCGTGCAGTCTCGCGGGGGTGGGATGCTGCTCTCCACAGGCCGGGCGGCGCGGGGGGCTGTCCACAGAACGACCGCGGCACCGGTCGGGAAGGACCCGGGAGCGGAGGCTGGCGGGATGACAGACGTCATCCCCCTCCTCACGAGCCCGATTCCGCTCATCCACGCTCGGGATGCTCCGCACACCACTCGAGCCGTTCGGGCCGGTGAGCTCGTGCCGGTGCTGCGGGGCGTGTACGCGCCTGCGGCGGATTGGGCGCGCCTGGCCCCGTGGGAGCGGCACCTGGTCCGCGTCCACGCGCTGGTGCTGCTGCGGCCCGATGACCCGGCGTGCCTGGAGTCGGCGGCGGCGCTGCACGGTCTGCCGATCTTCGGCGATCCGGGGACCGTCCACGTGATCGCATCCGACGACGCCACGTCGCGGCTCGTCGGCGGGGTGCAGACGCACACCACGCGGGATGCGCGCGAGATCGGCACCGTCGGCGGCGCGCTCCTGACCGGACTGGTGGACACGGTGGTCGACATCGCGCGGGTCCGCCACCCCGCGATCGCCCTCGCGACGGCGGATGCGGCCCTGCGCCGCGACCCGTCGCTCACCGTGGAGGCCCTTGTCGCGGCCAACGAGTCCCGCTCGTCCGCCCGCGGTCGCCGCCATGCCCGCTGGGCGCTACACCGGGCGTCCGCGCTGCCGGAGTCTCCGTTGGAGTCCATCGACCGCGCGGTGGTCGAATGGCTGGGGTTCCCCGAGCCGGAACTGCAGGTGCGCATCGGCGACGACCGCGTCGACAAGTGGTGGGCGGACCACGCCGTCGCCGGCGAGAGCGACGGCGACCTCAAGTACGACGGCCGGTTCGGCGACCCGCTCACCGCGTTGCGTGAACGACATCGGCGCGACGCGCGGCTGTTCCGCCACGGCGTCCGCGCCGTACCGCACTGGGGCTGGTCGGAGGCGCTGGCCGCCGATCCGCTCGAGTCTCTCCTCCGCTCGGCGGGCCTGCGCATCATCCGCCCCCGGGAGCACGCGCCGCTCTTCGCCCTTCAGCGCGCCCTGACCCGCCCCCGTTGACCTCCCCCACCCGCGAGCGGGCCGCGCCGCCCGCCGCCGCCGCCGTCCGGACCGGCCCCTACCCGCGAGACTGCATGCCACCGGCGAGACAACGACAGAATGTCGCGCTCTCGTCAGCTGCGTGCAGTCTCGCGGATGGTGAGGGCCGGGCCGGGGCCGCGCGCGGGGTCGGGCGGGGCGGGGGTCAGGCGAAGGCCTCGGGCGGGGGGCAGGCGCACACGAGGTTGCGGTCGCCGTAGGCCTGGTCGATGCGGCGCACGGGGGGCCAGTACTTCGTCCGCACGAGCGAGCGCACGGGGTAGACCGCGACCTCGCGGGAGTACGGATGCGTCCACTCGCCGGCCACGACCGACTCGGCCGTATGCGGAGCGTTGGTCAGCGGATTGTCGTCGGCGGGCCACTCCCCTGCGGCCACGGCGTGCGCCTCGGCGTGGATCGCGATCATCGCCTCGACGAACCGGTCGAGCTCGCCGATGTCCTCCGACTCGGTGGGCTCGACCATGAGCGTCCCGGCGACGGGGAACGACATCGTCGGCGCGTGGAAGCCGTAGTCGACGAGCCGCTTGGCCACGTCGTCGACCGTGATCCCGGTCTTCTCCCGCAGCGGCCGGAGGTCGAGGATGCACTCGTGTGCGACGAGCCCGCCCTCCCCCGCGTACAGCACCGGGAAGTGGTCGCGCAGGCGCGCGGCGATGTAGTTCGCGCCGAGCACCGCGGCGGCGGTGGCATCCCGGAGCCCCTCGGTGCCCATCATCCGCACATAGGCCCACGAGATCGGCAGGATGCCGGCCGATCCGTGCGGTGCCGCCGAGATCGGACCGCCGTCGAAGACGCCACCCGCATGATCGGCGCGCTGGGAGAACGGATGCGACGGCAGGTGCGGCGCCAGGTGCGCCTTCGCGGCGACCGGCCCGACGCCCGGGCCGCCCCCGCCGTGCGGGATCGCGAAGGTCTTGTGCAGGTTCAGGTGCGACACGTCGCCGCCGAGATCGCCGAACCGCGCGTATCCGAGCAGGGCGTTGAGGTTCGCGCCGTCGACGTACACCTGGCCACCGGCGTCATGCACGGCCTGCGTGATCTCCAGCACGTCATGCTCGTAGACGCCGTGCGTGGACGGGTAGGTGATCATGAGCGCCGCCAGTTCGTCGGCATGGGCGGCGATCTTCTCGCGCAGGTCGCCGAGGTCGACGTTCCCGGCCTCGTCGCACGCCACCACGACGACGCGCATGCCTGCGAGCACGGCGGATGCGGCGTTCGTACCGTGCGCGGACGACGGGATGAGACACACCACCCGGTCGAGGTCGCCGTTGGCGCGGTGGTATCCGCGGATCGCGAGCAGCCCGGCGAGCTCCCCCTGCGAGCCGGCGTTGGGCTGCAGCGACACCGCGTCGTAGCCGGTGACCTCGGCCAGCCACCGCTCGAGCTGCTCGATGAGCACGAGGTATCCCCGCACGTCCTCTTCGGGGGCGAAGGGGTGCACGCGGGAGAACTCCGGCCACGACACCGCCGCCATCTCGGTGGCCGCGTTGAGCTTCATCGTGCACGAGCCCAGCGGGATCATCCCGCGATCCAGCGCATAGTCGCGGTCGGCCAGCTGCGTGAGGTAGCGCATCATCGCCGTCTCGCTGCGGTGGGAGGAGAAGACCGGATGCGTCAGGTAGGCGTCGTCGCGGCGGAGCGCGGCGGGCACGGCCCGAACCGGCTCCGCGCCGGCGTATTCGATGCGGCGGTCACCGGTCTCGGGCAGCCCGAACGCGGCGGCGACGGCGGCGAGGTCCGCGGCGGTGGTCGTCTCGTCGACTGAGACCCCCACGGTGGCCTCGTCGACCCACAGCAGCTGGTAGCCGCGCTCGCGGGCACGGTGCACGACGTCTTCGGCGCGCCCGGGCACCGAGACGCGGATCGTGTCGAAGAAGGCGTCCGCGACCAGTGGGAGCTCGTATCCGCGCAGCGCGTCGGCGAGGACCTCGGCCTTGCGCGCGACGTCGGCGGCGATCGCGCGCAGCCCGTCGGCGCCGTGATACACCGCGTACATCGCGGCCATGACGGCCAGCAGCACCTGGGCGGTGCAGATGTTCGACGTGGCCTTCTCCCGGCGGATGTGCTGCTCGCGCGTCTGCAGCGACAGCCGATAGGCGGGATGGCCCGCGGCATCCTGTGACACCCCTACCAGGCGCCCGGGGAGCTGACGCTCCAGCCCTGATCGGACGGCGAGGTAGCCGGCGTGGGGGCCGCCGAACCCCAGCGGCACGCCGAAGCGCTGCGTCGTCCCCACCGCCACGTCGGCGCCGAGCGATCCCGGCGAGCGCAGCAGGGCGAGGGCGAGGAGGTCGGCGGCCACGACGACGAGCCCACCCTGCCCGTGCACGGCCTCGATCGTCGCCGACGGATCCCACACGCGCCCCGAGGCGCCCGGGTACTGGAGGAAGGCTCCGAACGCTTCGACAGGCTCCACGGCTCCGGCGGCGAAGTCGACCTCGCGCAGCTCGATCCCCACCGCCGCCGCACGATGGCGCAGCAGGGCCTTCGTCTGGGGCAGCGCGTCGGCGTCGACGAGGAAGACGTTCGAGGCCGACCGCGTCGCCCGCCGTACCAGCAGCATGCCCTCCACGACGGCGGTGGCCTCATCCAGCATCGACGCGTTGGCGGTGGCGAGCCCGGTGAGGTCGGCCACCATGGTCTGGAAGTTGATGAGCGCCTCCAGGCGCCCCTGCGAGATCTCCGGCTGGTAGGGCGTGTACGCGGTGTACCACGACGGGTTCTCCAGCACGTTGCGCGCGATGACCGACGGCGTGAGCGTGTCGTAGTAGCCCAGCCCGATCATGGGCCGGCCGGGCCGGTTCCGGCCTGCGAGTTCGCGCAGCTCGGCGAGCGCCTCCGCCTCGCTCGCGGCGGCGGGGATGTCACTCGTGGGTCGCTCGTGCACCTGGATGCCGGCGGGCACGGCGGTGCGCACGAGGGCGTCGACGCTGTCGTAGCCGAGCACGTCGAGCATGCGCCGCTGGGCGGCGGCGTCGGTGCCGATGTGCCGGTCGGCGAACGCGGCGATGCGGGGGGCTGCGCCGGTCACGCGTCGCCGCCGGTGAGTGCGACGTAGGCGGCGCGGTCCAGGGTCCCGGTCGGCTCGGCGTCGATCCGGATCTTCACGAGCCATCCGCGTCCGTACGGGTCGTTGTTCACGATCGAGGGGTCCTCGACGACGGCGTCGTTGACGGCGACGACCGCGCCGCTCAGGGGGGCGTACAGCTCACCGACCGACTTCGTCGACTCGATCTCGCCGCACACGTCCCCCGCGCTGACGGCGGCGTCGACGGAGGGCAGGTCGACGAAGACGACGTCGCCGAGCTGGTCGGCGGCGTAGTCGGTGATCCCCACGGTGGCGACGTCGCCGTCCACGGCGATCCACTCGTGCTCGGCGGTGTACATGAGGGCATCGAGATCTGTCATTGCTTCCTCCGGTAGAACGGCAGGGTGGTCACGGTGGCGGGTACGCGGGTCCCCCGGACATCGAGGGTGAGTTCGGTGCCGGATGCGGCGGCCGTCGGCGCGACGAAGGCCATCGCGATGGGATGCCCGAGCGTCGGGCTGAGTGCTCCGCTGGTGACCTCGCCGACGACACTGTCGCCGGCGTACACGGCATAGCCGGCGCGGCCGGCCCGGCGGCCGTCCGAGACGAGCCCGACGAGCACACGCGCTTGGGGCGAGACGACGGCGCCGAGACCCGCCCGCCCGACGAAGTCCTCCTTGCCGGCGGCCACGACGCGACCGAGTCCTGCCTGCGCGGGCAGGATGTGGCGGCCGAGCTCGTGCCCGTACAGGGGCATGCCCGCCTCCAGGCGCAGGGTGTCGCGGGCGGCCAGGCCCGCCGGCACGAGACCCAGGGGCACCCCCGCCGTCATCAGCGCGTCCCACAGCGCTCCGGCGGCGTCGGCGGGCACGATCAGCTCGAACCCGTCCTCCCCGGTGTATCCCGTGCGGGCGAGGTGGACGGTGACGGGGCCGCCGCCGGCCGGGGTGAAGACCGCGTGCGCCATCCGGTAAAACCGTTGCTCCGCGATCGGCGCGGAGTGCTCCGACAGCCCGGAGACGGCCGCGACGATGTCCGCGGCACGTGGCCCCTGCACGGCGATCAGGGCGGTGCGATCGGTCTCGTCGGTGACGGCGACGTCGAACCCTCCGCTGCGCTCGGCGAGAGCCCCGGCGACCGCGTCGCGGTTGCCGGCGTTGGCGATGACGAGGAAGCGGTCACCGCAGTGCCGGTAGACGATGACATCGTCGATGATGCCGCCCTCCGGCGTGAGGACGAGGGAGTACTTCGCCTGGTCGTAGGTCAATCCCGACAGCCGTCCCGCGAGCGCGTAGTCCAGGAACGCGGCGGCCTCGGCACCGCGCACGTCGAACTCGGCCATGTGGGAGATGTCGAACAGTCCCGCCGCATCCCGCACGGCGTGATGCTCTGCGAGGTCGGAACTGTAGCGGACCGGCATGAGCCAGCCACCGAAATCCGTGAAGGAAGCGCCCAGCGCCACGTGGCGGTCGTGCAGCGGCGTCGTGCGGGGGCCTGGCATGAGTTCTCCCGTTCGCGTGCGGGTAGACACCCGGTGGTGTCTGGGAACTCCCCCTCTGTCTTGAGCCTGAGAGTTTCGTCGCCTCATCCAGCGGATGCGGCGGCTTTCACCGTCGGCGGACCGGGGCAGTGCATCCCGGTCGCTTTCCAGAGTGGCCTGACCCGCGCGGTACGCGGACCTGAGAGATTGGCGGGGAGGCTTGCTCCTTCGGTGCCCGGAGACCGGGGCTCTCCCGCGAGGGTCGTGGCCGATGTTCGATTGTCAGCCGGAGCCGGCGGCCACCCGAGGGCGGGACGCCGGGCCAGCATAGCGCGCGGCGTCGCCGGGCGACATGGGCGCGTCGGGGTGCGGGGGCCCACCGGTCTCCGGCGTCATGGCCGGAGCAGTGAAGGGCTGACGGTGCCCGCTCAGCGCCGGCAGGAGCCGGATGGGACTGCCGCGTCGAACGCGTCGAGTTGGGCGAGCACGGGATTCAGCTCCGCCGGGGTCATCGCGTACCCGAGGTCGTCGCCGACGTCGGAGCGGGCGAAGACGACACCTGCCACGCGGCCGTCGGTGGTGAGCACGGGACCACCGGAATTGCCGGGCTGCACGGTGGCGGCCAGCGCGTAGATCTCCCGCAGCGCGGCGGAGGAGTCGGAGATGTCGGGGACGGCGACCGTGCCGACCGAGACCACCTGCGCCGGGCCGGAGGTGAACGGGCCGCCGTGCGGGTAGCCCTGCACGACCGCGGCGTCGCCCACCGCCAGCGTCGGGGCCACGGTGAGCGGCTCGGCGCCCAGATCGTCCACCGCGACGACGGCCAGGTCGTCGATGGGGTCGAAGTACACCACGCGCCCGTCGCGGGCCGCCTCGCCGGGAAGTTCCACGACCGGCTGGGTCACCCCCGCCACCACGTGCGCGTTGGTCACGACGAGATCGGGCGCGACGGCGAAGCCGGTGCCGCTGGCGGTGATGCCGCACGCGTATGCCACGCCGGTGATCTTCGCCACCGACTGCGCCGCACGGGTCAGGGAGGGGTCGTCGAGGGCGACGTCGGGGGTCTCGGGCGTCACGACCGGTTCGAGGAGCCGGCCGAGGGTGGGCAGGCCTTCATCGAACACCGACCCGCGCAGCTGCGCCAGCGCCGCACGCACGGGTGCCGGAGTCCCGGCGTCGATCGTGCGCAGCACCGTGGAGGATGCCAGCGCGCTGGAGACGACCGGGGTTCCGGTGGACACGAGCGCCCCGCCGACGAACGAGATCGCCAGCACTGCCGCCACGAGGTTCACCGCCGCGCCCAGGAGCCGTTCGGGGATGCGCAGGCGGATGCGGTCGGCTCCGCGGCGCAGCATCCGCCCGACGGCCGACCCGATCGCCGCGCCCACCAGCAGGAGGAAGATGCCGGTCGCGGCCACCGCGAGCGTGCGCCACCCGGCCACGGGAACCCACCGCCCCACGACCGGCATGAGCCAGTACGCGGCGAGGGCGCCGGCGGCCAGCCCCGCGAACAGCCCGACGCTCGCGAGCAGCCCGCGGCGCAGTCCCACGACGACCGCGATCACGAGCAGCACGATCAGCAGGACGTCCACGAGCAGCACGGGATCACGCTAGGACGACACCCTGGGAGGACCCCGACGGCGAAGCCGGAAGCCGATCTCCTCGCGCCGGTGGCCGACGCGCTGGCGGCATCGGTGGCGGCGGTACGATCGGGCGCGTGAGCGCGATCACCGTCATCGTGCCGGGGCACGACGTTCAGGCCTATGCGCATGAGGCGCTGGACTCCCTCCTCGCGCAGACCCGCACCGACTGGACGGCGGTGCTGGTGGATGACGCCTCCACGGATGCCACGGGCGAGCTGTTCGCCGCGGCCGCGGCCGCCGACCCGCGATTCCGCGTGGTCCGGCACGAGACCCGCCGCGGGCTCGCCGCCGCCCGCAACACGGGCCTCGACCTCGTGGACACGCCCCTCCTGGGCTTCCTCGACGCCGACGACAGGCTGCGTCCGCGGGCGTTGGAGCGGCTCATCGGGGCGCTGGACGCATCCGGGAGTGACTTCGCGGTGGGGGCGTACGTGCGCCTGCGCCCCGACGGGGTCGGCGGGTACGCCGCCGGCGCCGTGCAGCCGTGGGTGGCGGCGGCGATGAGCCCGGCGCGCGCCGCGACCACGCTCACCGAGCACCCCGGCGCATCCGCCAACATCGTGGCCTGGTCGAAGGTGAGCCGCACGGAGTTCTGGCATCGCGCCGGCCTGCGGTTCCCCGACGGGCGGCTGTACGAAGACCAGATCGTCGCGCAGCAGATGTACGCGCGCGCCCGCGCGTTCGACGTCGTGCCCGACGTGGTCGTGGAGTGGCGCGAGCGCGCGGACGGCACCTCCATCACGCAGGGGCGGCACGCCCTCCCCGTGCTGCAGGAGTACCTCGCGGCGATGCGCGGCGGGATCGACGTGCTCGCCGACGCGGGGCTGCACGCCGCGGTGCAGCATCGCGTCCGCCTCATCCTCGCTATGGACGTCCCGCCGCTCGTGGAGATCGCCCGCACGCACCCCGACGACGCCTACCGGCGGGCGCTCGGCGCGTTCGTCCGCGACATCCACACCTTCTCCGCACCTTCCGCGCCCCCGCCGCCTCCGGTCGCCGCCGCCCTGCTCTGGTAGCCCGCCCCTTCCCCTCTTCGCCGAGAGTGCATCAGGAGTCGGCGGCGGATTCCTCGGTCAGGATGCGGCTGGCCGCGAGCTGCTCGGCGGCCAGGCTCGCGTACAGGCCCTCGCGCGCGAGCAGCTCGGCGTGCGTGCCGGACTCCACGATGCGCCCGGCGTCCACGACGTGGATGACGTCGGCGCCGATCACGGTGGACAGCCGGTGGGCGATCGTGAGGGTCGTGCGACCGCGCGCCGCGGCATCCAGCGCCTCCTGGACGACACGCTCCGAGACGGTGTCCAGGGCGCTGGTGGCCTCATCCAGCAGGAGGACGGGCGGGTCCTTCAGCAGCACGCGGGCGATCGCGATGCGCTGCTTCTCGCCGCCGGACAGGCGGTAGCCGCGCTCCCCCACGATCGTGTCGTAGCCGTGCTCGAAGCCGGCGATCACGTGGTGGATGTTCGCCGCCCGGCAGGCGTCCTCGATCTGGGCGTGGGTCGCGTCGGGCTTGGCGTAGCGGAGGTTGTCGCGGATCGTGGCGTGGAAGAGGTAGGTCTCCTGCGACACGATGCCGATCTCATCGACGATCGAGGCCTGCTGCAGTCGCCGCACGTCCTCGCCGGCGAACAGCACGGATCCCTCGGATGCCTCGTACAACCGCGGCGTGAGGTACAGGATCGTCGTCTTCCCCGCCCCCGAAGGTCCGACGAAGGCGACGTGGGAGCCGGGGTCGGCGACGAACGAGACGCCCTGCAGGGTCGCGCGGGTCGCCGCCGACGCATCCGGGTAGCGGAACACCACGTCGCGGAACTCGATGCGGCCGAGCGGACCGGGCGCCTCCGCCACCGTGACGGCGTCGGGAGCGTCGCTGATCGCGGGCACCAGATCGAGATACTCGAAGATGCGGGCGAACAGGGCGGCGGAGGTCTGCAGATCCAGCGAGACGCGCATGAGACCCATGAGCGGCATCAGCAGTCGCGCCTGCACGGTCGTGAACGCCACGATCGTGCCGGCCGTGATCGTGTCGACACCGCCGGTCACGAGGTACCCCGCGACCAGGTAGATCAGCGCCGGCACGCTCGACATGATCACCTGCACGACGGCGAAGAACCCCTGGCCGCTCATCGCTCGGCGCACCTGCAGGCGCACCTGGTTGACGTTCTCGGTCGCGAACCGCTCCGACTCGGTGCGCTGGCGGTTGAACGACTTGGACAGCAGGATGCCCGACACGCTGAGGGTCTCCTGCGTGATCGAGGTGAGCTCCGACAGCGACTCCTGCGTCTCGCCCGCGATGCGCGCCCGCACCTGGCCGACGCGGCGCTGCACGAGGATCAGCACCGGCATCATCACCACCGCGATGATCGTCAGCCGCCAGTCGATGAGGATCATCGCCACGAGCGAGGCGACCACCGTGACGGCGTTGCCCAGGATGCTGGTGACGGTGTTGGTGAGCACCCCCGACACCCCGCCCACGTCGTTCTGCAGGCGCGACTGGATGACGCCGGTCTTGGTGCGGGTGAAAAAACCCAGCTCCATCGCCTGCAGGTGGTCGAACAGGCGCACGCGCAGGTCGCCGGTGACGCGGTTGCCGACCGTGGAGGTGAGCCACGTCTGCACGACCCCCAGCGCGGCCGAGAGCAGGAACAACCCGATCATGATCGCCACGAGACGCAGCAGCAGCGCGAGGTCGGGCGAGCCGCCCTCGACGGGGAAGAGGGCGTCGTCGAAGATCCGCTGGACCAGCAGCGGGGGGATGACCGCGACCGCGGCGCCGGCGATCACGAGGACGGCCGTGACGAGGATGCGCCCCCGGTACGGGCGGAACAGCTCCACCACGCGGCTGCCCAGGTGCGCCACGCGCGGGGCCTGCGCATTCAAGCGGCGCTGGGCCTGGATGTCGACCCCGCGGAACGCGGCGCCACCTCCGGCCCGGCCACCCATACTCATGCGAGCCAGCCTATGTCGGTGCGCGGGCGGCCCGGGTTAGGGTGGGAGGTCGGGGCCGGAGGCCGGGACCCGCACGAATGCGGGCGGATCGGGAATGCCACGTCGTGGGCCACCGTTACCGTTGCTCGTCACCGCCGGGGCTGGCGACCTGGCATCCCCAAGAACCATCGAGGAGCACGCGTGGCCGCCACTGACACCGACAGCATCCGCCTTCCCACCAGCTCCGCGGCACCCGCGGAGATCACGCCCCAGCAGAGCCGCGTCATCTGGCTCCTGCTCGTGGCCGCGTTCGTCGCGATCCTCAACGAGACGACGATGGGTGTGGCGATCCCCAGCCTCATCATCGACCTGAACATCACGGCGGTCGCCGCGCAGTGGTTGACGACCGCCTTCATGCTGACGATGGCGGTGGTCATCCCGATCACCGGGTTCCTCCTGCAGCGGTTCACCACACGGCAGGTGTTCATCGCCGCGATGACGCTGTTCTCCATCGGAACGCTCGCCGCCTTCCTCTCCCCCGGCTTCCCCGCCCTCGTGGGGGCGCGCGTCATCCAGGCCTCCGGCACGGCGATCATGATGCCGTTGCTCATGACGACGCTCATGACGATCGTGCCGCCGCATCAGCGCGGCCGGATGATGGGCCGCGTCAGCATCGTGATGGCGCTGGCCCCCGCGATCGGGCCCACCATGTCGGGAATCATCCTGGACACCCTCGGGTGGCACTGGAACTTCGGCATCATGCTGCCCATCGCCCTCGTCGCGCTGTTCGTGGGCGCGCGGTGGATCACGAACCTCGGGGAGACCCGCAGAGCGCCGATCGACGTGCCCTCGGTGATCCTGTCGGCGTTCGGATTCGGCGGTCTCGTCTTCGGCCTCAGCCAGATCGGCGGCGGTGGTCATTCCGGACCCGGCGCGGCGGCAGCGGATGCGATGTCCACCACGACGTTCGTGGCCTCCCTCGTCATCGGTGTCGTCGGTCTCGCCCTGTTCGTCTGGCGCCAGCTGGTGAAGCAGCGCTCCGACGCGGCCCTGCTGGATCTGCGGGTGTTCCGATCGCGGAACTTCTCGATCTCGGTGGCCCACCTGGGCATCATGTCGATGGCCTTCTTCGGCGCGATCACGCTGCTGCCGCTGTACCTGCAGGACGTGCGGGGAGTCTCGGCGCTGGAGACGGGGCTGATCATCCTGCCCGGCTCGCTCGCGATGGGCTTCGCGGGTCCCTTCATCGGTCGCATCTACGACCGGTGGGGCACTCGCGTGCTCCTCATCCCCGGTTCCATCGTCACGAGCGGGATGCTGTGGATGTACACCACGGTCGGGGCGACGACCCCCATCTGGCTGATCGTCGTGCTGCAGTCGATCCTGTCGCTGGGCCTGGCGATGTCGTTCACCCCGCTGTTCACGGCGTCGCTGGCCTCGCTCCAGCCCCGCTTCTACTCGTACGGATCGGCCGTGGTCGGCACCGTGCAGCAGGTCGCCGGGGCCGCCGGCATCGCGCTGCTGATCACCGTGATGTCCTCCGCCAGCGCCGCCTCGGACGCCGGAGCGGTGGATGAGCGGGGCACGCAGACGGCGTACCTGATCGCCGCGCTGCTGTCGCTGCCGACCATCCTCGGCGCCTTCCTCATCCGCAAGCCGGCCGACGATCCCGCCGCACCGAGCGGTGACGCCGCGCTCGCGCACTGACGACCGGGTAGCGCGGTCGCGTCGCGGAAGCAACCCCCGCCGGCGGGGCGGTGGGCCTTCCTAGCGTGGACAGACCGAACACGTGAGGAGTGCACCATGACCGAAGACCTCAACGGCAAGCGCGTCGCCTTCCTGCTGACCGACGGTTTCGAAGACAGTGAACTGACCTCTCCCTGGGAGGCCGTGACCGGCGCCGGCGCGACGGCTGTCCTGGTCTCCCCCAGCGAGGGCAGCGTGACCGGCAAGAACGGGCACGAGCAGCCGGTGGACCTGTCCGCCGGCGAGGCGGATGCGGCCGCATTCGACGCGCTCGTGCTCCCCGGCGGCGTGGTGAACGCCGATCACCTCCGCATGGACACCGCGTCGGTGGGCTTCGCCCGCGACTTCTTCGCCCAGCACAAGCCGGTGGGCGTCATCTGCCACGGCGCGTGGATCCTCACCGAAGCCGACGTGCTGCACGACCGGACGATCACGAGCTACCCGAGCCTGCAGACCGATCTCCGCAACGCCGGCGCCACGTGGGTCGACGAAGAGGTGGTCGTCGATGCGGGCCTGGTCTCCAGCCGTACGCCCGACGACCTGCCCGCCTTCAACGACAAGCTCGTGGAGGAGATCGCCGAGGGCGAACACTCCGGGCAGACGACCTGAGGATTCCGGCCCCGTCGATCCCACGGAGGCGTAATCTTCCCCCGTGGGATCGACGGAACCGGTCGGTCAGCCGCTGCCGGGGCCGCAGCCGCTGACGGACGAACAGTGGCGGCGCATCGTCCTTTTCGGCACACCGGAGGAGGTGGCAACCGGCGACTACCTCTTCCGGTCGGGCGATCGCGACTACGACCTGATCCTCGTCGACACGGCGGAGGTCGAGGTCGTGCGCGACAGCCTGTGGTGGCTGGACGAGTCGGTGCTCGCCGTCAACGGCGCGCGCACGTTCGCCGGTGAGCTCGGGCTGCTCAACGGCCAGGGGGCGTTCCTCTCGGCCCGGGCATCCCGGCCCGGACGCGTGTACCGGGTTCCCCGCGCGGCGCTGCGCAAGCTCATGAGCGAGGACGACGAACTGTGCGACCTGCTCCTGCGCACCCTGTGGCAGCGGCGGGAAGGGCTGCGGAAAGGCCCCGCCGCCCTCACTCTGAAGCTCGTCGGGCCACCCACGTCGAAGGACTTCGAGTCGCTGCGCCGCTTCGCGGAGCGGCTGGACCTCGTGCACACCGCCTTCGAGATCGACCCCGGCGACCCCTACGCCTTCGAGCACCACAACGTGGCGCCGGAAGACCTTCCGATCGCGTTCATCCAGGGCGAGCCCATCCTGCGCGCGACCCCGGGGCTGGTCGCCGATCGCCTCGGGCTCAGCTACAGCGGTGATGCCGATGAGGTCGTCGACCTCGTCGTGATCGGCGGTGGCCCGGCCGGCCTCGCCGCGGCGATCTACGGCGCATCGGAGGGCCTCAGCACGGTCCTGCTGGACGCTGTCGCCCCCGGCGGACAGGCCGCCGCGACGTCCCGCATCGAGAACTTCCTCGGCTTCCCGTTCGGTGTCAGCGGCGGCGAGCTCATCGGCCAGGCGTCCCTCCAGGCGCTGAAGTTCGGGGTGCGCGTGTACGCCCCCTGCGAGGCGGCCCGGCTGCGCTCGAGCGAGGACGGCCTGGAGGTGACCCTGACCGACGGCCGTGTCATCCACGCCCGCACCGCCATCGTCACCTCCGGCGCCGCCTACCGGCGTCTCCCGCTGCCACGGTGGGACGAATTCGAGGGGGCGGGCATCTACTACGCGGCGACGCAGTTCGAGCTGCGTCACGTCGTCGATGCGCCCGTCGTGGTCGTCGGCGGCGCGAACTCCGCGGGCCAGGCGGCACTGTACCTGTCGTCGCACGGATCGCCGGTGCGCCTGGTCGTGCGCGGCGCCGACCTCGGCCGGCGCATGTCGGCGTATCTCGTCGACCGCCTGCAGGAGGATCCCGGCGTCGAGGTGCTCACCGGCGCCAACATCACCGCCCTCGAGGGCGACGGATCGCTCCAGCGGGTGCGCATCGATGCCGCCGGCGACGTCGAGGCGCGCGGACTGTTCTGCTTCATCGGCGCCGACCCCGCCACGGGATGGCTCGCCGAACTGGACCGCGATGCCGGCGGATTCCTGCGCACGGGCACCGACATCCCCCAGGAGCGCCTGGACGGCCCGTGGCTGCGCCTGGGCCGCGAGCCACTGCCCTTCGAGACCTCGGTGCCGCGCGTGTTCGCCGCCGGCGACGTGCGTCGCGGCTCGATGAAGCGCGTGGCCGCCGCCGTCGGCGAGGGTTCCAGCGCGGTCGCGTCGGTGCACCGCGCCCTGGCCGGCTGAGCGCCCACCCGGGCTCAGCCGGTCTGCGGCACGCCGCCGGTCTGACACGCGGGGCAGTACTGGGCCGTCCCCTTGGAGCCGGGCACGTCCGCCACCTCGCCCCCGCACGTCGGGCAGGGCTGTCCGGTGCGCCCGTGCACTCGCATCGACGCGACCTTGTCGGCCTTCTGCCGCTCCGGCGGCACGCCGCGTCGGGCGGCGAACGCCTCGCCGAGCACCGAACGGATGGCGTCGTACAGACGATCGCGTTCGGCCGGCGTGAGGTCGGCGGCGTGTGCGAGCGGGGAGATGCGCGCCACGAAGAGGATCTCGTCAGAATAGGCGTTGCCGATTCCGGCGAGGCTCTCCTGCTCCTGCAGCAGAGCCTTGACCTGTTTGCGCCTCGTGCCGAGAACGCGCTCGAGGTCGGTGCGCGACCAGTCGTCGGCGGTGGGGTCGGGGCCGAGCTTGGCGATCGCGGGCACGTCGGCGGGCTCGTCGACGATCGACACCCCGATCGAAAGCCACTGGCCCGCGTCGGTGAGGGCGAGCGCGCCACGCTCGGGGAAGTCGATCGTGGCGATCGCCGGCGGTGCGTCCGCGACCGGATCGGCCGGGGCCCCGGCGCCGACGGGGAGCCACCGCGCCCACCCCGCCCGACCGAAGCTGATGACCAGCACTGCTGCGTCGGTGACGAGTGCGATGTGCTTGCCGTAGCGGCGGACGTCGGTCACGACGTGCCCGCTGAGTTCCGCCGGCGGTCGCGCCCGGGTCTTCAGCGTCCGGAACTCGGCGAGGTCGGTGTCACCGACCCGAGCGCCGTGCAGGGTGTCGCGGAGGAATGCGGCGAGCGCATCGACCTCGGGGGATTCGGGCACGACGTCGTCCTCCGGCTCGGTCGGGGATCGTGGTGCTCGCCCGACGATGGATGCTGCCCCGATGCTACGGACAAGCCGCCGGCCGGCGCCAGCATCCGTCCGTGCCGGCCCCGGAGACGGCGCGGGAGGCCACTCCCGTGGGGGATGCGGCGACCGCGATCGCTTGCGACACTGCTGGCATGACGCACACGGGCGCGGCGACCTCGAGCCTCGGGCGCGTGCGCCCGGACGTGCTCGGCAGCCTCGCCCTGGCGGTGTTCCTGCTCCCCGTCACCGTGGCGGCGGTCGTGCAGGCCGCGGACGGCGCGTGGGCGTGGACGGATGGCGCAGCGATCGCGCTCTTCGCGGGAGTGCACACCGCCTCCCTCTTCTGGTCGCGCCGCACCGCCGCCGCGCTCGTGGCGGGCTCGGCGATCATGCTCACCCTGGCCTTCCTTCCGCTGGATGCCACGACCAGCGCAGCCATGCTGCCCTCGAGCCTGGCGTACCTGCTGATCGTGTTCGGCGCGGCACGCGATCCCCGTCCCGGCCTGGGCAAGGCGGCGCTGGCACTGGGGGTGGCCGGCGCCCTCCTGATCGTGGCGGCGCATCGGGTCGTGGCGACGTCGGGTCCGCTGCACGACGACCTCCTCGTCGACGTGTTCGCGTTCGCGGGCCTGACCGCTGCCGTGGTGGCGGTGTGGGCGGTGGGGCGTCTCCTGCGCGCGCGGGACGCACGCGAGCGGGAGCGCGCCGCCGAGCACATCCGGGAGGCCATCGCTGCCGAGCGTCGCAGCATCTCGCGCGACCTGCACGACATCGTGGCGCACTCGATGACGGTGATGATCGCACAGGCGGAGGCCGGCATCGTGGCCGGCCGGCGCGACCCGGCCGCGTCGGCGCAGGCGCTCGGCCGGATCGCCGACGCGGGCCGGGAATCCATGCGCGACATGCGCGCTCTGCTGAACGTCCTCGGGGAGGGCGGGGATGCCGCCGCCCTGGCCCCCACCCCCGCCATCGACGATCTGACCGCCTTGGTCGAGGGCGCAGCCGGTCCCGGACGCGCCATCTCGCTGACCGAGACGGGACCGCGGGGAACGCTCGCGCGCGATGCCGAACTGGCCGTGCACCGGACGGTGCAGGAGGCCCTCACCAACGTCGTCCGCCACGTCCGTCCGCCCGTGCACGTGCAGGTCACCCTCGCGTGGACACCCCGTGCCCTCGTCCTCGAGGTCACCGATGACGGCGGCAGCGGCGCCGCGGAGCCGACGCGCGCCGGTGGCGGGCGGGGTCTCATCGGCATGCGGGAGCGGATCACCAGAGCAGGCGGGACGCTCGAGGTCACCCGCTCTCCGGCGTGGACGGTGCGAGCGGAATTCTCCGTGCTGCCGGTGGCGGGATGACGGTGCGCGTTGTCGTCGCCGACGACCAGGAACTCATCCGCACCTCGCTGGAGACGGTGCTGGGCGCCGACCCTCGAATAGACGTCGTCGGCACGGCGGCCGACGGGCTGCAGGCGGTGGATGCGTGCCGGCAGCATGCGGTGGACGTCGTCGTGATGGACGTGCGGATGCCGCGCATGAACGGTATCGACGCCACGCGCGCGATCCTGCAGCTCAGCCCCCGCACGAGCGTCCTGATCCTCACGACCTTCGACCTCGACGAGTACGTGTTCGCGGCCATCCGCGCCGGTGCGTCCGGGTTCTTGACGAAGGACTCCCCGGGCCGGGAGATCGTCGAAGCGGTGTGCCGCGTCGCCGACGGTGACGCGGTGGTGGCCCCGCGCGCGGCGCGGTCTCTGCTGTCGTACGTGCGCACAGCACCGGGCGACCCGGCCAGGGCCGACGAAGCGCTGACCGCGCTGTCACCGCGCGAGCGGGAGGTCGTGGCTCTCCTGGCCACAGGCGCCTCGAACGACGAGATCGGCGCGCGGCTGTATCTGACCACGAACACGGTCAAGACGCACGTGAAGTCGATCCTCGGCAAACTCGGGCTCGCCGACCGCATCCACGTGGTGATCTGGGCGTACGAGCACGGTGTCGCCGGGCGCTGAGGATCACCCGCGCGGGTGAGTGCAGCCCGCTCCGGCGAGCGACGCGCGGCGCCGCGCAATCCGCGAGCCTGGTGGGCATGGACACCTCTTCTCCGCCCCGCACGGTGGCGCGGGCCTCCGCCGCACTCACCGCTGCGACGTTCACGGCGAGCGCCGTGCTGACCGCGCAAGCCCTGACCTGGCTGGCCGCCCCTGCGGTCAGCCCTTTCCGCGCCGGTTCCTCCGCACCGATCGCCGCGGCGCTGGGCCCGTCGGTCGCTGTCGCCGTCGAGCTCGCCGCGGGGGTGGCCGGCATGGCCCTCGCCGCGCTGCAGGTCATCCCGCGCCTGCGGGCGAGCAGGCTGGTGTCGGCGGCGGCGGCGGCGGTCACGATCGTCGCGGGCCTGGGCTTCCTCGGGTTCGCCAGCCTGGCCTTCGCCGGGTACGCGCTCGTCGGGATGCTTCCCCTCGGCGTGCTCGCCGCCCTGATCCTGCTCGCACGGCGCCACCCGTGGCCGGCGACGGGGATCGCGGTTGCGATCGTGGCGCTGACGATCGCGGGCCAGGCATCGGGGCTCTTCCCCATCGGCGATGTCGCTGTCCGGTTCGCGTCTGCGCTGAAGGACGGCGGCATCGAGGCCATCTCCGCCCTTTCGCTGATCGCCTTCACGGGCGTCTGGATGCTCGCCGCCGTGCGCGGATGGGAGGGCGGCCCGTTCGCGCGCGCCGTCCTGCGCCACCGCGTCCCCCTCACGATCGCCGCGGCGGCGTGCGCGCTCCCCTACGTCGTCTCACGTCTGAGCTGGCTCACCCCGTGGCCGCTCCTGGGTTCGCCGGCCTCCTTCCCCCGGAGGAGAGGGCGAGCGTGTTCGTGATGGGTCTGGCACTGGGGGCCGCCCTGGCCCTGGGCGGCATCCTCACCCTCGGCCTCATCCTGCCCTGGGGCGAGCGGTTCCCGGCGTGGATGGGGCCGCTGGGGGGCACGCCGGTTCCCGCATGGCTCGCGGTGACGCCCGCCCTCGTCGTGTCCGCGCTGTTCACCTTCGGCGGGGTGGGCCTGGCCGTGGATTCACTGCGCGGGCTCCCCCCGCTGGGCGAGGCCAGTTGGACGATCGCCCTGGTTCTGCCGTTCTGGCTGTGGGGTCCGCTGCTGGCCCTGTCGACGTGGGGCTACGCGCTGCATCGGAGGGCGGCGGATGCGCCGCTAGGCTGAACGGATGGACCCCCGCACCCTTGCCGACGGGGCTGTGCTGCGGCCGGCCAGACCGGGTGACGAGT
This sequence comes from Microbacterium lushaniae, assembly GCF_008727775.1. Lineage (NCBI taxonomy): Bacteria > Bacillati > Actinomycetota > Actinomycetes > Micrococcales > Microbacteriaceae > Microbacterium > Microbacterium lushaniae. The sequence continues at coordinate 2,332,318 of NZ_CP044232.1, forward strand.
CCGGCATCCTCGCGTGCATCGTGGCGTTGGCGGTGTACGAACGCGAGCCGGATGCGGTGGAGAACACCGTCGAGGCACTGCGCGAGGCCCTGTTCGGAGCCGACCCGCGCGTCTTCGCGCATGTGGTGGAGCGAGAGGGCGACATCGTCGGCATCGCGGTGTGGTTCCTGACGTACTCCACATGGACCGGACGCCACGGGATCTGGCTGGAAGACCTGTTCGTCGATCCGGACCGGCGCGGGCACGGGTACGGCAGAGCGCTCCTGGCATCCCTTGCGGCGGTGTGCACCGAGCGCGGGTACTCGCGCCTGGAGTGGACCGTGCTGGATTGGAACGCCCCCTCGATCGCGTTCTACCGCGCCCTGGGTGCGGAGCCGATGGAGGAGTGGACCACGCAGCGGGTGACCGGAGAGGCGCTCTCCGCCCTGGCCGCACGCTGACCCTGCCGCCACCTCAGCGGCGCGGCGTCCATCCCGGCGGCAGCGGCCCCTCAGCGCCGTCCGCACGTTCACGGTCCACGCGAGCCGACCAGCCCTGCGCGGCGCCTTCAGCGGCGAAGCCTCCGCGCGCGACGCGGAATCCGACATCGTCGTGACGCACGCGCGGCGGCCCACCTCGCCGGGTGCCGGCGCGGACGCTCCACGCGTCGTCGGCGAACCCGCCGCCACGGAACACGCGGTAATCGTCGTAGCGCGCGGGGTCGAGAAGGTCCCAGCACCACTCCCACACGTTGCCGAGCATGTCGAACAGGCCGTTGAGGTTGGGCAGCTTCAGCCCGACGTCCTGCGGAGCGCTCACTCCGTCGGCGCTCGTCCATGCGATCTCGGCGAGGGGCCCGTAGTGCGGTCCGGTCGAGCCGGCCCGGCAGGCGTACTCCCACTCCGCCTCCGTCGGCAGGCGGTAGCCGTCGGCATCCACGTGCCACGTCACGTCTTCACCGTCGAACGTGTAGGCCGGGTCCAAGCCCTCCCACTCCGAGACGGCATTGCAGAAGCGGATGGCCCGCAGCCAGCTCACCTCGACCGCCGGTCGGCGCGGATGCGGCGCCGGCTCGCCGATCGCCTGGCCCAGCTGCTCCTGCGTGACCGGGAACACGCCGATCTCGAACGGCTCGAGCTGAGCGGTCCAGTGGGTGCGGCGCCGCGCGTCGTGCAGTTCCACGCTGCCGGCGGGGATGCGCGCCATCTCGAGGTCGGCCACCGAGGAAGTCTCGCACGACGACGGGGCTGTGCGATTCGCACAGCCCCGTCGGAACGTTCTCAGCGGACCTTCATCCGCGTGACCTCACGCGATCACCGGGTGCGGGCACCGCGGCGAGTGGCGAAGACGTAGATCCCGAGCACGATGATCGCGCCGATGATCGAGCCGATGATGCCGGCTGCCTGCAGGAAGCCGCCGGCGGGGTCGGCTCCGAAGATCAGGAAGCCGAGGAACCCTCCCACGAACGACCCGACGATTCCGAGGACGATCGTCATCAGGATGCTCATGCTCTGCTTGCCGGGGATGACGGCACGAGCGATGAAGCCGGCGATGAGGCCGACGAGGATGAGGCCGAGGATGGTCCAGAGCATGTGGTTTTCTCTCTTTCGTCGGAGGGCGCCGGCCGATGTGCACGGCACCCGCGGTGACCCGTCCAGCTAACCCGATGCTGACTCTTCGGCGCGAATCGGGTCCGTGCCCTTGTCAGAGCACGCTCTGACACGTAATATCCCGTCCTTCGAGGAACCCGGCGCTCGGCGACGACCTCATCCTGACGGCGGATGCGGGATCAACCCTCCGGCCGACGACCCACCGGCGGATCGTTCGTAGCGTCGGAGACATGACCCACGTCATCCCCACCGCATCCACCCGCCGCCGCGAGCTCTCCCCGCTGGCTGCGGGCCTTCTCGCCATCGCGGGCAACATGCTGGTCGTGGGCGTGATCCTCGCCGCGGGCATGCTCGCCCTCGCCGCCGCCGCCGTCGTCTTCGGGTCGGCGCTGATGGACCTCGTCTGACCGAGGGTCCCGGCCAACCTGAGAGGCGCCCAGGCTACCCCGGTAACGTCGTGCTATGAGCACTGACATCCGCGCGACGAAGCCTGGCACGACCGGTCGCGGCGCGGGTGCCCGGGGCGTCAGCGAATTCACCGCTCTGGCCCACATGATCCGCGACAGCGGATTGATGCGCCGGCGGTACGGCTACTACTGGACCAAGCTGATCGGCCTTCCCCTCGCCCTCATCGCGGCGCTGGTGGCATTCGTCTGGATCGGCGACACGTGGTGGCAGCTGTTCACCGCGGTGGGTCTGGCGATCCTGTTCACCCAGATCGCCATGCTGGGCCACGATGCCGCGCACCGGCAGATCTTCGTATCTGGCAAGTGGAACGACTGGATCTGCCTGATCATCGGCGATCTTTTCGTGGGCATGAGCTACGGCTGGTGGCAGCACAAGCACACCCGTCACCACGCCAATCCGAACAAGCTCGGCGCCGACCCCGACATCGAGCTTCCGGTGATCGCGGTCACGGCGGAGGCGCCCGCCCCGCGCAGCCGGCTGGTCGGCTGGCTCCGGGCCCATCAGGGACTGTTCTTCTTCCCGATCCTCCTGCTCGAGGGCATCTCCCTGCATGCGTCCGGGATCCGGCGTGTGAGCGTTCGCGAACGGCTCGATCGGCGCTGGATCGAGATCGCGTTCCTGGGCGTGCGCCTGGTCGGCTTCACCGTACTGGTGTTCGTCGTCCTCTCCCCCGGCATCGCATTCGTGTTCCTCGCCGTGCAGCTGGGACTCTTCGGGGTCTACATGGGGATGGCGTTCGCCCCCAACCACAAGGGCATGCCGGTCGTCCCCCGCGATGTGACCTTCGACTTCCTCCGCCGTCAGGTGATGATGAGCCGCAACATCCGGGGCAACCGGTTCCTCGACACCGTCATGGGCGGGCTCAATTACCAGATCGAGCACCACCTGTTCCCCTCGATGCCGCGGGTGCATCTGCGCAAAGCGGCACCGATGATCGCCGCCTACTGCCGCGAGAAGGGCGTGCCTTACACGCAGACCGGACTGTTCGCGTCGTACGGGATCGTCGTGCGCTACATCAACCGCGTCGGGCTCGGCGAGCGCGACGTGTTCAGCTGCCCGCTCGTCGAGCAGCGCGCCCAGATCGCCCCGGTCTGACCCCGGTTGCGGGCACAGCGCTTGCCCACCGGGCTCACGCCGGCTCGTACCCGATCAGCCACGTCAGTCCGTACCGGTCCCGCACCGTTCCATCGCTGGCGCCCCACGGCCGCTCCTGCAGCGGGTCGATCACGGTGCCCCCCTCTGACAGCACCGCGAACCATTCCTCCAGCGTGGCGGCCGGTGCCGCCCCCAAGAGCGACAGCAGCAGCCCCTCGACCGCGACGGTCGGCTCGTCCTGCGCCGCATCCGCGGCGAACAGATCGACCGGACCCACCAGTATCCCGTGTGCGATCGCCTCCGCGGGTCCGTCGTCGCGGCCGAAGTCGGCGAACGTGTGCAGCGTCAGTTCGCCGCCGAAGACGCCGCGGTAAAAGCGCAGCGCATCGGCGGCGACGCCGGGGAAGAAGACGTAGGGCGGCGGGGCGGTCATGCCGCCACGCTAGCGCCTCCCGCCCGCTACGGCCGCTCGAGTCCGACGCGATCGACCCTGCGGTGATAGCGCATGCCCGCCATGCCGCCGAGGATCGCCCCCACCAGCGTCACGATCGCCGCGCCCACGGCGGTGAGGATGCCGGTCGCGGTCGCGGACTCGGGGGTGACCGGAATGCGGGGGAAGCCGTCGAGATTGGCCAGGACGTCCCACTGGCTGCCCGCGATGGCCGTCACCACGGCGACGATCACGGCGATCACGATCGCCCAGATCCACACCGCGAGGCCCTGCTTGGCCCCGCTGAAACGGGCCATCCGGCCGGCCACGTAACCGCCGGCGAAGTAGGCGACGAACAGCACCACGGCCAGGACGATGGCGCTGCCGATGCCGACCGCATCGCTGTTGTCTGCGGCGGCGTCGGCGGCCTCGTCGACGGACGTGCCGGAGCTGAGCCCGATGGCCGCTCCCACCGCTGCGACCAGCGCCGCCAGCAGAACGGCGGCCCCCATCGCGGTGAGCCATCCGAAGAAGGCCGCGCCGAACTTGAAGCCGCCGAATCGGTCCTTCTCCCGGGCGAGCACGTCCTGGCGGAGCGTGTCGCGCTGCCCATCGGCGGCGACCCTCGGCCCGTCGCCGGAGTCCGGGGCTCGCGGCGGTACGGCGTCCCGGCGGTCTGGATTGTCTGCACTCATGCGGCGAACCTAGGTCGCGGCACCGGATCCCCGCACACCGTTGCCCTTCCGGCCATACCCGCGTAACCTGCCCGGCGCGCGCGGCGCCGGCGTCACTCCGCCTTGAGCAGCTCGCTCACCCGATAGGGGATCACTTCCCGCAGGAACAGGCTCGTCGAGGTCCGCAGGATGCCCGGGCACAGCCGGATGACTTCGGCCACGCGGTACAGGTCATCGGGACTCTTCGCGACCACGCGCAGCAGCAGGTCGGTGTCGCCTGCCGGTGCGAAGCACTCGAGCACCTCGGGCACCCCGCGCAGGGCCTCGATGGCCTCGGCGATCTGATGCTGATCGAGCTCGACGCGGATGGATGCGGCGACGCCTCGCCCGAGCGCGGCCGGACGCACACGGGCGCTGTGGGGTCGGAGCACGCCGGAGGTCGAGAGTCGTTCCAGTCGTGCATGCACGGTGCCGCGGGCCAACGACAGCCGTTGCGCCAGGAGGGCGACGGGGATCCGGGAGTCGTCGTCGAGCGCCAGCAGGATTCGACGGTCGGTCTCGTCCAGGCCGTTCATACTGTCCAACCTCCTTCTCGGAGCACCCCGGCGACTGATCAGATTGACTACCCTGTTGCGTCGCTATTGCACCGATTGCGCGATGGGTGTTGTGATCATTGCACACACGAGCGCGAGCCGCCACGAGCAGCGAGCGTCGGGATCGGCGAGCACACCCCGCTGGCGCGAGCCCTTCGTGGAAAGGGCTCGCCGTCGGCGCCCTGCACGGCCCGCACCGAAGAAGCGCCCCCGCGGGGGCGCTTCTTCCGTCTGCGGCGCCCGAGACCCGCAGCCCCGTCACGATGGCGGAACGCGCATTTTAGGCGATCGGCCTTACGGTTCCGGTAGGGACTTGCACATGCCGACAGCGGGGGCTGGAGTGGTGCGATGACCAAAGACATCGCACCGCCCGCGCCGGGTGGGAAGATCGGGCTGAAACGCGCCGTCGGCGCGCCGCTCCTCTTCGCCTTCATCGTCGGCGACACTCTCGGAGCGGGCATCTACACCCTCGTCGGGACCATGGCCGACGATGTGGGCGGTGTGATCTGGTTGCCGTTGATCATCGCGCTCGTGGTGGCGCTGCTGACGGCCGGGACGTACGCGGAACTCATCACGAAGTACCCGCACGCGGGCGGCGCAGCCCGCTACGTCGACCGCGCGTTCAGCATCCCCTACCTGTCGTTCCTCGTGGGCTTCCTCATGATGGCGTCGGGCATCACGACGGCCGCGGCCCTGGCGAACGCGTTCGCCGGCGACTACCTGGGCGCCCTCATCGACGTTCCGCAGATGCCGGCGGCGATCGTCTTCATCATCCTGCTGACCCTGATCAACCTGCGCGGCGTGCGCGAATCGCTGGCGGCCAACCTGATCGCCTCCGTCATCGAGGTGACCGGACTGGTCATCGTCATCGTCATCGCCGCCATCGTGCTGGGCAGCGGCAACGGTGAGCCGGCGCGCATCTTCGAGTTCGCCCCCGACGTGCCGCCGCTGCAGGGCGCCTTCGCCGCATCCATCGTCGCGTTCTTCTCGTTCCTGGGGTTCGAGGCCGCCGCCAACATGGCCGAGGAGGTCAAGGACCCGTCGAAGGCCTACCCCCGCGCGCTGTTCGGCGCCATCATCACGGCCGCCGTGGTCTACCTGCTCATCGCCATCGGCGCCGTGATCGTGCTGCCGCCGGCGGATCTCGCCGAGTCGTCCGGTCCGCTCCTGGATGTCGTGGCCGCCAGCGGCCTGGGCGTTCCCAGCTGGCTGTTCGGACTCATCGCCCTGGTCGCGATCGCCAACGGTGCGCTGCTGTTCATGGTCATGGCCAGCCGCGTGAGCTACGGTCTGGCGACGGCCGGCCTGCTCCCCCGCGTGTTCGAGCGGGTGCTGCCCAAGCGCCGCACCCCGTGGGTGTCGATCCTCGTCGTGGCCGGTGCGACCATCCTCCTCAGCCTCATCGGGGACGTCGCGACGCTGGCCGAGACGACCGTGCTGCTTCTGCTGCTGGTGTTCCTGTCTGCCAATGTCAGCGTGCTCGTGCTGAAGAAGAAGGACAAGGTCGACCATCCCCACTTCACCGTGCCGCGGATCGTGCCGGTGCTCGCGATCATCGCCAGCATCGCGCTGCTGACGCAGCAGTCGTGGACGGTGTGGCTGGGCGCTCTGGCCTATGTCGCGGTCGGCTCGGTTCTCTTCCTCGTCGCCCGTTATACGCGCAAGCGCGGCGACGACCGCGAGAGCGCGCGCTCGGAGGCGGCGGCGGCACCCGGTGACGCCGCATCGGCCCCGGAGTGACGGCGGCGAAGCGCTGGCTCACCTGCCGGCTTACTGCAGCGAGAGCCGTACGCGGCATGCTCAGCGCCGGACCGGCCGTCGCCGCCACGTCAAGGGGCATCCCCGAGGGGACGACGGGGTGCACCCTCGAACCATGACATCGAACGCGAATCCCTCCGAGCCTTCGGAGGTGGACGAGACCGAGGTGGTCGCGCACATCGCCGAGGACGTGCGCGACGAGATCCGGCATGGGCACGTGGAGGACGATGTCACCCACGTGCTGGAGGATCGCCTGGACAAGGCGGGCGTGCACTTGCGCCCGGAGGCCATCGACGACCTCGCCGAGGACATCGAGACCGACGCCTCGATCTGATCAGCTCTCGCCGTCCACCGGAGGAGGATGGTGCATGAACTCGATCCGGACGCCGTTGTCGTCTTCGACGAACGCAGCGTAATAGCGCTCCGAGAAGCGCGGGTACACCTTCGGATCGCGCACGGCCGACCAGCCGGCGGCGAGGGCGACCGCGTGCAGTCGGTCGACCTCGTCGCGGGAGTCGACCGCGAACGCCAGGTGCTGCCATCCGACGCGTCCGTGCCGGTGCGGCCCGGTGCCTTCCTCTCGGGCGGGGAAGAGGATCAGCTCCGTCTCGCCCTCCCGATACCACGACACCGAGCCGTCGGCGTCGTACCGCTTACAGCCGAGCGCCTGCAGCACGGGGTCGAACTGGGCGATCCCGCGCGTGAGGTCTTCGACGGTGATGCCGAGATGGTCCACAAGAGGCATGCAGCGATTATCTCGGCACCCTCCGACGTCGGAAAGGGCCGGATGCCGTCATGCGGCCTTCGCCAGACCTCCTCCGCCGCGCGGACGCAGGACCGCGGCAGCCGCCTTCATCGACGCCGGCGACGCGATCAGCGATCGCGTCGGAGGAACGGCCGAGGCGCACGGCTGCGCCGCATCGGGATGTAGCTGCGCCATACGCTCACGTAGCCGAATCCCGAGTACCACAAGAGCCCGACGAAGAGGGCGAGGCCGGCCGCGATGCCCACCGCGACGGCCGACCCGACAGGTCCTCCGCTCACGGTGACCACGGCGCCCCCGAAGAGACCCAGGACGCATCCGTCGACGACGAACAGCAGCATGGACGAACTTCCGATCAGCACGCTGGCGCCCCGGCGTCGCAGGAACGAGTACGTCTGCTTCATGCCATCCTGATCGTCCGCGATCGCAGCGAGGAAATAGTCCTGCACGGCAGGATCGAGGTCGACGTAGGCGCCGCGGAGCCGGTTCATCGCGACGACGTACATCATGTCCTCCTCGGCGACGTTCATCACCCGGACGGCCGTCATGAACCCGATGAGGCACAGGAAGGCGAGGATCGCCACCATCGCCGTCGCGAATCCGCCCGAGAAGGCGGACGCCTGGCCGAGAAGCCCGATCGTGACCAGGCCCGCCGACACCAGCGTGAGGAAGATCGTGATCCGCGTGAGCACCTCGCTCTGCGCCGTGCCGCGCGCGGCGAGCAGCCCCCAATGCTCCGTCGCCAGGATCTGCGCTCGACGACCGAGCACGGCGTCGGATTCGGCCGGCGGGTCGACGGGAGGCGATGCCTCGCTCATGCCCACATTGTGCACCCCTGGGCAGTCCCGTGACAGGGAGCCTCTCGCCTACGCCGCATCCGCGGTTTGAGCACCCCCGCGGACGAGGGTCCGGAGCTCGGCGGCCTCCACGTCGGCTCCGAATGCCGGGGTCCCCGGTTCCAGCCGGGAACCGGCCGCAAGGTCCCCGATGGCGACGGCGTCGAACCCGAGCGCGTCGATCAGCTCGGCCACGGCGGTGACGTCGTCGGCGGAGTCGCCGGCTATCGCGATCGCCTTGCGCCCGGGGCGTCCGCGAGGACGGGCCTCGTCCTCGAGGTCGTGGTAACCCATGTGGTTCAGGGCCTTCACGACACGCGCACCGTCGAGGAACCGCTGCACCATCTCGCTCGAGGAGACACCCTCGGGCACGATGGCGTCACGGGGTCCGTCGACCTCCCACCAGTGGTTCATGGTGTCCACGACGAGCTTGCCCTCGAGCGCGTCCACGGGGAGGCGTCGGTGCTTGCCGAGCGGGAGCGCGAGGATCACCACGTCCGCTGCCTGGGCGACTTCTCTCGGCCATGCCGCGGTCGCGCCGGGGGTGAGGACCTCGGTGGTCAGCGCGATCCGCGCGGGATCGCCCGAGCCGGAGACGAGCACCCGGAAGCCGGCCGCGACGGCGAGGCGGGCGAGGACCGTGCCGACCTTGCCGGCCCCGAGGATCCCGACCGTGGGGAGGGGCGAGGTCATCGCGACGCACCACCCGCAGCGACGGGCTGCTCCGCCAGCAGCTCACGGACGCGGGGGATCACCTGAGTGCCGTACAACTCGACCGACCGCATCCGCGCCGAGGCCGACACCGTACCGGCAGCGGAGTAGATCATGTCGAAGCGCCCCACGTCCAGAGCGCGGATCGCGCGGGCGATCTTGGCCGCGACGGTCTCCACCGAACCCACGTACAGCGAGCCGTGCTCCACGTCGGCCTCGAACTCCCGGCGCTGCAGAGGCGGCCAGCCGCGCAGCGCGCCGATCCGGTCGCGGATCTCCCGGTAGCCGGGGTGGAACAGCTCCTTGGCTTCCTCGTCGGTCGCGGCGACGAAGCCGGGCGAGTGCATCCCCACCGGCTGCGCGGTCGTGCCCAGCTGCTCGTGCGCTCGCCGGTACAGGTCGACGTACGGCGCGAAGCGATCGGGGGCACCTCCGATGATGGCGAGCATGAGCCGGAACCCGTAGTGCGCGGTGCGCAGCACCGATTGCGGCGACCCGCCGACGCCCACCCACGTGTGCAGGCGCCCGGACTCGGTCTTCGGATACACATCCGCGTCATGCAACGCGGCGCGAGTGGTGCCCTGCCACGTCACGGGCCTCTCCTCCAGGAGCCGGTGGAACAGGTCGATCTTCTCCTCGAAGAGCACCTCGTAGTCCTTCAGGTCGTACCCGAACAGGGGGAACGACTCGGTGAACGAACCGCGGCCGAGGATCACCTCGGCGCGCCCGCCGGAGAGCGCGTCGACCGTGGCGAAGCGCTGGAACACCCGCACCGGGTCGTCCGACGACAGCACGGTCACCCCCGACGCGAGACGGATCCGTTTCGTCGCCGTCGCGATGCCGGCGAGCACCGTCTCGGGGCTGGAGATCGCGTACTCCGGCCGGTGATGCTCCCCCAGCGCGACCACGTCGATGCCGATCTCGTCTGCCAGGACCGCCTCCGCCACAGCCGCGCGGATCGCCCGAGCGTGCGAGACGATCTGCCCCCGGTCGTCACGTGGGCGGTCTCCGAAACTGTCGATGCCGAACTCGATCTGCGATGCATCCATCGTCTACAACTCCTTGTGAGGTCTTCGTCTCGTCTGCGGTCGCGTCACGAGGAGGCGCGGGCCGGGCCGCCGTCGGCGGTGATCCGCGCCACCTCCCGGTCCGTCGGTTCCCACGTGTCGTCGCCGTCTTCCAGCAGCTCTCGGACACGCGGCACCACCCGCTCCCCGAACAGCCGGATGCTGTCCTCCCGCGCCTGGCGCGGCAGGTGGCGCAGGTCGTATTTCAGGTCGAAGCGGGACAGGTGGTTGATGCGAACGATCCGGGCGATCTTCCGCGCCACCGTCTCCGGACCGCCGACATACAGCGCGCCCTCGCTGAGCTCCTGCAGGTACCGCTCGCGGGTGGGCGGGTAGAACCCGCGCTCGCGGCTCAGCTGGGTCACGACCGGTTCCCAGTGCCGCCAGTGCATGTCCCTGGCCTCTTCATCGGTGTCGGCGATGAACCCGAGGGAATGCTGTCCGATGGGCAGCTCGGCGTGCCCGAACTGCTCGAGCGCTCGCACATACAGCTCCGCATGGCCGGCGAAGCGCTCGGGCTTGCCGCCGATGATGGCCATCATCATGGGCAGCCCGTTCCGGGCCGCCCGCAGCACCGAGTCGGGGCTCCCGCCGATCCCGATCCATGCGGGGATGCCTCCGGCCGGCATTCGCGGGTGCAGGCGCACGTCGGCCAGCGCGGGCCGGTACCGCCCCGACCAGGTCACGCGCTCTTCACGCATGAGCCGCAGGAACAGGTCGAGCTTCTCCTCGAACAGCGCCTCGTACTCGGCGATGTCGAATCCGAACAGCGCGAACGATTCCGTCGCCGACGCCCGCCCCAGGACCATCTCGGTGCGCCCTTCGGAGATGGCGTCGACGGTGGCGAACTCCTGGTACAGGCGCACCGGATCCTGGGTGGACAGCACCGTCACCGAGGTCCCCAGCCGGATCGTGCTCGTCGCCTGCGCCGCCGCGGCCAGCACCACCGGCGTCGCCGAGTCGACCTGCCCGTCCCGGTAGTGCTCGCCCACGCTGAAGACATCCAGGCCCACCGACTCCGCCACTTGCGCCTCCTCGACGAGCAGGCGCACAGAGCCGGCGTCGTCCAGGAGGCGACCGGCCTCGCTGGCGACGTCGCCGAACGTGTTCAATCCGAACAGCAGGCGGCGCTTCGCGCTCGGCTCGACCATCGGAACCCTCCCGGTTTAGTTGACATGTGAATCATGCACCGATATTGTTCATATGTCAACTACCTAGGAGAACGATGGGCACTGCAACCGGCCAGCACCTCCCGACGAGCGAGGAACTCGCGATCTGGCGCGCGCACATCGAGACATTCGAGATCGTCCGCGCCCGCATCGAATCCCGCCTGCAGCACGACTCGCAGCTGTCGAGCGGTGATTACCGCGTGCTCCTCGCGTTGAGCGAGGCGGAGTCGAAGGCCCTGCGCTCATCGGAACTCGCCCGTCAGATCGACTGGGAGCGCAGCCGCCTCTCGGGGCAGCTGGGCAGGATGGAAAAGCGCGGACTGGTGCGCCGGGAGCCCTGCGAGGAGGATGCGCGTGGCTCGCGCGTCTTCCTCACCGACGAGGGTGCGCGCGCGTTCCGGGCGAGCACCCTCCCCCACCTCCGGGCGATCAAGGAGGTCTTCGTCGACGCGTTCACGCCGCAGCAGCTCACGCGGCTCGGCGAGGCAGCCGCGGCGATGCGCCGCCATCTCGATCTCGGATGAGCCGCGCCGGCCGACCCGGCGTCGGATCGCCGTCGGAGCCCGGCTAGCCTGGGAGGAGTCCGCGCGGCGGGCGAGGGAAGGCGCACCGTGAACATCACCTCACTCCGACGGTTCGTCGCCGTCGCCGAGGAGCTGCATTTCCCGCGCGCGGCGGAGTCACTCGGCATCCCGCTCGCCGCCCTCTACTCCACGATCGACAAGCTGGAGGAGGAGGTCGGGCAGCCGCTGTTCGCGCGCGGTAAGGGGAAGACGCAGCTGACCAAGGCCGGTGCGCTTCTGCTGACCGAGGCGAACGAGCGCATCGCCGCCGCGCCGGCGCCGGCTGCCAAGGCGGCTGCTCCGGCCGGGGGAAAGGCCAAAGCGTCCAAGGGCAAGGGCCGCGCGCCGGTCGTGAAGGGTCAGCCGAAGCCGTTCAAGAAGCGGCAGGGCCGCTGAGCCGCCGCATCCGCGCGTCTATGCCTCGGTGACCCGCCCGCCCTCGACCCGCCAGTGCCGGTCGGTGTGCACCGTCGCCAGCATCCGCCGGTCGTGGGTGACCAGCAGCAGCGTCCCGTCGTAGGACTCCAGCGCCTGCTCCAGCTGCTCGATGGCGGGGAGGTCGAGATGGTTGGTGGGTTCATCCAGGACCAGGACGTTGACGCCTCGCGCCTGGAGCAGCGCGAGACCGGCGCGCGTGCGCTCGCCCGGTGACAGCTCGTCGACCGGGCGGTTCACGTGGTCGGCCTTGAGCCCGAATTTCGCCAGCAGGGTGCGCACATCGCCGGAGGCCATCTCCGGCACGAGCGACTCGAAGGCGGCGGCCAGGGGCCGGGATCCGGCCAGCAGCGAGCGGGCCTGGTCGATCTCGCCGATCTGCACGCTCGCACCCAGGCTCGCCGTTCCCTCGTCCGGTGCCTGCCTACCCAGGAGCAGCCGCAGCAGGGTGGACTTCCCCGCACCGTTGGGACCGGTGATGCCGATGCGCTCGCCCGCGTTCACCTGCAGCGACACCGGACCCAGCGTGAACACCCCCTGCCGGACGACGGCTCCGGCGAGAGTGGAGACGACAGAGCTGGAACGGGGCGCCGCGCCGATGGTGAACTCGAGCTGCCACTCCTTCCGGGGCTCCTCGACCTCGTCCAGCCGCGCGATCCGGCTCTCCATCTGCCGGACCTTCTGGGCCTGCTTCTCGCTGGATTCGGTCGCGGCCTTGCGCCGGATCTTGTCGTTGTCGGGGGCCTTGCGCATCGCGTTGCGCACGCCCTGGCTCGACCATTCCCGCTGGGTGCGGGCCCGCGCGACGAGGTCGGCCTTCTTATCGGCGAACTCGTCATACTTCTCCCGCGCGTGCCGCCGGAGTGTCGCGCGCTCTTCCAGGTAGGCGTCGTAGCCACCGCCGAAGACGCGGTTCGCGCCCTGCGCGAGGTCGAGCTCCAGGACGCGGGTCACGCACCGAGCCAGGAATTCCCGGTCATGGCTCACGAGTACGACACCGCCGCGCAGCCCGCGCACGAAGGCCTCGAGGCGCTCGAGCCCGTCGAGGTCGAGGTCGTTGGTCGGCTCGTCCAGCAGCACGATGTCGAAGCGTGAGAGCAGGAGCGCCGCCAGACCCACGCGGGCGGCCTGCCCGCCCGAGAGCGAGGTCATGAGGGCGTCCTCCGGCGCACCGCCGAGGTCGAGGCCCAGCTCGGCGAGCACGACCGGGAGTCGCTCGTCCAGGTCGGCCGCACCGCTGGCGAGCCACCGGTCCAGGGCGCTGGAGTACGCGTCTGCGGGATCGACGCCCGGGGTCGCGAGCGACGGATCCCCCAGTGCTGCCGCCGCGGCATCCATGTCCCGCGTCGCCTCCGCGCACCCCGTCCTGCGGGCGATGTAGGAGACGACCGTCTCGCCCGGGACGCGTTCGTGCTCCTGCGGCAGCCAGCCCACGAACGCATCGGGCGGCGAAAGCGTGACGGTGCCGGCCTGCGGCTCGTCGATGCCGGCGAGTAGGCGCAGCAGGGTGGATTTGCCGGCGCCGTTCGCACCGACGACTCCCACCACGTCCCCCGGCGCGACGGTCAGGTCCAGGGAATCGAAGAGCGTGCGGTGGCCGTACCCGCCGGCCAGGCCCGAGGCGACGAGTGTTGCGGTCATCCTTCGATCCTGTCACCCGTCCGAGTGCCCGCCGTCCGCGGGCACTCGCCGGTCAGCGCCGGTGGCGGATGCCGAGGCTGAAGTAGGCCAGCGGCCCGATCCAGTTCACCAGGATCACGGGGATCCATGCCGGCTTGGGCCCGCGCACCTCGTCGGCGTCACGGAACGCGAGGTCCCAGAACGCCAGGAACGCGAACGCCACCTGCACGACGCCCGCGATCGCGATACCGACCCTCGCGCCGGCGGAGAGGCGGACTGCAGTCTTGGCGCCGGTGGAGAGCCGGGTGTGTGTCTTGGTCATCGTGCACCTTCCCGTCGTGCGGTTCCTCCATCCTGCCCCCTGAACGCGGGATGCGCACTCCTGGTCAGGGATGCGGTACACGAGGCGGGTGGGAGGCGTCGAGCTCGCGCTGCAGGTACCGGGGAGCCTGGGTGCGCCAGGCCTCGGTCACCAGCTCGACGAGATGCTCCGGGTCGATCGCCGCCATCCGGAAGGCGACCTTGGGCTCGCCCCAGCGCGTGGTCGTCCGCAGGAAGACATCAGGCGCCATGTCGACCAGGGCAAGCGCGTCGATCGGCTCGCCCACTTTGACTCCCACGACCAGCTCCGCGGCGATGATCTCGCGCATGTCGGCTGGGATGCTGGGCCACGGACGGCACTCCCAGGCATAGGGCTTGCCTCGCACGAGCCAGCCGGCACCCGCCGCTGTGGCGCGCTCCTCGGTCCCGGGCAGCTTCCCCGCAATCACGTGCACATCCTCGAGCGTGGCCATGGCGCAAGAGTAGACGGGGCCGCGGACACGGCCCCGCGGGGTCAGTCCCAGGCGAGGTAATCCTCGATCTGCATTCCGATCTCCCCCGGGTGGGTCATCGGGAACAGGTAGCCGCCGCCGTCGATGCGCGCGGCACTGGCGCGATCGGCGGCGGAGGCCTGCAGCTGATCACCGTTGGCCGGAACGGTGACGCGATCCTCGGTGCCCTGCAGGATCAGGACGGGCAGGCTCGGGGCCAGCCGCATCCACTCGTCCGACGGGGTCGCCGCCAGGGCCGCCGTCTGCATCGGCTCGACGGCGCTCTCGCGCGCACGGGAGAAGACGTTCCATGCCCACGTCGGGTCGACCGATCCGCCGGCCAGAACGGGCATGGCATCCAGGGGCGCGGGCCCCGCCGCCTCCGTGAACGCGGCCTGCAGCGCCTGCACGACGTCGGCTGCAAGCGGCTCGGTGCCCTCGACCCCCATCAGGAGGATCCCCTCGGTGCGGTCGGGGTGATCCAGCGCCACCGTGCGGGCGACGGCACCGCCGAAGGCGTGACCGCCGACCCATGCGGAGTCCAGGCTCAGCCGATCCAGCACGTCGACGACGTCCTGCGCGAGGTCGTGCATCGTGACCGCAGCGTCCGGCGCAGGCGTGCGGGAGCCGATCCGCACGATCCGGAAGCCCTCTTCGACCAGGACGTGGGCGAGCGTGCCGAGGTAGGAGATGTTCAGCCCACGACCGGGCAGCAGGACCACCACCGGCCCCTCGCCCTCATCGACGAAGGGGATGGCGCGGCCATCGGGTTCGAAGGTCTGGGGCGTTGCGACTGTCATGCTTCCATTCTCCCGGATGACGGACGGACCTCCCGCACTCCGGCGACCTTGCGCGCGCCGGTGGCGCCACTAGCGTGCAGGTATGACGTGGCCGGACTTCTGGAGTACGACGTTTCCCGCCTACCTCGGGGCCCTGGGTTCGATCGCCGCGAGCGCGGTCGCCGTCGCCGCCTTCGTCCGCGACCTCCGGACGCGTGCGGGTCTGCGGGAGGTGGCCGGGTCGGCCGGATCGACGGTCGAGCTGCCGCGGATGGGGGCACCGCTCGCCCCGGATGCGGCACCCACGGTGCGGCCGAGCCCTGCCGGCAGACGAGCCGACGACGCGCCCGCCTCCCTGGAGCTGACCGTCCGGAGCGGGCGAGGCGTCCTGCGCAACCTCGGTGCAGAGACGATCCGGCTCGATCGCCTCCGCGTGCCCTCCGGCGGGAAGACGCTGACGTTCTCGGCCCCCCTCCCGGCGGGCGTCGGCCCGGGCGAAGAGTTCGGCTTCGCCCTCCGCGACCAGCTCGCCGGTCCGGCGGTCGCCGCGCTCCTGGTGGAGTGGACGGATGCCGGCGGGACGACCCGCGTCAGCCGCTTCTACGTGTGAGGCCCACGGTCCCCCGACTCAGGCGTGCTCGACGGGCAGCCACAGGTCGCACGTGGCGGTACGGAAGTCGGGCGCGCGCTCGAGCACGGCCACCAGGGCGGGTCCCGGTCGCAGCCGCCACGGGTTCGAGGGGAACCACTCGGTGGCCGTCGCGGCCCACGCTGCCTGCAGCGCAGCGGGGTGCTCGCCGGAAGTCCGGAAGACCGCCCACTCCCCCGCTTCCACGTCGATGACGTCGAGGTCATCAGGGACGGCGGTCCCCGCCTCGACGGCGACGCCGTGCAGATAGGTCAGCTCGCTGCCTTCTGGGTCATCCGGGTCGACGTCCGCGCTCACCTGCAGCAGCCCGGCCGGCTCTGTGCTGTTCAACAGCTTCAGCCGCTCGTGCTCGGCCGCTGGCAGCGACGCGATGTGCTCCTGGATGGCGGAATTGACCCCCTCGTACTGAAGCGGCACACGGGCGGCGTGCCCGACGAGCCGGAAAGCGGGGCGCGGGAGGATGCGGGTGTCCATGGGGGTGGTCCCTTCGACGGTCAGGCGGAACCTGAGTTGCGGTTGGCTGCGAAGAGGACCGCCGTCACGACGGACGTCACCGTGGCTCACGCCGTGCACCGCACGGAATGCGCGACCGAATGCCTCGGTCGACCCGTATCCGTAGCGCACGGCGGTGGCGAGGAGATCCTCGCCACCGATGACGTCGCCCGCCGCGACGGTCATCCGTCGACGGCGGACGTACTCCGACACCGGCATCCCCGCGAGCGAGGCGAACATACGGCGCGCGTGGTAGCCGGTGGTCCCCAGTTCCCGCGCAAGCGCGTCGAGGTCGAGGTCATCGTTGAGATGCGCTTCGACCTCGTCGACCAGACGGTTGAGGATCTCGATCACGGGGGCTCCCTTCCCGATCAAGGTTCGTCTCCCGCGGATGCGCGCGCCCGACAGTTCGCGTCCGATTCGATCGGACGACCACGCTCAAGCGGTCGCGAGCCACACGGCACGACCCTGGCACACGTCGTCGATGCGGGCGACGAGCGCGCCTACCCGATCCGCCGGCACCTGCAGTGCGATCTCGACGTCCGCCCCGTGGCGCACATCCTCCAGCACCGCGTCGTGGGCGGCGAGCTCACGGCGCAGCGCCCCCTCGAACGCGTACGGGACCTGCACCCGGAGCATCTGCATCCGGATGAGCGGCACGCGCTCGGCGCCGAGGAGGGCCTGAGCCACCGCATCCGTGTACGCGCGGACGAGTCCGCCGGCACCCAGTTTCACGCCGCCGAAATAACGCACGACAGTGGCCAGCACGCCCTCGAGCTCCTGATGCCGCAGCACGTCGAGCATGGGGCGCCCCGCCGTGCCGCCGGGCTCGCCGTCATCGTTCGCTGCGGAGTGCCCGCCGGCCATCAGCGCCCAGCAGACGTGCCGGGCGTCGGGATGCTCCGCACGCAGCTCACCGACCCGCGCGACGGCGTCCTCCCGGCCGGCGACGGGCTCGACGCAGCCGAGGAACCTGCTCTTCTTGATGAGCAGTTCGCTGTGGACGGGAGCGGCAAGGGTGAACGGCATCGGCAGCTCCACGATAGGCGCGCCCGCAGCCGTCCGCGTGGAACCGGGTCAGACCCCCGGTCGGATCGTCAGCTCCGGGATCTGCGCGTCACGCGGGAGGTCGAGCACCGTGAGCATGCTCGTGACCACCGACTCCGGATCGATGAACGCCGCAGGGTCGTAGGGCTTGCCCTCCTGCTCGTGCACCCGCTCCTGCATCGCCGTCGCCGTGCGCCCGGGGAACACCGATGACACCCGCACGCCGTGCGGGGCTTCCTCCGCCCGCAGGGAATCGGCCAGCGCCTTCAGCCCGTGCTTGGATGCCGCGTACGCGGCCCAGTCGGGGGCGGCGCGCAGGCCCGCCCCCGAGTTGACGAACAGGATCTGCCCCTGCGCCGCCCGCACGGCCGGGAGGAGCAGCCGGGTCAGCTCCGCCGGCCCGACGAGGTTCACGTTCACCTGCGCCGTCCACAGCGCCACGGGCATGTCGGCGACGGGGCCGAGGTCGACCACGCCGGCGACGTGGATGACGGAGTCCAGCCGGTCGGGGAGCTCCTGCTGCGCCAGCGCGGACGCGAGCTCGGTCGGCGCCGCGAGATCGGCGGCGACGGTCCGCGCGCCCGGGAACCGCTGCTCGAGCTGCGCGGCGCGTGCCGCGCTGCGCGCCAGGAGGACGAGGTCGTCGCCGCGGGCGCGCAAACGCGTCGCGAGCGCGGACCCGATGCCGGAACCGGCGCCGGTGAGGAGATGCACACTCATGAAGCCATCGTGGCACCTCTCACCCGTCGGCGGCTCCGGCGGCGAGCGCCACGGCGTGGGATCGGCTGCGCGCGCCGAGCTTGGACAACACGTTGGACACGTGCGTCTTGACCGTCGCCAGCGAGATCCCGAGCTCGTCAGCGATCTGCGAGTTCGAGCGGCCGGCCCGCATCGCCTCGAGCACCTCGCACTCCCGGGCGGTGAGCATGCTCAGCCGATCGCCGCCCGGGGCCGGAACGTCGTCGCCTCGCGGGATCAGGGCCAGCGCCCGTCGCGTGACCCGGGGATCGAGCACCCCCTCCCCCGCCGCGACGCGTCGCACCGCGTCGATGAGGGTCACCGCATCCGCCGTCTTCAGCAGGAAACCGGCGGCGCCGGCGCGGAGGGCTCCGGCCACGAGCTCGTCCTCGTCGAAGCTCGTGAGCACGAGCACGTGCGCCCATCCCGCGTCCACGATCTCCCGCGTCGCCGACACGCCGTCCGTCCCCGGCATCCGCAGGTCCATGAGGACGACATCCGGCCGCAGGGCGGCGGCGTTGCGGACGGCGACCGCGCCGTCGGCGGCCTCGCCGACGACGGCGACTCCGTGGGCTTCCAGCATGATCCGCAAAGCCTCGCGGATGGCGCCGTGATCGTCTGCGAGGAGGACGCGGGGCTGGGTGCCGGTCATGCCGGCACCTGGGCCGGCAGCGTGGCCCGCACCGACCATCCGTCGCCGTCGGGTCCCGCCTCCAGCCGGCCGCCCAGCGCCCGCGCCCGCTCGCGCAGCAGATCCAGCCCCCATCCGTTTCCCTGAATGGGCGGGGTGGTCACGGCAGCGCCGCCTCGCGAGTCCACTCGCACGTGCACATCCCCCTCGCTCCCCGCGCTCAGCACGACATCGACGTCCGCACCGGCGGCATGACGCGCACAGTTCGCCAGCGACTCCTGGACGATGCGCGTCACGGCGTGATCGACCGGTGAGGGGATCCCCTGCGGCAGCGAGTCGTCGACGGTGACCCTCAGTCCGCGCCGACGGGCCTCCGCCACGAGGCCGGGCAGGGCGTCCCGGCCCCGAGCTGCGACGTCACCGTCGCCGTTGCGCAGGACGGCGATCATCGATCGCAGCGCCTCGTGCGCCTGAAGGCTGGAGTCGCGCACAGCGCGCAGGGCCGCACGATCGGACTCGGGTGGGCCGTCGACCGAGAGCGCCGCCTCGGCGCGGATCGCGATCGCCGACACGTCTCCGGCCACCACATCGTGCAGCTCGCGCGCCATCTGCTCGCGCTCCCGGCGCACCACCTCGCCGCGTTCACGCACGGCCTGCCTGGCAGCTTCCTCGGCGCGTTCACGATGCAGCGCGACGAGCTCGTGAGCCTGTGCGACCGACGTCGCGTACCAGTAGTCCATGCCGGCGAGCGCACCGAGCTGCAGTCCGATCAGGATGCCGACGCGGAAGTCGTCGACGCGGGTCAGCGCCGCCGCCGTCATCCCTGCCACCGCGACGGCGATGCCCACCAGGATGCCGCGCCGGCGAGACGGCGATGCCGCCACCGTGGCCGCGTAGAGGAGATCGAGTACGACGATGAGGGTCACCACGCCACCGACCGTCAGCAGATCGATCAAAAACAGCGCGAGTGCGACGCCGAGAAGCGCCAGCGGTGCCCGCGAGCGGAACACCACCAGCGTGCAGGCGGGAAGCCCCGTGAGCAGCGACCACCACGGCGAGACGGGTTCGGGAAGCACCGAGAACAGGCTCCACAGCCCGACGAATCCGAGCGCAGCCGCGACGATTGTGAACGCGGCGTATCCCAGCGCTTCCGCCGCGCCGCGGCGCATCCGTACCCATGCGGTCACGGATGCCCGGACGACGGCTGGGCTCTCGCTCACCCTCTCATGCAACCACGTCGGCCCTGCGCGGCGATATCCGTCGAAAGGACGACCCGACGTGGCCACTGCTTCCCCCTTCCGCCCGATCCGCTCCCCCGCCGGGCGGGCCAGCGTGGGGACATGGACATCGTCTCGGACGCCCCCCTGCCGATCACGCTCACCGTGCTCGCCCTCGTGGACGGGCTCAGCATCGGAACGCTCCTCATCCCCGTGTTCCTTCTGCTCGCTCCCGGCCGCGTGCGAGGAGAACGCGTTCTTCTCTACCTCGTCACGATCGCGGGCTTCTACCTGGCCGTGGGCGTCCTCTTCACGCTCGGCCTGGTGAACCTCGTCGATGTCGCGCAAGACGTCCTGTCCTCCACCCCGGGTCAGGTGCTCCAGCTCGTCGTGGGCGGAGGGCTCCTGGTGACCGCGATCGTCATGGGCGCCGGAGGGTCGAAGAAGGCCGAGACCCGGGCGGAGGGGACCGGGCGATCCGGTGAGCTGTCGTCCGCATCGGCCGGCGGCACCGCGACGGCACCGGTGCGGAGCGCCCGGCTCGCGCGCTGGCGGGATCGGCTGCTCTCCCGCGACGCATCGCCCGGCGCCGTGATGGCGGTGGCCGTCGGCGCCGGGGTCATCGAGGTCGCCACGATGCTGCCCTACCTCGTGGCGATGGGGATGCTGGCCGAGGCGCCACTGGGCATGCCCGTGCGGTTCGCCGCTCTGGCGGCCTACTGCGCGGTGATGGTGCTGCCCGCCCTCGTGCTGCTGGCCCTGCGGATCGTCGCTGCGCCGCTGGTCGCGCGTCCGCTGGCACGCCTGGCCGCATGGATGGAGCGCACCGGCCGCGAGAACACGGCCTGGATCATCGGCATCGTCGGATTCTTCATCGCCCGTGCCGCGGCGAACGAGCTGGGCCTGTTCGACGGGCTGGCACAGCTGGGCTGACGCGCACCGGGAGTGGCGGTCATCCCGTCACCGTTCCGGCAACGCACCGGCGCAGGGCTTCCCGGTGCGGCTCCACTCCGCCGCGTCGCCCCGAGCTGATCCTCGACGCGGGCGCGGACGAGATCGCGAGTCGCGAGCCGGTACCGTCTACGGTGTGCCGCCGCGCCCTGCCGCGGCCACTTCCCCTGAAAGGCACACCGCCGAGCCGTGTACTCGCTCCTCCTCGCGATCATCTACGTCGCCTTCGTCAGCCTCGGCCTTCCCGATTCGCTCATCGGCGCCGGCTGGCCCGTGATGCACCGGGATCTCGACGTTCCCGTGGCCTTCGCGGGCATCGTGACGATGATCATCGCCGGCGGCACGATCCTCTCGAGCCTCGCGTCGGAGCGGGTGACACGCCGATTCGGAGCCGGTCTCGTCACCGCGGTCAGTGTGGGGCTCACCGCCGCAGCCCTCGTGGGATTCTCCGTCTCCGATTCGTTCTGGATGCTGTGCCTGTGGGCCATTCCTTTCGGGCTCGGGGCCGGTGCCGTGGATGCCGCCCTGAACAACTACGTGGCCCTGCATTACGCCGCACGGCACATGAACTGGCTGCACAGCTTCTGGGGCCTGGGCGCGTCGATCAGCCCGTTCATCATGAGCTACGTGCTGACGGCCGAGCTGGGATGGTCCAGCGCCTACCTGATCGTCGGCGTCATCCAGGCCGCCCTGACGTTCGTGCTGCTGGTCAGCCTCCCGCTGTGGGGGAAGGTCAACCCACGCATCCCCGACGACCACGCGGCCGAAGCCGAGCCGTCGGGCAAGGGCGGTCTGCACGTGCCGCTGGCAGGGGCGCTGCGGATCCCGGGGGTCGTGTCGATCCTGATCGCGTTCTTCGCCTACTGCGCGCTGGAGACCACCGTGATCCTGTGGGCATCGACCTGGCTGGTCACCGACCGGGGGGTCACCCCCGCGACGGCGGCCGCGTTCGCCTCGCTGTTCCTCCTGGGGATCACCGCCGGGCGGTTCCTGGCCGGTTTCCTCGCGGATCGGTTGGGTGATCGTCGGCTGATCCGCGGCGGCTTCGCGACGGTGGGGCTCGGTGTCGTGATGCTGGCGCTCCCGGTGCAGACCGACGCGCTCGCCCTCGCCGGCCTCGTGCTCGCGGGGCTCGGCTGCGCCCCGATCTACCCCGCGATCATCCACTCCACCCCGGTCAACTTCGGCCGGCGCAACTCGCAGGCCATCATCGGCATCCAGATGGCCGCGGCGTACACCGGCTCCACCTTCGCTCCGCCCCTCTTCGGCGCGCTCTCGGCGTGGGCGGGCATGTGGGTCTTCCCGCTCTTCCTCGGCGTGCTCGTGGTGCTGGGTCTGCTCATGTCGGAGCGACTCAACCGGCTCGTCGCGCGGCGCGGGCGAGTCGGCCAGCCTGCCCCCTGACGCCCCGCAGCCTGGTGAGGTGCACGTGATCGGCCGAGTGCGCCGCGTCCGGGAGCGACCTGCTGCGCGCGCAGCGGCTCTCATCGCGCATGCCTGTCGCGCTACGCGCGGCGGCCTCAGCGGCCGCCGCGCGCAGGGCTCAGTCGGCCACGGATCGGATGATCTCCGCGATGCGCTTCTCGGTGACCGCGTCCACGGTCTCGAAGTACCACGCGGCCGGCATGAGGTTCCCGTCGACGCCACCCGCAGCCCGGAAGTCCGCTTTCTCGGTGATCGCGAGATTGAGTCGTTCGTCGTTGCGCAAGGTCACGAGCGCGGGTGTGCTCGCCGACCTCGCGTAGGCGGGCATCCCGTACCAGATCCGCGGCTTCAGGTTTGGGCCGGCAGCCATGACGATGTCATGCACCTGCTGCATGACCGAACGTCTCGGCTCGTCCATGTGGGCGATCTTCTCGATCACCTGTGCGAGATTCTTCTCGTCCTTCGACGACATGCCATGTCCTTTCGTCAGCCGATGTCACGCATCGGCGAATGAAGTCGGCGCACTCGTGCGCCGCACCCCATCCGGACATGTCCTGAGCGACTCAGGCCTCTCCGCGATGATTCACGTGGTCGTCACGTGGAAGCGTGTCGGTGGCCGTGCCACCGCAGTCAGATTAGCGGATCATCCGCGGGCTCCGGGAGACGCGATCTCCGCAGCGAGAAGCTCGGACCGCAGGACGCGTCGTTCAGCCCACGACCGCGTCCCACATGACGACGATGGCGATGACGAGAGGGAGGAGCACCAGCGCCCACAGGGCGGGAACCGCGCCGCGCTCGGCGAGGCTGACCGATCCGGGATAACGGCGATGAGCTTGGAGCGGAGTGAGAGGGGTCGCGACGACCTGCGGCGAGAGACCCCCGGCCGCAAGCTCCCGGACGAGCTCGGCATCGCGCGGCGTGAACCCGGCGACCGTGCGCCCCTGCGAGCGGAGCACCACCCGCTGCGGCGGCGTGGCTGCGACGCGGGTCGGCAGGAGCAGGGAGCGCAGCACCACGACCTCATCGATGCCCGTCATCGGCACCGTCCGGCTCCTCCCCACCGCCGGGCGGATCGAGAGCCCTTCGCTCGTGACGGCGGCGTCTGCGAACCGCGAGGAGAGCGCCGAGCCCGCTCCCAGAGCGACCAGAGCGACGGCGCCGATCACCCCGGGCAGGATGGTCTGGGGCGCCCAGGGCCCGGAAACCTCCCACGCGACGAGCAGCCACACGAGACAGGCCGCGGCCACAGCCAGTGCGACGCCAAGGAACACTCGTACGCCTGTCACGGCGCGAGGCCGTCCGATGGTCATCACAGGAACATCGTGCCGCATGCCACGGGTGTCGTCCGTCAACCGGCGGCAGCTCGCCACCATTCGACCAGTGTCCGCGCGAACTCGACCTCAGCCTTCTCGTCGCTCACCGTGAGGCCATAGTCGGCGCGGAGGAATCGAACGAGCCGCGCGCTCACCTCGTCGGCGTCCGCGCCCTCTCCCAACCAGGTCATGATCGGCCGGATCAGGTCGTCGTACTCCGCATCATCTGCGGGCCTGTCGGCATCCGCGTACACGCCGAGGATGTCCCATGCGAGGAGCCGCGCGCGCAGCTCCGTGTCCCTGCCGCCAGGCGTGATGATCATTCGCTCATGAGTCACGGTCGCTCCCAGCAGCGGTATTCGGTCGTGAGGCCTGCATCCACGCCGACTGTGCGTCGCGCGAAATCGACTCACCGAATCCAGAGGTCACGGTCTTCTTCATGATGTCCATCCCTGCTGGTGCAGTCTCGTGAATCCGTCGATCAGGATGTCCAGCGCGAAGGCGAACTCGGCGTCGTCGTCGCACGCCGCAGCCGCATGCGGGGCGGTCGTCGCCATCCGCACGATCGCCGGGTACGCAGCGGCGAACTCCGACATGGCCCGCGCCCGCTCGCCGGGATCGTCGGGAACCGCAGGCGTGGGCAGCACGTCGCGCGTGATCCCCCACATCCGTGTGCTGAGCGCGTGCATGGCGTGATGCACGAGGTCTGCCGACAGGCCCCCGTCGAACATGATCGCCATGAGCGAGTCCATGTAGGCCAGCACCGTGGGGCTCGCCGTCGCCCGCGTCTCGATCGCGGCCTGCGCCCACGGGTGCGCACCCATGACCGCCCGGGCCGAGCGGATGCGGGCGCGCAGCGCCTGCTGCCAGGGAAGGCCGTCCGCCGGGACCTCGATGCTCGCCACGAGCCGATCGAGCATGCCGTCGATCAGTTGTTCCCGATTGGCGACGTGCTTGTACAGGGCCATGGCGGTGACCCCGAGCGCGTCGGCCAGCCGGCGCATGCTCGTGCCCTCGAGGCCGACCTCGTCCGCCAGCGCGCTCGCAGCCTCGAGCACCCGCTCACGATCGAGCGGTCGGCGGGGCGCGGAACTTGACACGTGTACAGCGTATACCTATGGTGTGAGTGCGTCGGTGTACGGCGTATACCTTCGAAGATCGGCAGACCATGACCACACGCCCGCGCACCTACGCCCGCACCGCCGGCATCCTGTATCTGGTCACGCACATCACATCGATCACCGCGGTCGCGGCGTACGCGGCGGATGGCTTCCCACTGGGGGTGGCCTTGGAACTGGTGCTCGCCGCGGGGTGCCTGGCCACCGGCATCCTGCTGTGGGTGTTGCTGCGCGACGTCGGCCAGGTTCGCGCTGCCACCTTCGCCGGGCTGCGCGCCCTGGAAGCCTCCGTCATCGCCGCCGGCACGCTGCCGATGCTCGTGCTGCTGTGGACGGCGCCGCGCGCGCCGCTGGACGAGACTCTCGTCGCATTGCACACCGCCGCATTCCTTGTCGGTCAGGGCCTGGTGATCAGCGTGAACACGATCATCCTGGGCTGGCTGCTCCTCGACGCACATGTCGTCCCCCGCGCACTCGCCGTGCTCGGCATCGTCGGCGGCACGCTGGTGCTGGTGAGCAACTCGGCGCAGCTGTTCGGGGCGATTCCGCAGGGCGGAACGATCGCGGGCCTCTGTGCCGCACCCGTCTTCGCCTTCGAGATCTGGTTCGCGGTACACCTCATCGCCGTGGGTCTGCGCCCCCGGGTCGTGTCCCCTGCTGCGCCCCTCGGGACGGCATCGCAGGCGTGAGAACCAGCGACCCGCTCGCCGGCCCGAGGACCCACGACCGGCGCGTCGGCCCTCGGGTCCTAGCGCGTTCCTAGGCTGGAGACGTGATCGATACGCCGCCCGATCCCCGTACCTGCCCCACGTGCGGCGATCCGCTGCGTTTCGAAATCCTGGACGAGGAGCGGTTCCTCGTGGCGTGGTCGTGCCTCACCTGCGGTCTCGTGCACGCGACCGAGCCATCGTGATGGTCAAGCGACACGAGGTCCTCCTCGAGCCCCGGGTAGGTCCCGTTACGGCACAGAACAACCTGTGCACCGACGAGTTCGCTATGCGAGCGCCTCGATCGCGTCAGCCAGCTCTTCGATGCCGCGGCGTCCGTCGAGCTCGATGCTCGCTCCACGACGGAGCAATGGTTCGACCTCCGTCACGTATCGGCGGATCTCCGTCTGCTGCTCGGCTGTACACCCATAGGGATTGTTCGTCCGCGTCGCGACGCGCTCGATCAGCACATTCACCGGCGCGCTGAGCAGCACCACGTGATCGAACCGGTCGTAGAACCGCCCCTGGTTCTCGACCGTCCCCGCTACCACAACGTCGTCGTGTCGCTCCAGGAGCTCGCTCATACGGTGCTCGTCCCACAGTCCGCTCGGCAATTCCCAGCCGTCGTAGTCGGTGTCCACCGTGAGTCGTCCTCGCCGCGCCAACTCGGCGAGCAACGTCGACTTGCCGGCGCCCGACATTCCCGTGACCAGGATGCGTGTCATGCGCGCCAGCATAGGGATCGCTGCCGGCGGAGGAACCAAGCCGCTCAGTTGTTGAAGCGGACCTTTGATGATGGATGCGTCGAGTTTCACATCCCTGCAGAACCCTTGATTTTCCGCGGGTTTCGCCGCATTCTCGTCCGTTTGAACTCGTACGGATTCATACGTCTTGCGGACTTTCTGCGGACTACGAGGCTATCGAACGTGGAACGGTGAGGTGCGCCGGTCACACCTGCAGCGAGGGTGTCCAATGCCTCATCCGAGTCCGGGAAGATCAGAACCGCATGCAGCAGACCGCTCGCGCCAGCGACTTATCAATCGGTCGAGGAGGTTCGCTTGCTGAGCGCCTGACGGCTCAGGCCCGTCCGCGACGAGAGGGATGCCCATGACTCTCCCTCACTCCTGAGCCTCTGGACCAGCACATCGCGTTCGGCGAGCAGCGCCCGTTCGTGTCTGTGCAGCTTGCTGAGCTCCTTCGACAGATCGGCGATGCGTCTGAGGTCGACGGAGCGAGATGCTCCGCCCTGATCGATCCGTGTCGCCACGCCGCTTCCGATTCGCGAAGGCGATCGTCCCGTCTGTCCGGTGGCCACCGGACCCCGCGCCGCCTGCTCGACCCGTGGAGCATCGAGCGGGCGCCCGAACGCGTCGAAGCGCTGCTGATTGACTCCAAGAACCTCGTCTCCATTCGACTGACGCTCGTCATCCGAGCTGGAGGTCGAGGAGCGCTCAGCACCGACAATCGGCTTCTTTTGTCTCCTTTTCGTCATGCAACCAGGTTGACGTGCGATGCCAGTGAATTCAAGCCCTCGAGAGCCATCCCCCACTTGGTGCCTGCGTGCATCGCTATCGCTTTCGACTCCTACTCATCCTTCAGGCATCGGCATGTCGTCCGCGGGCTCGTCGCAGTGAAATGAGTATCTGGAGTTCCGGACACTGGTCGGTAACTCTGTATAGTTCGAGCAGCTCATCGGGGGATACATGGAGCAAGAGTTCGCGGAGGCAACGGCGGCGACTGCATCAGCACCGCTGAGACAGGGAGACGTGCTGGAGCATCTCGACCCGACCACGTCCATGTGGAAGCGCCATCTTCTGGTCATCACTGCTGACTGCGACTTTGCGAACAACAAGCATCGAGGCCGGATCACGTGCGTGCCACTCATCACAGCCGAGGAATACCTCCTGGCCATGCATCTTCCTAAGCAGCAAGCCCTATCTAGCGAACGGTTCGTACGAGAACTGCAAGAGGAGGTCGCGAAGATTGGCTCCTGGCGAATCACTGACGAGCGCCTCATGGAATGGGTACTCGAGGTCGAGTCCCCAACGGACATACCGGCTGCGCTCGGAGCAGACCCGACCCAAAGCGCAACGGTCGAACGGCTCGCGCGGGGCTTGAGAGCGGTAAATGAGGTCCACCACACGTTCGAGTTGGCCAGTGCAGCTCTGCTGGAAGCTCAGCTACTTCACAACCACCCGCAGTCGCGCGCGAACGCTGCCTCGCGGTTGCGCTCGACGGTCACGAATCTTTTCAAGCAGCAGCCGGGCGACGCCCTGTTCCTGAGCTCTATCGCCCCAGGGCATTCGCAAGGATACTTCGCGTACCTTCGGCAGATCGAGCAAGTCTGGGAACAAGATGTAGCCCTCTCCACGGACAGAACCTCGCACGAGTATCACCGCATTTCTCGCTTCCCCGATCGGTACTCTCACGCGCTAGTGCAGCAGTTCGCCATGGTCTTCATGCCCATCGGGCTGCCTACAGAGTACGAATTGTCCCGGGGACGCTATGCAAGCGCTTTCGAAGGAGTCGTCGCATGAAGTATCTCGTCGCGTCTACCGCGGCCCTCCGAGAATTAGCGTCCGGCATCGCACTAGAGGCCGTCGGCGACTCAGCGACGCTACATCTCATCGAGCGAGAGGACGCGCTTTATGTCGTGGCGGCCGGCGACCGGGAGGATAGCCAGCGAGTCGTGATCTGTCGGCAAGACTTCCGCGGAGAGTCCTTGGTCCCATCGCACTTGAAGGGGCGCCGTGGGGAAGTTCTTGGACGCATCGCCTCGTTCGCCGAGAGGGCGAGGACGCTTCCTCTAGCCCTCCCCCGTGGTTGGCATCCGTTCAAACTGAACAACCTTGCTTCGTTCTTCGCCTCTGGTAACCCCGACGAGGGGTCTACCCGTTGGATCGCGGAGGTGACTCAATCAGCGAACAATGCCGTGATCTTCTGGCGAGCTACGACAGCGGCCAATAAGACGGAGCTGGAAGAGTTCGCCGCCGAGGCGCAGGTGCTCCCTTCAACCGTCCTCGCCGGCTGGGGGACTGCGTTTACCGAGGCGATGACCTACTTCGACCACCTTGCCCGGGACAGCTCGGGGCAGGTCGACATGTTTCTCCCCGCGATCGAAACGAGCGGGCCCCAGGACCAAACCCTTGACGGGTGGCTGGGGGCTGCCACCACAGAGCAGCGGGCGTTCATCGAAGCGTCAACCGAGCAAGCGATCCGCCTACGAGGCCCTGCTGGATCAGGGAAAACGCTAGCAATCACGCTAAAAGCGGTCCGCGAGGCGGTCTTGGGTCGCGAGAAAGGCGACGAACCACGGATCCTGATCGTGACACATAGCTGGGCACTTGCCACTCAAATCGCGAATAACATCGACAAGCTCGGACTCGGCACCCTTCCGGAGATCGACGTGTTCCCTCTCCTTGCCCTCGCGCAAAGTCTCGCACCGCAGACTACTCACGCCGGCAGCGACTTGGTTGTAATCGGCGATGACAGTTTCAGCGGAAAGCGAGCACAACTTGACCAGGTGATTGAGGTTGTGCGCGAATTCGTCGCGTCCGACTGGATCACCTATCGATCTACTACCAGCGAAGGCCTCCGGGCACGACTGGATACCAATGATCCCTCCGCGCAATTAGCGCTTTGTTGGGACTTGCTCGTGGAGTTCGGCTCGGTCATTGGAGCGGCGGGGATCTTCCCTGGCGCCGGTTCTGAGGCTCGCTACATGCACACCGCAAGGTCCTCGTGGATGATGCCTGTTTCAGAGCCTGGCGACCTGCGCGTCATCTTCAAGTTGTACGAGCGGTACATGGAGAACCTGGACCAGCGGTCTCTCGTCACCTCTGATCAAGTGCTCGCGGACTTCCTGGGCTACCTCACAGGGCATGCGTGGAATCGCGGGCGCCGGTCGGTGGGCTACGACTTGGTCTTTGTGGATGAGTTCCACTTGTTCAGTCCGCTTGAACGGCAAGTCCTCCATTTCCTCACGAGAGACGTCGAGCGATACCCCCGAATCTTCATGGCCCTCGATCCTCGCCAGTCGCCCTCAGAGGCGTTCATCGGCGGCGCAGCAGACGAGACGCAATCCCAAGCGACAAGCAACGCGATGGATGATGGGTTTGGGGACGTTACTAACCTGGAGCTCACCTCAGTCCACCGCTTCACTCCCCAAATTCTCGATCTAATTAAGCACGTGCACCTTGAGTTTCCGACTCTCGAACTCGGAGAGGACTGGGATATTGACTTCTCACGTGTGGAATCCGTTAAGAGCAGCGGGTCAATCCCGAAGCTTGTCGTATCTGGGACGCGAGACTCGGAAACCAATGACCTTGTCAACGCGGTACACGACTTGTACCCGCGCGGCCGCGTAGCGATCGCAGTAGTCGATACGCGCCACTGGCCCCGCTACAGCGACCTCGCGGCGACTATGGGCCGTTCCGGCAAGTTCCACGTCAGCGGCATCACAAGTCGCAGTGAAATTGAGGGCGTCGGATATCGCAAGAAGGGGCTGGTAGTCGGGAGCGCTGAGTACCTGGCTGGGCTGCAGTTCGACTCCGTCCTAGTCGCGGGGCTCTCAGACATGGCGACAAACTCAATGCCGGCTCACGAGAAGCGAAGGTTGCTCTCCCTGCTGTATCTCGCGATCAGCCGGGCGGAATCCGAGGTTCGTATCTTCACCAATGAAGACGATGGCGGAGTCGCCGATGTGCTGGCGCGGGCCGTCTCGGTTGGCGTTGTTGAGCGGGTTCAAGGAACACTCCTGTGACTTGCATCTAGGAGGCTGAGCGGCACTCGCCCTGCATCCCACCAGACCCAGAACGAGTTCCGAACCAGACGCTGCAGCGTTGCATTTTGGAGGCGCAACGTTGCAGACAGCACCTATGGCCCTTCGGCATGTCGACGACGATAATGACGGTCGGAACGAGGTAGCCGATGGCCAGCATCAAGCAACGCCCCGACGGCACGTGGCGCGCTCGCTACCGTGACGAACTCCGCAAGGAACACTCGCGTCATTTCCGCACGAAGCGCGACGCGCAACGGTGGCTAGACGAGGTCACGTCGCAGGTTGTGACCGGTACCTACGTCGACCCGAAGGCTGGCGCCATTTCCCTCGGCGCGTACTTCGCCGATTGGTCGCAGCGCCAGGTGTGGGCGCCGACGACCGTCGTCGCCATGAAGCTCACGATCGCCAAATGCGCGTTCCGCGACGTGGAGCTCCGCAGCATCCGCCGCTCCCACGTCGAGGCGTGGGTGAAGAAGATGCACGCCGGCGGCTACGCGTCCGGGACGATCAAGACGCGCGTCAACAACGTGCGCTCCGTGCTGCGCGCGGCCGTGCGGGACCGGCTCATCGCCAGCGATCCCTCGCTCGGGGTGACCCTCCCCCGCATGCGCAAGGCCGACATGGCGATGCGCATCCCCACACCCGAAGATGTCGCGGCGATCATGACCGCGGCCGACGAGTGGTTCCGACCCTTCATCGCCTTCTGCGCGTTCGCCGGCCTCCGTCTCGGAGAGGCCGCGGCGATGCAGCTGCCCGATGTCGACTTCCTCCACCGGCAGATCCGTGTGCGACGACAAGTGCAGCGCAAGCCCGGCGGCCTGGTCGACCTGCGTCCGCCGAAGTACGGCTCCGAGCGCAACATCCCCGCTCCCGAGGAGTTACTGAACCTGCTCAGCGAGCATCTCGCGAAGTGGAAGACGTTCGGCGCCGACAAGTGGCTTTTCTATGGCAAGAACAACGAGCCACCGCATCAGAACACCGTTCATTACTG
This sequence comes from Microbacterium lushaniae, assembly GCF_008727775.1. Classification (NCBI taxonomy): domain Bacteria; kingdom Bacillati; phylum Actinomycetota; class Actinomycetes; order Micrococcales; family Microbacteriaceae; genus Microbacterium; species Microbacterium lushaniae. The sequence continues at coordinate 2,363,739 of NZ_CP044232.1, forward strand.
GTGGAAGACGACGCTCCAGCGGGCCGGCGTCGAGGGGGTCAGGTTGCACGACCTGCGGCACTTCTACGCCTCGGGTCTGATTGCTGCGGGGTGCGATGTGGTGACGGTTCAACGCGCTCTCGGACACGCGAAAGCGACCACAACGCTCAACACGTACAGCCATCTTTGGCCCACCGCCGACGACCGCACGAGGGCCGCTGCGGGTGCTCTCGTTGAAACCGTGCTGCGGACTTTTGCGGACTCTGTGCGGACTGAATCGCCACATTCCGCGTAATTCCGTGGCCAAACGGGCCATTCAGTTGTTGAAGCGGAACTCCACGACGTCGCCGTCCTGCATCACGTAGTCCTTGCCCTCCAGGCGCGCCTTGCCCTTCGCGCGCGCTTCGAGCACCGAGCCGGCGGCGATGAGGTCGTCGAACGAGATGACCTCGGCCTTGATGAAGCCCTTCTCGAAGTCGGTGTGGATGACACCGGCCGCCTGCGGAGCCTTCCAGCCCTTGCCGATCGTCCAGGCGCGCGCTTCCTTGGGACCTGCAGTGAGGTACGTCTGCAGGCCGAGGGTGTCGAACCCGATGCGCGCGAGCTGGCTGAGTCCCGACTCCTCCTGGCCGGTTGAAGCGAGCAGCTCCGCGGCATCCTCGGGGTCGAGGTCGATGAGCTCCGACTCGATCTTGGCGTCGAGGAACACCGCCTGCGCGGGAGCGACCAGGGCGGCGAGCTCGGCCTTGCGCGCCTCATCCGTCAAGACCGCCTCATCCACGTTGAAGACGAAGATGAACGGCTTGGCCGTCAGCAGTCCGAGTTCCTTGATCGGCGCGATGTCGATGCCCGACGCCGACAGGAGCTGGCCCTTCTGCAGGGCTTCCTCGGCGGCACGCGCGGTCTCGAGCACCGAGGGGTCGAGCTTGCGGCCCTTGACCTCCTTCTCGTACCGGGTGATCGCCTTCTCCAGCGTCTGGAGGTCGGCCAGCTGCAGCTCGGCGTTGATCGTCTCCATGTCACTCGCCGGGTTGACGGCACCCTCGACGTGCACGACGTCGTCGTCGGCGAATCCGCGCACCACCTGCGCGATGGCATCCGCCTCCCGGATGTTCGCGAGGAACTGGTTGCCCAGCCCCTCCCCCTCGCTCGCGCCGCGGACGATGCCGGCGATGTCGACGAACGACACCACGGCGGGCACGACCCGCTCCGATCCGAAGACCTCGGCGAGCTTCTCGAGCCGCCGGTCGGGGAGGTTCACCACGCCGATGTTCGGCTCGATGGTCGCGAACGGGTAGTTCGCCGCGAGCACCTGATTCTTGGTCAGGGCATTGAACAGGGTCGACTTGCCGACGTTGGGGAGACCGACGATTGCGATGGTGAGAGCCACGGGAGTCCAGTCTACGTGGGCGGATGCTGCGACCCCGCGCCGCCCGGCTCCTCGCCCCTCAGCGCTGAGACACCACAATTCGTCCGAGACACCCGGCGACGCGGGGTGTTTCGGACGGGATGTGGTGCCTCGACGGCGAGGAGGCGCGAGAGGCGGGGGCGCGAGAGGGCGGGGCCGGTCAGGGGCGGATGCTGCGGAAGGCGCGCGTGACGTAGGGAAGGTCGACCACCGCGTCGCCGACGGCGCCGATCTCGTCACAGACCGCCGCCAGCGCCTGCTCGATCCGGGCGCGCTCGGCCGGTTCGGCGGTGAGGACGTAGCTGCGGGATCGGGCCATGGCGAACAGGTCGTCGCGGGTCATCGGGCGGCTCCACCGCCACGTGCGGTCTTCGAGCCCGTCGAACGGCGCGGCAACACTCGGGCCGCCGCCGGCCATCATCTCCTCCGCATGGCTGCCGTGCATGGCGGCGGTCATCCGCCGCACCCACGGCGTGCGCTCGTCCCGCACGTTCCACACGAGGCCCAGCACTCCCCCCGCGCGCAGCACGCGGGCCGCCTCCGCCGAGGCAGCAGGCACGTCGACCCAGTGCCACGCCTGACCCAGGAGCACCGCATCCACCGCCGCATCCGGCAGCGGCAGGGACTCGGCCCGTCCGACGAACGTGGGGACGCCGGCGACGTTGGCACGAAGATTCTCGAGCATGCCGGCGTCTGGATCGATCGCCACGACCTCCGCGCCGTGCTCCACGATCGCCCGGGTGAGCTTGCCCGTGCCGGCTCCGACATCAGCCACGCGCAGGGAGCGTCCCGCGCCGCGCACGGGCTGCAGCATCCACTCCACCGCCTCCGCGGGGTAGGACGGGCGCCCGGCCTCGTAGGTGTCGGCTGCGGCTCCGAACGACGTGGACATCTCTTCGCGGCTGGCCATTCCCCGACCCTACGCCGCGCATAACTCAGGACGAACCCGGTTGCGGGACGGACACCGGGACCCCCGACGCCGGATCCTCCTGAGTTCTGCGCGGCGCCCGGCCCGACCCCTCACTGCCGCCGCCCGGACTCACGTCCCCGCCACACGCCCGGCGCGCCTCTGCGCTGACCCCGCCCCGCACGCGTGTCGTGCAGAACTCAGGAGATCCGGGGCCGAGGCGGATGCGCGGGACCCCCTAACGCCGGAATCTCCTGAGTTCTGCACGCCCACCCCCGCGCCGTGGCAGCTCGACACGCCCGAGGATGCGGCCGGCCACGGCGCGCCTGACGGGCGCGGACGGCGGCCACCGGGAACCTGGGAGCGTGGCACTGGATTTCACCGCGATCGACTTCGAGACGGCGAATTCCAGCAATGCGTCGGCGTGCGCCGTGGGCATGGCCCGCGTGCGCGACGGACGCGTCGTGGCGACGGCGGGATGGCTCATCCGCCCGCCCGCCGGACACGACGTGTTCTACGACTTCAACATCGGCATCCACGGCATCCGCCCCGAAGACGTCGCGACGGCCCCTGGGTGGAGCGCGCAGCTGGACCGCCTGACGGCGTTCGCCGGCTCCGACGTGCTCGTCGCGCACAACGCCGGCTTCGACATGGCCGTGCTCCGCCGCGCCTGCGAAGCCACCGGCGACGTGTGCCCTCCCTACCGTTACCTGTGCAGCCTCCAGGTCGCCCGGCGCACGTACGAGCTCCCCTCCTACCAACTGCCGCTCGTGGCCACCGCGGCGGGGTTCGGCGAGTTCGCCCACCACGACGCCCTCGCGGATGCGCTGGCCTGCGCGCACATCGTCATCGACGCCGCACGCCGCGTCGCCGCCGACGACGTGACCGCGCTCGCCGAGACGACCGGCGTGCGCGTGTCCGCCATCCCTGCCACCGAGGGGATGCTGGCCGTCGCGTGAGGCGATGTCGGCGGCTCCCCGCACAATGAACGGCATGGACGCACTGGCACTCCCCCTCGTCGCTATCGCCTGCGTGCTCGTGGGCGCTCTGGCGGGGTTCGCCGTGGGCACGGCCCGTGCCGCGGCGCGCGGGATCGGCGAGCGTGCCCAGCTGACCGCCCGTCTTGCCGCAACCGATGCCGCGCGGGCGGGCGTGCAGGCGCAGCTGGACCACCAGCAGCTGCTGTACCGCGAACTGGCGGGGCAGACCAGGGCGGAGCAGGCCGCGCGCGAGGAGCGCGAACGGCGGGAGCAGACCGTGCTGCGCGCCCTCGAGCCGGTGCGCGAGACCCTCGGCACGATGCAGCGGAAGGTCGAAGAGCTCGAACGCGACCGCGGCAGTCAGTTCGCGACGCTCAGCGAGCAGCTGCGGCGCGCCCATGAGGCCGACGAGTCGCTCCGGGCGACGACCGAATCGCTCGCGTCGGCTCTGCGCTCGGGCAGCACGCGCGGGGTGTGGGGTGAGACCCAGCTGCGGCGAGTCGTGGAGGCGGCGGGACTGCTCCGCTACGTCGACTTCGACACGCAGGCGACGATCACGACCGATTCCGGCGGCACGGCCCGACCCGACCTGGTCGTGCGCCTTCCCGGCGGCAAAGCGCTCGCCGTCGACGCGAAGGTGCCACTGGACGCCTTCCTCGAAGCCAGCGCCATTCCGCTGACCGCCGACGGCGCGGAGGGTGCGCGGCGCAAGGTCCTGCTCGAGAAGCACGTGCGAGCCGTCCGCGGGCACGTGGAGGCTCTGGCGAAGAAGGCGTATTGGGCGGGGCTGCCCTCGAGCCCCGAGTTCGTCGTGTGCTTCATCCCGAGCGAGTCGCTCCTGGCCGCCGCGCTCGAGGACGACCCCGGCCTGCTGGATTTCGCCTTCTCCAAGCGCGTGGCGCTGGCTTCGCCGGTGAACCTGTGGGCGGTGCTGAAGACGGTGGCGTACACGTGGACGCAGCAGGACGTCACGCAGGAAGCACGAGCGCTGTTCGCCCTGGGCAGCGAACTGTACGAGCGCATCGGCACGCTCGCCGGGCACGCCGACGATCTGCGCCGTGCGATCGAGCGCACCGTCGACAGCTACAACCGGTTCGCCGGGTCGCTGGAGACCCGGGTGCTCGCGAGCGCTCGGCGCTTCCCGGGCATCGACGACACGAAGCTGGATGCGGTGGCCCCGCGGCCGCCCGTCGAAAGGGCCGTCCGGCGGTGGAGCGCGCCGGAACTGGTCACTCCCGCGTCCCCCGACCCTCTGCTGGCGGCAGACCTGGGCCACGTGCGCGAACGCATCGACCTGGAGCGCGTCGAGCTCGACTCGACGGAGTGAGAAGCCGTCCGGGGGTTCAGGCGCCGCCGGGGACGAAGCTCAGCAGTGTGATGACGGCGCCGGAGACCAGGACGAAGGCCCCGACCATCCACCACGCGCTGATCTGCTGACCCTCTTCGCGCCGGACGCGGAAGAGCACGTCGGGGCGGCGTGCAGGGTCGACGGCGTTGGCGATGACGGCCTGTGCGCCGGTCTTCGGCGCGGACGTGCTCGTCTGGGCGGACATCTGGCGTACCCCTCGATGATCGGTTCTGGGAACAGCATCCCCATCGACACCACTGACGATTTTGCCAGACGAACCTGGGAAGCGTTCGTCACGACTCGGTCACGGTGCCGATGCGCTTCGACGGCGCAGTGAGCCCCGGCCCCTCGGCGCAACGAGGCGTCGGGCAGCAATGTCGGTGGTACGTGCGAAGCTCATGTCATGTCCAGAACGTCGGATTACGCACCTATCGACGACAGCGGCGAGCTCGCCCGCATCGTCGATGGGCTGTGCGCGAATCAGGAAGCGGTCGCCGCGCTGGAAGCCGAGGCCGTCCTGCATTTCGCGGCGGGTATGCGCATCGCCCTCGACCGGATGGCAGCGAGGCCGCGGCCGCAGCAGACGCGCGAGATGGAGCTGCGCGCGGTCGCCGCCGAGATCGGCCTGGCGCTCCGGTTGAACGATCGCACCGTGCAGCGACGCATGAACGATGCCCTCGAACTGACGGAGAAGTTCCCCGCCACCGTCGACGGCCTCTCGGCGGGACGGATCACTCTGCGGCACGCGATGGCGATCTGCGACGCCGGGGCCGTTGTGGAGGAGCCCCGCGAGCGCGCGGCGTTCGAAGAGGTCGTGCTCGAGCGAGCGGAGCGAGAGACGGTCGCCCGCACGAAGGCGTTCGCCGTCGCGCTGGCCGAGCGGATGCGGCCGGAGTCCATCACCGCGCGGTTCCAGCGCGCGGTCCAGGCGCGCATGGTCGCGGTCACCGAGATCGACGACGGGATGGCCCAGGTGCGCGCCATCCTCCCCGCCGCGGAGGCGTTCGCGGTGCATGACCGGTTGACCAGGCAGGCCCGAGCGATCCGCGCGATCGCCACGGAGCCGGACGAGGGCACTCCTTCACAGCCGACGGGCGAGGGGGTGAGCGTGCACGACACCCGCACGCTCGACCAGATCCGCGCCGACCTCTTCTGCGACCTGCTGCTGACCGGCCAGCCGGCCATCGATCCGACGAGAGACAGGCTCCCCGGTGGTTTGGGCGCCATTCGCGCCGAGATCCAGGTGACGGTCCCCGCTCTGACGGCGGCCGGACAGGACGACCGGGGCGCCAGTATCGAAGGAAAGGCGCCCATCGACGCCGAAACGGCCCGGCGCCTGATGGCGGGATGTCCGGGGTGGGACCGGATCCTCACGCATCCGGTGACCGGAATGGTTCTCGCCGTCGACCGCTATCGCGCCGGGGCCACGATGGAACGTTTCCTCGCCGCTCGCGACGTCCACTGCCGATTCCCTGGATGTCGCCAGCCCGCGCGGCTCTGCGACCACGACCACAACCTCGATTGGGCACGGGGCGGAACAACCGATGTCTGCAACATGGCGTGCCTGTGCAGACGACATCACACGCTCAAGACCGAGACCGAGTGGGCGGCCGAACAGCTCCCCGACGGATCGATCCGCTGGACCTCACCCCTTCAGCGCGATTACGTGGATGAGCCGACCCCGCGGGTGGTGTTCCTGCGCGACGGCGACCCGCCGCCCTTCTGAGGTCTCAGCCGGTCACAGCCACTTCGAGGTGAGGTGCTCCGAGGTGACGCGCCGCAGCGTGCCGGAGGCGCTGCGCAGCACGACGCTCTCGGTGTAGACCCAGTCACCGTCGCGTCGCACGCCCGCCACCAGCTGGCCGTCGGTGACGCCGGTGGCCACGAAGATCGTGTTCTTGCCCTTGACGAGGTCGTCGGCCTCGTACACGTGGTCGTCGAACGTCAGGCCGGCGTCGATGCCCCTCTGCTTCTCGTCGTCGCTCTGCGGGCGCAGGCGTCCCTGGATGTGGCCGCCGAGCGCCTTGATGGCGCACGCGGTCACGATGCCCTCGGGGCTGCCGCCGATGCCGACGCACATGTCGGTGCGAGCGTTGTGGCGTGCCGCGTTGATGCCGCCGGCGACGTCGCCGTCGCTCATGAGGCGCGTGCCGGCGCCGGCCTCACGGATGTCCCGGATCAGCTGCTCGTGGCGGGGACGGTTCAGCACCGATACGACGATCTCGTCCACGGGCTTGCCGAGCGCGGCGGCCAGGCGGTGGATGTTCTCGCCGATGGGCAGACGGATGTCGACGACGCCGACACCGGCGGGGCCGGTGACCAGCTTGTCCATGTAGAACACGGTCGAGGCATCCAGCATCGTCCCGGCGTCCGAGACCGCGATGACCGACAGGGCGTTCTGGCGGCCGGCGGCGGTCAGCGACGTGCCGTCGATCGGGTCCACGGCCACGTCGCACTGCGGTCCGCGCCCGTTGCCGACCCGCTCGCCGTTGTAGAGCATGGGGGCGGAGTCCTTCTCGCCCTCCCCGATGACGATCGTGCCGTCGAAGTTCACGGTGGAGAAGAACGCCCGCATGGCGTCGACGGCGGCACCGTCGGCGGCCTCCTTGTCGCCTCGTCCGATGAAGGGAACCGCACGGATGGCGGCGGCCTCCGTCGCACGCACCAACTCGAGTGCGAGGTTGCGATCGGGATGCAGGGGGCTCATGTCGGCCGTCAGACTCACCATGTGGTCAGCCTATCCAGCAGGCTGTCACAAACCGGCCGAATCCCGCCGCCCCGCCCGCGAAGGATTCGCGTTTCTTTACAGCGGGGAAGAAGGGTGGGTCCCGGGTGGTCCCACCGGGACTCTCAAGCGCCCAGGGCCCTTCGCTAGAGTGACCGGGAACCCCACTCCACAACCGAGGAGCCCCTATGCCCGTCGCAACGCCCGACCAGTACGCCGAAATGCTCGACCGCGCCAAGGCCGGCGGCTTCGCGTACCCCGCCATCAACGTCTCCAGCTCGCAGACCATCAACGCGGTGCTGCAGGGCCTCACCGAGGCGGGTTCGGACGGCATCCTTCAGGTCACCACGGGCGGTGCCGACTACTTCGCCGGCCACACCGTGAAGGGCCGCGCCACGGGCGCGATCGCGTTCGCGAAGTTCGTCACCGAGGTCGCCAAGAACTACCCGATCACCGTCGCCCTGCACACCGACCACTGCCCCAAGGACGCACTCCCCGGCTTCGTCCTGCCACTGCTGGAGGCCTCCGAGGAGGAGGTCAAGGCCGGCGGCAACCCGATCTTCCAGTCGCACATGTGGGACGGCTCGGCGGTGCCGCTGGATGAGAACATCCAGATCGCGCAGGAGCTGCTCCCCCGCATGAAGGCCATCAACGCGATCCTCGAGATCGAGGTCGGCGTGGTCGGCGGCGAGGAGGACGGCGTCAAGCACGAGGGGTCCAACGAGGCCCTCTACACGACCGTCGCCGACGTGACGAAGGCCGTAGAGGCGCTCGGGCTCGGCGAGAACGGCCGCTACATCTCGGCACTGACCTTCGGCAACGTCCACGGCGTCTACAAGCCGGGCAACGTCAAGCTCCGCCCCGAGCTTCTCGGCGAGATCCAGGAGGGCATCGCGCAGCGCTTCGGCACGGGCCCCAAGCCGCTCGACCTCGTCTTCCACGGCGGCAGCGGCTCCACCGACGAGGAGATCGCCCTGGCGGTGCGCAACGGCGTGGTGAAGATGAACATCGACACCGACACGCAGTACGCCTTCACGCGCTCGATCGCCGGCTACATGTTCAGCAACTACGACGGCGTGCTGAAGGTCGACGGCGAGGTCGGCAACAAGAAGCAGTACGACCCGCGCGCGTGGGGCAAGGTCGCCGAGACGGCGATGGCCGCGCGCGTGGTGGAGGCCACGCAGCAGCTGGGCTCGCACGGCAAGTCGCTCGGCGCGTAAGCGCCCACCTCGGATGCCCCGGCCGATCGGTCGGGGCATCCGTCGTCTCACCCCGGGGCGCGGAAGACGTCGCGGATGCTCGGTGCCCCCTCCGGTACCGACAGCACCTCGATCGGGTCGCCGGCGCGGATGGCACCGACCCGGCGTACGCGCAGGTAGGGGCCCAGGCGGCGCTCCTGCGCGAACCGCCGCACCCACCCCCGCGCCTCCGCCCCGCCCACCCAGCGGGCGAACGTCGAGCACGGCGTGCGCGGCATCGTGACCTCGACCTCCACGGTCTCGCCGATGCGCCACACCTCGCCGATGCGCGCGGCGTTGACGTCGAGGCCGTCCACGCGCAGGTTCTCGCCGAACCATCCGGGCGGCAGCTCGCGGCCCAGCTGCTCCTCCCAGAACCGCGCGTCCTCCTGCGCGTAGGCGTACACCGCCTTGTCGAGCCCGCCATGATGCTTGCGGCTGGCCTGCACGTCGCCGCGCAGTCCGTACCGACCTGCGTGCACCGCGCCGGTCACGGGCCGCTTGTCGATGCCGGTCACGCCGACGAAGCCCGAGTCGGGGCGGAGCTGGTGGACGACGCACACGGCGAGGACGCGAGGCATCCCGCGATGCTATGACATGGCGCGGCTCATCCGCCGGTGGAGAGCCGTTCCACGAATCCGGTGAAGGCCGGGTCTCCCGACAACGGCACCGTCAGCAGCGCCGAGACGACGAGGACCGTGACGACGGCGCCGACCAGCGGGATCCAGAACGCGATGCGCCTGCGCCGCAGGCGCCGCCAGGACAGCAGCGCCGTCACCGCCCAGCCGAGGATGAGCACGGTGCCGGCGATCGGGCCCCACACGCGGGCGGCGTCGAAGTTCGTGAACGACTCCTTCACGCCGAGCAGTTCGAGGTAGTCGTCCGCGAAGGTGGCGAAGCCGAAGAGCCGCGGTGCGGTGGTGAGCACGTTGAACAGTCCGTAGACCAGCAGACCGATCGTGACGATGCGGTCGGCGAGGCGCCAGTTCGTGAGCCGCCCCGCGGGGGCCGACACGGGCGCCGGTGCCGCATGCGGGGCGGGGTGCACGCCCGCGACGAGGGCGTCGGTCGTGTCGGGCCGGGCGATCCGCGCGCGCTGCTCCTCGGGCGTGGCGTACTCGCCGTACTGCGGTGCCGGGCGGGGGTCCGGTTCGCTCACGACCGTCCCCGTCCGCCCAGGGCCCGCGCGTCACGGCGGCCGGCCGCATCCGAGCGCAGTTCCTTCGGCAGCGAGAACATGAGGTCTTCCTCGGCTGTGCGCACCTCTTCGACGTCGCGGTATCCCGCGCCGGCGAGCTCGGCGAGCACTTCGTCCACCAGCACTTCGGGCACGGATGCGCCGCTGGTCACGCCGACCGTCTCGACGCCGTCGAGCCACTCCTGCTGCACCTCGTCGACGTAGTCGACGCGGTAGGCGGCCTTGGCCCCGTGCTCGAGCGCCACCTCCACCAGCCGCACGCTGTTGGAGGAGTTCGCCGAGCCCACGACGATGACGAGGTCTGCGTTCTGGGCGACCTTCTTGATCGCCACCTGCCGGTTCTGCGTGGCGTAGCAGATGTCGTCCGAAGGCGGATCCTGCAGTTGCGGGAAGCGGGCGCGGAGGCGGCGCACCGTCTCCATCGTCTCGTCGACCGACAGCGTCGTCTGCGACAGCCACACGACCTTCGACGGGTCGCGCACCTCCACGGTGTCGGCCTCGTCCGGGGAGTTCACGATCGTGACGTGGTCGGGCGCTTCGCCGGCGGTGCCCTCGACCTCCTCGTGGCCCAGGTGGCCGATCAGGAGGATCTCGTGGTCGTCCCGGGCGAAGCGCACCGCCTCGCGGTGCACTTTGGTCACCAGCGGACACGTCGCGTCGATGGCCTGCAGGCCGCGATCGGCGGCGGCGGAGACCACCGCGGGAGACACCCCGTGGGCACTGAAGACCACGTGCGCCCCGGGCGGGACCTCATCCACCTCTTCGACGAACACGGCGCCCTTGGCTTCGAGCTCGGTGACGACATGGATGTTGTGCACGATCTGCTTGCGCACGTAGACGGGGGATCCGAAGCGCTCCAACGCCTTCTCCACCGCGATCACGGCACGATCCACACCCGCGCAGTATCCACGGGGTGCCGCCAGCAGCACCTTCTTGCGTCCGTCGACCGGGATATCCTGGAGCCGCCCGCGACGCCCCGGGATGCGGGGGACGGGCAGCGATACGACGGGGGTGCTCACCCTCTGAGTCTACGAGTGCACCCCTGGACGACGGCCGAATTCCGTCCCATCCGCGAATACTGCGAGAAGCGATGACCACGTTCCAGCCCGAAACCGTTCCGGGGCAGCCCCCGCCGCCCGATTCCGTGCCGCCGCGGGACTCCACCGTGCACGCTCCGACCTCGGTCGCGCGCCTGAACGACACCATCCGGGGCTTCGTCGACCGCTGGGGCTCGGTGTGGGTCGAGGGCGAGATCACGTCGTGGAACCTCCGCGGGGGCAACATCTTCGGACGGATGAAAGACCTCACCACCGACGCCACGATCTCCTTCCGGGTCTGGTCGAGCACGGCCCAGCGCCTCCCGAAGGATTTCGCCACCGGCGACCACGTCGTGGCGTGCGTGAAGGCCGACTACTTCCCCCGATCGGGCGACTTCAGCTTCGCCGTCTCCGCGATGCGTCACGTGGGCCTGGGCGACCAGCTCGAGCGCCTCGAGCAGTTGCGGACGAAGCTGCGGGCCGAGGGGCTCTTCGACGCCTCGCGCAAGAAGCGCCTGCCGTTCCTCCCCGGACTCATCGGGCTCATCACGGGCGAGAACTCCGACGCCGAGAAGGACGTGCACCGGAACGCCGAGCTGCGCTGGCCGCAGGTGCGCATCCGCACCAAGCACGCCGCCGTGCAGGGCGACCGGTGCGTTCCGGAGACGATCGCGGCGCTGAAGGCGCTGGATGCCGACCCCGAGGTCGCCGTGATCGTGATCGCCCGAGGCGGCGGCGATCCGCAGACACTCCTGGGCTTCAGCGACGAGCGGCTCCTGCGCGCGGTGGCCGCCGCATCCACCCCCGTGGTCAGCGCGATCGGGCACGAGAACGACCACCCCCTGCTCGACGACGTCGCGGATCTGCGCGCGTCGACGCCGACCGACGCGGCCAAGCGCGTCGTGCCGGACGTGAGCGAGCAGCGCGCCCTCGTCGCGCAGCTGCGCGCACGCCTGAGCAGCCGCCTCTCCCAGCGTGTCTCGCATGACATCGCCCAGCTGGAGCAGCTGCGCTCGCGTCCGGTGCTGCGCACCCCCGACGCCCTCTTGACCGGACGAGCGCAGGAGACGTGGATGCTGGTCAACCGCGGCCGCGACATCCTCGATCGCCGGGTGGCCGCCGACGACCGGCGCACCAGGGAGCTGCGCGCCTCGCTGCGGGCACTGTCGCCGCTGGCGACCCTGTCGCGCGGCTACGCCATCGCGCACCTGCGCGACGGGGTCATCGTGCGCGACGCCGCGCAGGCCCCCGCGGGCGCCGACGTGCTCGTGACGGTGGCGCAGGGCTCGTTCGCAGCCCGCTCCGAAGGCCCGGTGCAGGAGTCCGGCGCGGCGGCGACGCAGGGCGGGGACAACTAGGATGGAAGCCATGACCGCGTCGCAATCCGGCTCCGCCGATGTCGCGGCTCTCTCATTCGAGCAGGCCCGCGACGAGCTCGTCCGCGTCGTCGCCGAACTCGAGCAGGGCGCTCCCACTCTTGAGGAATCCCTGACGCTGTGGGAACGCGGCGAAGCCCTCGCGGCGCGCTGCGAGGAGTGGCTGCTGGGGGCCAAGCGCCGGCTCGACGCCGCCCGCGCCGACGCGTCGGAGTCGTGATGGCCCGCGTCGTGGCGGAGCTCGGCCGCCCCGAGACTCCGGATGAGACCGCCGCCCGCAAGGCTGCGTCATCGCAGGCCTACCGATCGAGCAAGACCTTCCGCAATCTGCTGGTCGCCCTCGGGGTGATCCTCGCCGTGGTCGCCGTGGTGATCTTCGGCGTGCCCCGTGGCGAGATCCCCGACCCACCCCCCATCGATGTCACGGCCGAGGCCGCGGCGCTGAGCGAGACGCTGCAGCGCCCCGTGCTCGACCCCGACCTTCCCGACGACTGGCGCGTGAACGCCGCATCGCTGGAGGGCGGCAGCGTCGACGCGTGGACGGTCGTGGCCGTCCCCTCCGGCACCGCCGGCTTCCTCCGCGTGTCGCAGGGCTTCGACGCCGACGAGTCGTGGCCGCTCGAGCTGCTCGCCGGCACCCGCCCCGACGGCACCGTGACGATCGCGGGGATCGTGTGGGAGGAGTACCACGTGTCCGACCCGTCGCGAGCCGGCAACGTGTCGTACGCGCTGGGCACCGAAGCCGGAGCCGACCGCATCCTCGTCTACGGCTCCTCCTCCCCCGAGACCGCCGCCGCGCTCGCCGAGGAGCTCGCGCCTCAGATCACCGAACTGCGAGCGGCCCCGTGACCGCCCCCGCCGCCACGCCCCGCGAGGTGTGGGATGAGATGCGGCACGGCAATGCCCGCTTCGTGGCGGGTGAACCCCGCCACCCCGGCAGGACGTCGAACGCCGCAACGAACTGGCCGGCGGACAACGGCCCCGCGCGGCGCTGTTCGGATGCTCCGACTCGCGCCTGGCGGCGGAGATCATCTTCGACGAGGGACTGGGCGACCTGTTCGTCGTCCGCAACGCCGGCCAGATCATCTCCGACTCGGTCGTGGGGAGCCTGGAGTACGCCGTCGCGGTGCTGGAGGTGCCGCTCATCGTCGTGCTGGCCCATGACGCGTGCGGCGCCGTGGGCGCCGCGATCGAGAGCGTCAAGGCCGACGCCCCGCTGCTGCCGCCGCTCATCTGGCGCCAGATCGCCTCGATCGTGCCGGCCGTGCGGCGCGTGCAGCGCGCCGACCCGACGGCCGCCGACGACGCGATCGACCCGGAACAGGTCGGTCGCGTGCACCTGCGCGACACCGTCACGCAGCTGCTGCACGCATCCGAGCTCATCAGCGAGGCCGTTGCGGCAGGCCGTCTGGCGATCGTCGGCGCCAACTACCGACTCGCCGAGGGCACCGCGGCTCCCGTCGTGATCGTGGGCGACGCGGGCGACCCGCTGCCCTGACATCCAGACCACCCATCGGCAACAGGAGGACGACGACGTGACCGAGACCGAGTACCGCATCGAGCACGACACCATGGGCGAGGTGCGCGTTCCCAAGGACGCGCTGTACGCCGCGCAGACCCAGCGCGCGGTGGAGAACTTCCCCATCTCCGGTGACGCCCTCGATCCGGCGCAGATCGTGGCGCTGGCGCGCATCAAGAAGGCCGCGGCACTGGCGAACAAGGAACTCGGCACCCTCGACGGCGCCGTCGCGGATGCCATCGCGCGCGCCGCCGACCGCATCATCGCGGGCGAGCACGCCGACCAGTTCCCCATCGACGTCTACCAGACCGGCAGCGGCACGTCGTCGAACATGAACATGAACGAGGTGCTCGCCACCCTCGCCACGCGCGACCTCGGCTGGCCCGTCCACCCCAACGACCACGTCAACGCGTCGCAGTCCTCCAACGACGTCTTCCCCACCTCGGTGCACATCGCCGCGACGCAGGCCCTCATCGACGACCTCATCCCCGCGCTGGACCACCTCGCCGTGGCGTTCGAGGAGAAGTCGGAGGCGTGGAAGGACGTCGTGAAGGCCGGCCGTACGCACCTCATGGATGCCACGCCCGTGACCCTGGGCCAGGAGTTCGGCGGTTACGCGCGCCAGATGCGCCTGGGGATCGAGCGCGTCCAGGCCGTCCTCCCCCGCGTCGCGGAGGTCCCCCTCGGCGGCACGGCCGTCGGCACCGGCATCAACACCCCCGCGGGCTTCCCGCAGAAGGTCATCCAGCTCATCGTGGACGAGACGGAGCTGCCGATCACCGAGGCGAAGGACCACTTCGAGGCCCAGGCCAACCGCGACGGGCTGGTCGAGGCATCCGGTGCCCTGCGCACCATCGCGGTGTCGCTGACGAAGATCAACAACGACCTGCGCTGGATGGGCTCTGGGCCGAACACCGGCCTCGCCGAGCTGCACATCCCCGACCTGCAGCCGGGGTCCTCGATCATGCCGGGCAAGGTCAACCCCGTCGTCCCCGAGGCCACCCTCATGGTGTGCGCGCGGGTGATCGGCAACGACGCCACGATCGCGTGGGCCGGCGCATCCGGATCCTTCGAGCTGAACGTGGCCATCCCGGTGATGGGCACGGCACTGCTGGAATCCATCCGCCTGCTCGCCAACACGATGCGCGTGCTGGCGGACAAGACGATCGACGGCCTGGAGGCCAACGTCGAGCGCGCCGCCGCCTACGCGGGCATGTCTCCCTCCATCGTGACCCCACTGAACAAGCTCATCGGATACGAAGCGGCCGCCAAGATCGCCAAGCACTCCGTCGCCAAGGGCATCACGGTGCGCGAGGCCGTCATCGAGCTCGGGTACATCGAGCGCGGTGAGCTCACCGAGGAGGCGCTGGACGCCAAGCTCGACCTGCTGTCCATGACGCACCCGGGGTGAGCCGTGCCCCGCGCGTAGCGGGTTCGGTCCCGGCGCGCGCGATAATCGAACGATGAACCGCCCGCCGAGAACGGTCTCGGCGCGCGCGCGGATCCTGGGGGCCGTCCTCGCCGTCGCGTGCGCCGGGCTCGTCGTGGTGGGCGGCATCACGTTCTGGGTGCAGCAGGACAGCGTCCTGCGTGCCGTCGACGGGCAGTTGCGCACGTTCGCCACGACCGTGGCAGCGGAGCCGATGCCCGACCGCGCGGCCGTCGTCGACGTCGTACGCAGCATCGTCCCCGACCGCACCGACGGCACGATCGCGGTGGCCGACGGTGAAGTGATCGCCGCTGCGCCCAGCGCGACGGGCCTGCACCTCGCCGACGACGAGGAGTTCGTGCGGGTGCTGGCGGAGTCCTCGCCGGCAGCGGTGGAGTACGGGACGGTGCGCGGCGACCACGGCACGCTGCGGTACGTCGCCGTACCGGTAGACGGCGCTGTCATCGCCCACGCCGTGCTGCTGGATGCCCGCATGGAGCTCGTGGTCACCGGCATCCTCACCTACACGGTGACCGGGCTCGGGATGCTGCTGGCCATCGGCGTGGTCGGGTGGTTCGTCATCGGGAGACTGCTCCTGCCGCTGCGCGATCTCCGCGCCACCGCCGACGCCGTCACGATCGGCGACTTCGGCGCGCGCCTCCCCGCCGACGGCAACGACGAGATCTCCGACCTCACGCGCACCGTCAACTCCATGCTCGACCGGATCGAGGTCTCCGTCGACGTGCAGCGCCAGCTGCTGGACGACGTCCGGCACGAGCTGAAGACCCCCATCACGATCGTGCGGGGGCATCTGGAGACGATGGACGTCACCGATCCGGTGGATGTGGCCACCACGCGGGAGATCGGCATGTCGGAGCTGGACCGCATGACCCGTCTCGTCGACGACATCGATCTTCTCGCGGCGGTCGAGGACGGCGCCCTGTCGATGAGCATGATCGACGTCGATGCGCTGACGGCGCGTGTGGGAGAGCTGGTGGCGGTGATCCCCGGCCACACGTGGAGCGTCGAATCCCGCGGCTACGGGCGCGTCGAGGGCGACTACGACCGCCTGCTCCAGGCGTGGCTGCAGCTTGCCGACAACGCCGCGAAGTACACCCCCGAGGGCACGCCGGTGGAGATCGGCAGCTCCGTGGACGACGCCGGTGCGCACCTGTGGGTGCGCGACCACGGCCCCGGCATCCCGCCCGCTTCCCGCCATCGCATCTTCCGCCGCTTCGACCGCGCCGAGGGACGCCGCACCGTCGGCGGCTCGGGGCTGGGACTTGCCATCGTGGACGCGATCGTGAAAGGCCACGACGGCCACTGCACGGTCACGGAGACGCCCGGCGGCGGCGCCACCTTCACCATCCACATCCCGCCCGGACGCGGGCGGGCACCGGCCGACCTGCCGGCGCCCGTGCGCGCCGGTGACGTGGTCCAGCAGCGAGAGGCCTCCGGATGACGCTCATCCTCATCGCCGAAGACGAGAACCGCATCTCGGCCTTCATCAGCCGCGGATTGGAATCCGCCGGCTACCGCACCCGGGTGGTCGAGGACGGCGGCGACGCACTCGAGGCCGCGCTGTCGGGTGAGGTCGACCTGATGCTCCTGGACATCGGGCTTCCCACGATGGACGGCTTCGAGGTGCTGCGCGACCTGCGGGGACAGGGGTCGACCCTTCCCGTCATCATGCTCACCGCCCGCTCCAGCACGCGCGACACGGTGGACGGCCTGGACGCCGGCGCGAACGACTACGTCGCGAAGCCGTTCAAGTTCGACGAGCTGCTCGCCCGCGTGCGTTCCCGCCTGCGGGAGACCGTGCAGACCGGCACGATCGCCGTCGTCCACGGCGACGTGTCGCTGGACGTGCTGACCAGACGGGCGACCGTGGCCGGCCGTGAGATCGACCTCAGCGCGCGCGAGTTCGCCCTGGCGGAGCAGTTCCTCCGCCACCCCGGACAGGTGCTCAGCCGCGAGCAGCTGCTCAGCCGCGTGTGGGGGCTCGACTTCGATCCCGGCTCCAACGTGGTCGACGTGTACGTGCGCTACCTGCGGGGAAAATTCGGGCACGAATGCATCTCGACGGTGCGGGGCGCCGGCTACCGCTGGGAGTGATCCGCCCTCCCGCAAAGAGAGAGCCCCCGGCGCTGGGGGACGCCGGGGGCTATGGGAGGGCCGGAATCGGGGGGAACTCCGGGCGCATCCACCGCGTTACCCGAAAAAACGCGGTGATGCTTCTCCACGACGGACCTGGTCGGGCCCGTTCTTCTCTATTGGGGGGTATCCGCCGCAGGGGCGGTGCGAGGTCTCCCTCGCTGCATCCATCATGGGCCAGATTCGTGAGAGCAGGCGGAACCGGGAGTGAGAGTGCTCTCATCTAAGCCGTGGCGTCTACCTACGACAGCTCGCCGGCCTCCAGCAGATCGGTGACCAGGGCGGCGATCGCCGAGCGCTCCGACCGCGTGAGGGTCACGTGCCCGAACAGCGCGTGCCCCTTGAGCGTCTCGATGACCGACGCGATGCCGTCGTGGCGGCCCACGCGCAGGTTGTCGCGCTGACCGACGTCGTGCGTGAGGACGACCCGGGAGTTCAGGCCGACGCGGCTGAGGACGGTCAGCAGGACATTGCGCTCCAGCGACTGGGCCTCGTCGACGATCACGAACGCGTCGTGCAGCGAGCGTCCGCGGATGTGCGTGAGCGGAAGCACTTCCAGGAGGCCGCGTGCGAGCACCTCCTCCAGGACGTTGGGCGACACGACCGAGCCGAGCGTGTCGAAGACCGCCTGGCCCCACGGATTCATCTTCTCCGCGGCATCCCCCGGCAGATAGCCGAGCTCCTGACCGCCGACGGCGTACAGCGGGCGGAACACGATGATCTTGCGCTGCTGCTGGCGTTCGAGCACCGACTCCAGGCCCGCGCACAGCGCCAGGGCCGACTTCCCGGTGCCCGCCCGGCCGCCGAGGGAGACGATGCCCACCTCGGGGTCCAGCAGCAGGTCGATCGCGATGCGCTGCTCGGCGGAGCGGCCGTGCAGGCCGAACACCTCCCTGTCGCCGCGGACGAGGCGGTAGGCGCCGTCGCCGGTGACCCGCCCGAGCGCCGACCCGCGCTCGGAGTGGATGATGAGGCCCGTGTTCACCGGCAGCCCCACCACGTCGTCGCTGGAGGCGACCTCCGATTCGTAGAGGTCGCTCATGTCGTCGCCGCCGACGTTGAGGTCGGCGATGCCGGTCCACCCCGAATCGACCGCCTGCTCGGCGAGGTACTCCTCCGCGTGCAGGCCGAGTGACGCCGCCTTCACGCGCATGGGGAGGTCTTTGGAGACGACCGTGACCTCGCTGCCGTCCTGGGCGAGATGCATCGCGACGGCCAGGATGCGGGTGTCGTTGTCGCCCAGCCGCATGCCCGAGGGCAGCACGGCGGGGTCGGTGTTGTTCAACTCCACGCGCAGCGTGCCGCCGTCACCGACGGGCACAGGGAAATCCAGCCGCCCGTGCTCGACGCGCAGCCCGTCCAGGTGGCGCAGCGCCTGCCGGGCGAAGTAGCCCAGTTCGGGGTCGTGCCGTTTGCTCTCCAGCTCGGTGACGACCACGACGGGGATCACGACGGAATGCTCGGCGAAGCGGAAGAACGCGCGCGGATCGCTCAGAAGCACCGAGGTGTCGAGCACGTACGTACGGAGATCCTGCTCCGTGGTCTCGTCGGTGAATTCCCGGCTCTGCTGCTGCGGTGCTCGTGCGGTCACAACCCACTCCCCACCCGGGTGCGTCACCCGGCAGTCACGAGTCGACCAGGGTAGCGAGTCGCGATCCGGAAGGCCGACCCGACCGGACTCCGTGCCCGGTGCGATCACCGTACGACCGGCACCCCGACGGGGAGGCCCGCGACACGCCCGCGAGGATGTCGCGCACGTGAATAGTCCGTGTCAGCCGCCGTAGCGGCGGTCGCGATCGGCGAAGTCGCGGATGGCGCGGAGGAAGTCGACCTCACGCAGGTCGGGGCCCAGCGCCTCGACGAAGTAGAACTCGCTGTGTGCGCTCTGCCACAGCAGGAAGTCGCTCAGGCGCTGCTCCCCCGACGTGCGGATCACGAGGTCGGGGTCGGCCTGACCCCCGGTGTACAGGTGCTCGCCGATCTGCTCGGGGGTCAGGCTCGCCGCCAGCTCCTCCAGCGAACCACCCTCGCGGTCGTGCTGGGCGATGATGCTGCGCACGGCGTCCACGATCTCGCTGCGACCGCCGTAGCCGACGGCCAGGTTCACGTGCAGCCCGGTGTGCTCACGGGTGCGCTCCTGCGCGCCGGCGAGCACGCGGGCCAGGTCGGGCGGCAGGAGGTCGGCGCGGCCCACGTGCTGCACGCGCCAGTTCGGCTCGCGGGAGAGCTCGTCGGCGAGCTCGGCGATGATGTCGATCAGGTCGGCGAGCTCGCGCGACTCGCGCTTGCGGAGGTTGTCCGTCGAGAGCAGGTACAGCGACACGACCTCGATGCCCAGGTCGTCGCACCAGCGCAGGAACTCGCGCATCTTCGCCGCGCCCGCCCTGTGGCCGTGGGCGGCCGTCTCGTAGCCCAGCTGCCGCGCCCACCGCCGGTTGCCGTCGATCATCATGGCCACGTGGTGCGGAACGGCCTCGGGGCGCAGCCGTCGGCGCAGGCGGTTGATGTAGAGCCGATACAGCGGTCCTCTGCCCTGGTTGCCGCCGCCTCCGCTCACGCGTCTACGCTACCCCCCGCCCCCGTGTGTTCCCCGTCCGGCATACGGCGACCTTTAGGCTGGGAAGGTGACCCGACGCACGCCCGATCCCGACGTGGAATCCGAGGACGCCCACCTCCCCGAGCTGCCTTTGATCGAGGCGGGGGCCGTCGGCGCACAGAGCGACATCAAGCCCACGTGGCGGGGGTGGATCCATGCCGCGACCTTCCCGATCGCGATCGTGGCCGGCATCGTGCTGATCAGCGTCGCCCAGGGCGCACCGGCGAAGTGGGCCTCGGCGGTGTTCATGGTCACCTCGATGATGCTGTTCGGCAGCTCCGCGCTGTATCACCGCTTCGACTGGAAGCCCCGGACGCTGGCCGTGCTCAAGCGCATCGACCACGCCAACATCATGCTCCTGATCGCGGGCACCTACACGCCGCTGGCGGTGCTGGCCCTGCCCACGCAGAAGACCGTCATCCTGCTGTCGGTCGTCTGGGGTGGGGCCATCGTGGGGATCCTCTTCCGGGTGTTCTGGCTGCACGCTCCGCGCTGGCTGTACGTCGCGCTGTATCTGGCCCTGGGATGGGCGGCGGTGATGTACCTGTTCGACCTGTTCGACGCCAACGCGACCATGATGACGCTCGTCCTCATCGGCGGACTGCTGTACACCGCGGGTGCGGTCGTCTACGCGCTGAAGCGGCCCAATCCGTGGCCCGGGCACTTCGGCTTCCACGAGATCTTCCACGTGTGCACCGTCCTGGCGTTCCTGTGCCACTGGGCGGCGAGCCTGCTCATCGCGCTGCATCCGGCCTACCACGCCGGCTGACGACGCTACCGCCGCGCGGGATCGTCGCCGGGGTCGATGTCCTCATCGTCGGTGTCGGTGGCGCGCGTGGACGCACGTGCCTGCTCCTCGGCGTCCAGTTCGGCTCGCACGTCCTCGCGGTAGCCGCTGCGGCGGATGCGGCGGAGCATGTCGATCACGAGCAGCACGACGGCCAGCGTGAGCACGGCGATCACGACGAACCCCCACGGACCGGGGGTGACGAGCTCGGCCGGCGGCGCCTGGGGCGTAGGCGACGGAGTGGCGGCGGCGGCCATGAGCAGGTCGTACATTGGTCCTCGTTCCGCGCCGGAGCGCATAGCCTGGAAAGACCAGCCTAGAACGACCCGAGGAACGATGACCACGCAGCAGCTGCTCGATGAGCGATACGGCCGGCGGCGATCTCGCACCCGGCGCGTGGTCGGCTGGGTGATCGTCGGGGTCATCGCCTCGGCGCTGGTGGTCGCCCTCGGGTGGAGCACCGTGGCCCGCACGCTCAACGCCGTCGACGTGGTCGGGACCGGTTACGACGTCGCGGACGAGCGCACCGTCACGGTGGTGTTCCAGATCACCGCTCCCCCCGGCGCCCCGGTGGCGTGCGCCCTGGAGGCGCAGGACGAGGAGCACGGCGTCGTGGGGTGGCGCATCGTGGAGTATCCCGCCGCCGACGCGCATGAACGCGCGTTCACCGAGACGATCCCCACCCTCGCGCTGGCCACGACCGGTTTGGTTAACAGCTGCTGGGTCCCGTAGCATATCCGGATACGACGCCCCGGCCTGAGCCGGGGCGTTTCGATATCCCGGGCCCGGTTCGCACCGGGCCACCCGAACGAAGGAGAGCGACGTGTCCAGCGACGCACAGGTGACGTTCCTCACCCAGGAGGCTTACGATCGGCTCGCCGCCGAGCTCGAGCACCTCTCCACCACGGGGCGCGAGGAGATCGCCAAGCGCATCGAGTCCGCCCGCGAAGAGGGCGACCTCAAGGAGAACGGCGGCTACCACGCCGCCAAGGACGAGCAGGGCAAGCAGGAGGCGCGCATCCGCACCCTCCAGCACCTGCTGAAGAACGCCAGGGTCGGGGTGGCTCCCGAGAGCACGGGCGTGGTCGAGTCCGGCACCGTCGTGACGGCCCTCGTGGCCGGCGGGGAAGAGGTCTTCCTCCTCGGAAATCGCGAGATCGCCGTCGACTCCGAACTCGACGTGTACAGCGAGGCCTCCCCCCTGGGCGCCGCGATCATGGGCATGCGCGAGGGCGACAAGGGCTCCTACACGGCGCCGAACGGCCGGGAGATCCCGGTCGAGGTCGTCAAGGTGGAGACGTACTCGGGTCAGTGACCGCGCCCGGCCGGTGAGGGGTCAGTCGGCGACGATCGTCGACTCGAACCCCGCGGCCTCCAATGTCGCGATCACCACGGCCTGGTGGTCGGCGCCGCGCGTCTCGACGCTCAGCTGCAGGATCACCTCGCTGATCTGAAGGCCCTGCCCGTGCCGGGTGTGCAGCACCTCGATGACGTTCGCCCCCGCCTCGGCGAGGAGCTCCGCCACGCGCGCGAGCTGGCCGGGGCGATCGGGCAGTGGGATGCGCAGCGTCATGTAGCGCCCGGAGGCGGCCAGGCCGTGCGCCACGACGCGCTGCAGCAGCAGCGGGTCGATGTTGCCGCCCGACAGCACCGTCACCGTGGGGCCGATGGCGGCGACCTTGCCCGCGAGGATGGCGGCCACCCCGGCCGCACCGGCGGGCTCGACCACCTGCTTGGCACGCTCCAGCAGCACCAGCAGGGCGCGCGCGATGTCGTCCTCGGTGACGGTGACGACCTCGTCGACGTACTCCTGGACCAGCGCGAACGTCAGATCACCCGGGCGGGCCACCGCGATGCCGTCGGCGATCGTGGGACGCGTCTGCACCACGAGCGGACGACCGGCCTGGAGGGAGGACGGATAGGCCGCGGAGTTCTCCGCCTGCACGCCGACGACGCGGACCGTGCGCCCCACCGCCGCCGCGCGCAGCTTGACCGCTGCCGCGACGCCGGCGGCCAGGCCCCCGCCGCCGATCCCGACCACGACGGTGGCCAGGTCGGGCAGTTCCTCGAACAGCTCCAGGCCGAGGGTCCCCTGCCCCAGCACGATGTCGGGGTGGTCGAAGGGGTGGATCAGCACGGCCCCCGTGCGCTCGGCGTACTCGGCGGCCAGGCGCAGCGGCGTCTCCACGGTGGCGCCTTCGAGGATGACCTCCGCGCCGTAGCCCCGCGTGGCCAGCAGCTTGGGAACGGGCACGCCCAGGGGCATGAAGATCGTGGCGGGGATGCCGAGCTGCTGTGCCGCCAGCGCCACGCCCTGGGCGTGGTTCCCCGCCGACGCGGCCACGACGCCGCGGGCGCGCTCCTCGGCCGTCAGACGCGACAGGCGATACGTGGCGCCGCGGATCTTGAACGACCCGGTGCGCTGCAGGTTCTCCAGCTTCAGATGCACCGGCACCCCCAGCACCTCGCTCAGGTGCTGGGACTCATCCAGCGGCGTGCGCGCGATGATGCCGTCGAGGACGGCCGCGGCATCCTCGAACCCGGCCAGGGTGGGAGCGGTCACGGCGGGAGATGCGGATACGGTCATGCGGTGTTCCCTCGTCGGCGCGGCACGGTACTCCAGATGAGGTCGGCGGCGGCCGGTGGCTGCCCGCTCTCCCACGATCGTCTGCTCAGGTACACGGCCACGACGTTGACGAACGCGGCCAGGGGCACGGCGAACAGGGCTCCGGGGATGCCGCCGACCATCGCGCCGCCGGCGACGACGAGCACGACGGCGAGCGGGTGGACCTTGACCGCCGAGCCCATCAGCAGCGGCTGCAGGACGTGACTCTCGAGCTGCTGGACCCCCAGCACCACGACGAGCATCCAGAAGGCGATCCACGGCCCGTTGTACACGAGCGCGACGAAGACGGCGACAGCCCCCGTGACGACCGCGCCGACGAAGGGCACGAAGGCGCCGAGGAACACCAGGACGCCGATGGGGATGGCCAGCGGCACGCCCAGGAAGAACGCGCCCAGGCCGATGCCCACGGCGTCGATCGAGGCCACGAGGAGCTGCGTGCGGGCGTAGTTCACGATGGTGACCCAGCCGGCGCGTCCGGCGCCGTCCACCGCCGGTCGCGCCTTCCGCGGGAACAGGCGCGTCGTCCAGCGCCAGATCCCGCCCCCGTCGGCGAGGAGGCAGAGCAGGATGAACAGGGTCAGCAGGATCCCCGTCACGACGTGGCCGACGGTGGTGCCGATGGCCAGCGCACCCGACCACAGCAGCTCCGCCTGCTCCTCCAGGAAGGCGAAGGCCTGGTTCAGGCCGTCGTCGATCTGCGTCGCGGTCAGATGCAGCGGACCGTCGATCAAGTACTGCCGCAGCTGCGCGGTGGCCTCCACGGTGCGGTCGCGCACGTCGCCCCATTGCCGCGTGATCTGCCACACGGCCAGCCACAGCAGGCCGGTCACGATCGCGAGGGTCGAGATCACCGACACGACGATCGCGAGCCACCGCGGCCACCGATGCCGCAGCATCCACGAGAACGCCGGCGACAGCAGCGCCGACACCAGGATCGCGATGAGCAGCGGGATGATGAGCAGCTTCAGCTGGATGACGAGCCAGATCGTCACGCCGGCCGCGGCTGCCAGGACGAGCAGTCGCCACGCGTAGGCGGTGGCGACCCGGAGTCCGCGCGGGACGGGATCCTCGGTCGCGGCAGGTGGCGCGGGCTCGACGGGGCGCCGGAAGGCACCGAAGAACGAACCGCGTGCGTCGGGTCCGGAGCCGGTCATCACGCCAGTCTAGGCGTCGCGCGCGGCCCGGGTGATGTCCGCTGCGCTGGCTAGGCTGGGCCGGATGAGACCCACCTTGAGCGCTGCCGAAGCGCGCCGTATCGCGCTTTCCGCGCAGGGTTTCGGGCGCCTCGCAGCCGGTGCGCCCGGCGCCCGCGCGCTCTCGGCAGCGGTGCGGCGGATGGGCACGCTGCAGATCGATTCGGTGAACGTGTTCGCCCGTTCCCACTACATGCCGCTGTTCTCACGCCTGGGCGCGTACGACACGCGCGCGCTGGACCGGCTCCTGTTCGCCCGCCGCGCCCCGTACGTGGAGTACTGGGCGCATGTCGCCTCGTTCATCCCGGCCGCGGACTGGGCGCTGTTCGACTTCCGCATGCGCGATCTCCGCGACAAGTACGCCTCGGCCCCCGACTCCTGGGTGCGCTCGCACGCCGGCACGGTCGCGTGGGTGCGTGCCGAGCTCGCCGCCCGAGGGCCGCTGCGCCCAGCCGAGCTCGAGGGCGGGCTCGCGCGCGACCGGGCGGGCTCGTGGTGGGAGTGGAGCGACGTCAAGCATGCGCTGGAGTACCTCTGGCTCTTCGGCGACGTCGCGATCGCCGGGCGCCGCGGCTTCGAACGCCGCTACGCGCTGGCCGAGCACGTGATCCCGGCGGACGTGCTCGCAGCTCCCGTACCCCGCGACGAAGCCGTGCGCGAGCTCGTGCGGCGGGCCGCACGGGCGTACGGCGTCGCGACGGCGGGCGACCTGGCGGACTACTGGCGCATCCGCGATCGCCGTGCCGTCCTCGACGCCGTGCGCGACCTCGTCGACGCCGGCGAGCTCGGTCCGGTGACCGTGCAGGGATGGACCTCGGCCGGCAGGCCCGCGCAGGCCTGGATGCACCGGGAGGCGGTCGTGCCGCGACGTGTCGACGCGGCCGCGGTGCTCACGCCCTTCGATCCGCTGGTGTGGTTCCGTGAGCGCGCCGAGCGGCTCTTCGGATTCAGCTACCGCATCGAGATCTACACACCCGCGCCCCGTCGCCGCTACGGGTACTACTCCCTCCCGGTGCTGGTCGGCGACGATGTCGTGGGACGTGTCGACCTCAAGGCCGACCGCTCGCGCCGCACGCTGCTCGTCCAGTCGGCATGGTGGGAGCCCGGCCGCCCCGCCGACGCCCCCGAGCGCCTCGCGGAGGTGCTCGAGGCGGCCGGCCGGTGGCAGGGGCTGGAGGAGGTGTCGGTCTCGCGCTGGGGAGACGCGGTGGACGACCTCGCCGCGGCCCTCCCCCGGGCGCGTCGGCACGACCGCGCCGACGCCGAGACCGTCGCCCTGGCCCCCGAGGAGCCGGGATGAGGCGCCGCACCGCGGTGGCCGGAGTCGTCGCCACGCTGGCCCTTCTCATCTCCGCCGGAACGGTGGCGTGGGTGGTGACGCGCCCCTCCGGCCCGGAGGACACTGCACGCGCCTACCTGGAGGCGCTGGAAACGGGCGATGCCGACGCCCTGGCCGGCCTGATCGTGTCGGAGGACGCAGAGCCTGCCGACGCATTCGCCGCCGCTTCGTCCTACCCCCAGCGGCCCCGTATCGACCAGCTCACCGAAACCGGATCGGGCGCCGCCGTGCAGGCCACGGCCGCCTTCGACGGCGCCGAGCGGGAGATCTCCTTCGGCCTGCGGCTCATCGACGGGCGGTGGCGCGTGGCGGGCGACTTCCTCGCCACCGTGGAAGTCGGCACCACCGTCGGTGACGCGGTCCTGGTGGGCGACGTGCTCCTCCCGGCCGGGCCGGTCCTGCTCCTGCCCGCCGTGTACGAGTTCTCCGCCGCTCCGCGCGGTCTCGTCGACGGCTCCGTCACCGCCGCGGTGTCCACCGACCGCCCGACCGACGTGCAGCTGGAGGCCTCGCTGTCACCGGAGGCCACCGCGCGCCTGCAGGAACAGGTCGACGCCTATGCGCGGGAGTGCACGGCGGGCGGCACCGCCGTGCCGGAGGCGTGCGGCCTGCGCATCCCGTGGGCGGCCGACCTGGCCTCGGCATCCGCGTTCGCGTACCGCGTCGAACGCCTCCCCACCCTCGCCCTGTCCCCCGATGTGCGCACCTTCGTCGCATCCGGAGGGGTGGTCGTGGCAACGGTCACGGGAGTGGACCGCGCGGGTGCGCAGACCTCGTTCACCTACCGCGACGACGCGTGGACGCTGCGGGGCGACGTCGTCGTGACCGGCGAGGACATCGTCCTCGCCGTGCGCTGACGTTGCGTCAGAACTGGACGCGCGGCGGCTCCGAGATGGCAGCGCCGTCGACGACCTCGAAGAACTCGCGCTCGGTGAAGCCGAGATTGCGCGCGAACAGATTGTTCGGGAACACCTTGATCTTGGTGTTCAGCTCACGCACTCCGCCGTTGTAGAAGCGCCGCGAGGCCTGGATCTTGTCCTCGGTGTCGACGACCGCCTGCTGCAGCTGCAGGAAGTTCTGGCTCGCCTGCAGCTGGGGGTACGCCTCCGCGACGGCGAAGATCGACTTCAGCGCCTGCTGCATGTGCCCTTCGGCGACGCCCGCTTCGGCCGGTCCGCCCGCTGTCAGGGTCTCCGCGCGTGCACGAGTGACGTTCTCGAAGACCGCCTTCTCGTGTCCGGCGTAGCCCTTGACGGTCTCGATGAGGTTGGGGAGCAGGTCGGCGCGGCGTTTGAGCTGCACCGTGATGTCGCTCCATGCCTCGTCGACGCGGACATTCAGCTGCACGAGCGAGTTGTACGTCGCCCACAGGTAGATGCCGGCGATCACGATGATCGCGACCACGATCAGGACAGGGATCAGAACTTCCCACATGTCCGAGTCTCCGTTCGATGAGTGCACTCATCCTAACGGGGCGAAACCGACGTTCTGTGCACTGTCTGCATCTCCCAAGTGCTTACCCACCCAGAACCCGGTCGAGATACGCGTTGGCGAACACGCGCGCGGGATCGAGGCGATCCCGCGCCGCGGCGAAATCGTCGAAGCGCGGATAACGCTCGCGCAGTGCGTCGGCGTCCAGGTCGTGCTCCTTCCCCCAGTGCGGGCGGCCGGCGTGCGCGGTCATGAGCTCCTCGACGGCCTCGAAGTACTCCGCCGGATCCTCCCGCCAATACCGGTGCACGGCGAAGTACGCGCTGTCGCGCTCGTACGCGGTGGAGAGCCACCGGTCATCGGCGGCAGCCACGCGCACCTCCACGGGGAAGGAGATCCGCCACCCGCGCTCGAGGATGAGATCCTGCAGCTGCCGCATCACGATCACGAGCCGCTCGGCCGGCACGGCGTACTCCATCTCGCGGAAACGCACCGAACGGTGCTGCGTGAACACGCGCGCGGAGTGGTCGGTGTACGTGCGGTTGCCGAACGTGCGTCCGGCCAGCCGCGAGACCGGGGGGATGGCCGCGGGGACCACCGCGCCGGCGGCGCACGTGACCCGGTACACGCCGTTGGCCATGAGCGACTCGTCCACGAAACGGCGCACACGCGGAAGGGGTCGCCGCACGGCCCGCTCGGGCAGGCGCGTGTTCGTCTTGGTCACGGCCACGTCGGTGCCGGGGAACCAGTAGAACTCGAAATGGTCGGCGGCGGTGTGGGCGGCGATGCCGGCGAGGGTCTCGGCGACCGGTTCGGGGCGCTCCACCGCTTCGAGGAGGAAGGCCGGCACGCACTGCAGCGTGACCTCGACGATCACCCCGAGCGCCCCCAAGCCCAGGGCGACCGCGGGGAGCAGCTCGGGTTCGTTGTCCTCGTCGACGGTGACCAGCGCGCCGTCGCCGGCGACGAGCGTCACCCCCACCACCTGCGCGGACAGCCCGGGGAACCGGGCACCGGTGCCGTGCGTGCCCGTGGAGATGGCGCCCGCGACGGTCTGACGGTCGATGTCACCGAGGTTCTGCATCGCCAGTCCGTACGGCGCGAGCAGACGTGGCATCTCCCACAGGCGCGTCCCGGCCCGCACCGTCACACGGGCACGCTCGATGTCGACGGCGACGATCCCGCGCAGGTCCGACAGGTCCACGAGCACGTCCTGCGGCACCGCGATGCCCGAGAAGCTGTGGCCGGACCCGACGGCCTTCAGTCGCAAAGACCGGGCCGCCGCCGCCGTGACGGCGCGACGGACCGCGGCGACGTCGGCGGGATACTCCACGCGGGCGGGGCGGGCCGAGTGGGTGCGCGCCCAGTTGCGCCACGTGCCTCCGGGGCGGGTCACAGGAAACTCCGCCCCTCGCCGCGGTAGGTCGGCAGCTCCCCCACGGCGCTCCCGTCCTCGACCAGGTGGTACCGGTCGACGTGCTCGGCGAGTTCGCCGCTCTTGGCGTGACGGAACCACACGCGCTCGCCCGGCCGCAGCGGCCGAGCGGCCCGTCCGCGCAGCGGCGTCTGCACCTCGCCCGCTCCCTCGCGCGGCAGCATCCGCAGGCCGGCCGGCCAGACCGGCGCGGGCTGTCGCGACGCCGCCGGCGGACCGGAGGCGATCCACCCGCCGCCGAGCACGGTCACCACGTCGGGGAGGGGCTTGCGCACCACCTCGAGTCCGAAGGCGGCGGCCGGGGCCGGGGTGAACGCGCGGTACCCGTCGAAGAGGTGACCGGCGAGCAGTCCGCTGCCGGCGGTGACCTCCGTGACCGCGCGCTCGGCGGTCGTGCGTTCGAGGGAGCCGGTCCCGCCGCCGTTGACGAATTCCAGGTCGGCGATCTCCCGCACACCGTCCACGACGGCCGCGCGGCGCTCGGCCAGTTCGACGGCCGAACGCTGCTGCATCCACCGGATCACCGCGTCGCCCGCTCCGGCGGCATCGCCGCGCCCCGCCACCTGCGCCTCGTACATCATGAGCCCCACCAGACGGAACCCGGCCCGGGCGGCCACGCCGCGGGCCAGCGCGGCGGCCTCGCCGGGATCGTGGACGGGTGAGCGTCGCACGCCGATGTGCCCGAGGACACCCGCCCGCCACGACGCGTCGACATCGATCGCGATCCGGAGCTCGGGGCGCGATCCGGGGGCGGCGACGGCGTCGACCACGTCCAGCTGTGCGAGATCGTCGACCATGAGCGTGATCCGCGCCGCCGCGTTCGCGTCCGCGACCAGAGCCGCCAGCGCATCGCGGTGGACGCTCGGGTAGCCCATCACGATGTCGTCATGATCCCGCGCGAGCCACAGCGCTTCGGGGAGGGTGTAGGCCAGGATGCCGCGGTAGCCGGGCAGGGCGAGCACCGCGTCGAGAACGCCGCGCACCCGCACCGACTTGCTGGCCACCCGGACGGGCACCCCTCCGGCGCGCACCAGCAGGTCGGCGGCGTTGTAGCGCAGCGCCTCCATCGAGAGGACGGCGACCGGCCCCGACACCTCCACCATGGCCGCGTCGACGGCACGCCAGTGCGCGGGTCCGCCCGCGGGGGAGGAAGGGCCAGAGAGCAGATCGATCGTCATGGGGCGCACCTTCGCACACGCATGGGGTCAGCGTACGAGACCGCGTCAGGCCACGGCGGGCAGGGCGACGGTGAAGGTCGCGCCAGAACCGGGGCGACCTTCCGCACGCACCGAACCGCCGTGGAGCTCGGCGATGCGTGCCACCGACGCCAGCCCCAGGCCCGTGCCGGAGAACTGCTCCTGGGAGTGCAGCCGCGAAAGCGGCCGGAACAGCCGCTCGGCGTCTTCGGGGGCGAACCCGTCGCCGTCGTCGCTGACGGCGAACGTGACCAAGCCCTCGCCGCCGCCGACCGGGGTCACCGTGATGCGCGCAGCCGCCTTGCGCGCCGTGAACTTCACGGCGTTGCCCAGGAGGTTCTCCAGCAGCGAGTGCAGGAGCACCGGATCCGCCCACACCGTGAGGTCGTCCGCGACCTCGATCACGAGGTCTCGGTCGGGGTGGTGCCGGCGCAGGTCGTCGGCGATCGCCCGGGCCATGAGCGTGAGGTCGCACCGCTCCGGCAGGAGAGGCTGCCCCGTGATGCGATAGATCGACAGCATCCGCTCGATCTGAGCCGACATCCGATCCCCCGCCCGCAGGATGGCGGCGGCGTAGTCGGCGGCGCTGGCGGCGTCTGCTCCCTCGGAGACGAGCTCGGCGTACCCGGTGACCACCCCGAGCGACCCGCGCAGATCATGCACGAGCGTGTGCATGGCGGCGTCGAGGTCATCGGCGCGCGCGGCGAAGCGGTCGCGCTCGGCGCTGCGGCGTCCGATCGCCCCGCGCAGCTCGAGATTCTCCACCGCGACGGCAGCGGTGTCGGCGAGCACTTCCAGCCGCCGGACGACCTCGGGGTCGGGCCGGGTCTGCTCCGCCCAGTACGCTCCGAGCGCGCCGATCGGATCGGCCGAGCGAACCGGCGCCATGACCAGGCTCGCGACGAAGGTCGGGCGGTACGCGTCGTGCGGCACGCGGGCGTCGGCGTAGATGTCGGGGATGACGACGGTCTCGCGGTGCAGCATCGCCCACCCGCTGACGCACGAGGTCAACGGGAACCGGTGGCCCTTCCACAGGGGGCCGATCGCGTTCTCCTCGGCGTAGAAGCACTGACCGTCCTCGCGGAAGACGAAGGTCGCGCCATCCGCCCCGGTCAGTTCGCGCACCGCTTCCGCGACGATCTCGGTGATCTCCGACAGCCGCAGGGCGGTCGCGAGCCGCTCCACCGTGCGCGTGAGCGCATGCGGGCCGACGACGGGCGCCGTCTTGGTCAGGCTCATTGATGTCCCCCACAGAACGAACGGACGGGTATCCGCCGCGCCAGCTTATCCCCTACGCTGTGCCGCAGAAGCTGTCTCCGCGCCCCGATCCGGGAGGTCCGCATGGCTGTGTTCTCGCGAGGATTCGGCGCACGGCGCCGCGAATCGGCGCCGGATCTGCCGCCCGGGCAGTACCTCACCGAAGACTTCCCCGTGCTCTCGGCCGGGCCGACGCCCCACGTCCCCACCGACGAGTGGTCGTTCACCATCCGCAACGAGCATGGGCCCGGCCGCACGTGGACGTGGGAGGAGTTCCTCGCCCTCCCCATCGAGGAGGTCTCCACCGACATCCACTGCGTCACGCGCTGGTCCAAGCTCGGCACCTCCTGGCGCGGGGTGTCGCTGGACACGCTCCTGGCCGACGTGGAGACCGAGTACGAATACGCGATGGCCCACTCGTACGGCGGGTACACGACCAACGTGCCGCTGGAGGATCTCACCGACGGCAAGGCGTGGGTCGCGTTCGAATTCGACGGCGCCCCGCTGGATCCCGAGCACGGCGGCCCTGCCCGCCTGCTCGTTCCGCACCTGTACTTCTGGAAGAGCGCGAAATGGGTGCGGGGCCTCACGATGCAGAACCACGACGATCCGGGGTTCTGGGAGCAGAACGGTTACCACCTCCACGGCGATCCGTGGCGCGAGGAACGCTATTGGTGATCGTCGGGGGCTGGTCGCCGGCCCAGGTGGCCCACGTGGAAAGCGCGACCGCCACCGCGCGCATCCTGCGCCTGCGGGTGCCGGGGTGGCCGGGGAACCTGCCGGGGCAGCACCTGGATCTGCGCCTGACCGCGGAGGACGGCTACCAGGCCGTGCGGTCGTACTCGATCGCGTCGTTCGGGCCCGGTGAGGAGGTCGAGCTGGCCGTCGACGAGGTGGCGGACGGTGAGGTGTCGCCCTATCTCGTCCACGATGTCCGCCCCGGTGACGAGCTGGAGGTGAAGGGGCCGCTCGGCGGGTTCTTCGTGTGGCACGCCGACGACCCCTCGCCGGTGCAGCTGATCGCCGGCGGCTCCGGGATCGTCCCGCTCCTGGCCATGGCCAGGGCGCGGGCGGCGTCGAACTCCACGGCACCGTTCCGCCTGCTGTACTCCGTGCGCTCGCCGGCGGATGCGATGTACCGCGCGGAGGTGGAGCGGCTGGATGCGGCGGGGGTGGCGCTCACGTGGGTCTTCACGCGCAGCGCCCCGGACGGGTGGACGGGCCGGGTGGGCCGCGTCGGGGCCGAGGACCTCCGCGCCGCGGCTGCACCCGTGGCGGAATCGCCCGCGGTGTTCGTGTGCGGTCCGACGGGCTTCGTCGAGGCCGTCGCATCCACCCTCGTGCAGCTCGGCCACGACCCGGGCCGCGTGCGGACCGAACGATTCGGAGGTGCATGATGGTCGGATCCGATCCCCCGGGCCCCGTGCGGGTGGTGGACGGCAACGCCCTGGCCGGAATGCTCGCCGGCGCCCTCGCCGTGGATGCGACGTCGCTGCCGCTCACGTGCGGGCACTGCGGTGCCCGGTTCGTGCTGGCTCAGACCGTGGTGGAACGGGAGCCCGCGTCCGCGCTCGTGCGGTGCCGATCGTGCACGCACACGCTCCTGACCCTCGCCGAGGAGCCCGATGGGCTCGTCGTGCGGATGGGCACCATGGAGCTGCGCTTCCCCCGCTGAGCACTCCCCCGGCCGCGGAGGTCTCTGCCCACACGTTCGCGCCACAAACGTGCGTCCGCTGCGATTAGATGTGGCGCGGTTGCGCAAAAGTGGCGCGGACGTGGGGGCGGGAAGCGTGTACCCCCGGTGGGACTCGAACCCACACTGAAGCGATTTTAAGTCGCCTGCCTCTGCCATTGGGCTACGGGGGCCGGTGCCACCGTTCCCACCGTAGCGGTCAGCCCTGCGCGGCGACTTTCTCGCTCGCGGCGGACTTCGCGGCGGGCTTGCTCTCTTCGACGGCCGGGGCCTGCGCCGGACGCGGACGCGCGGCGAACTCCTCGAACACGCGACGCGGGGTCTGCACGGCCTCGAGGTTCACGATGTCGCGGCCGAGCCAGAGGTTGTTCCACCAGCCCCACAGGACGCGCCACTTGCGTTCCCACGTCGGCATCGCCAGACCGTGGTAGCCGCGGTGGGCGATCCACGCGAGGAAGCCCTTGATCGCGATCTTGCCCGACTGGAAGACACCGTTGTACAGGCCCAGGCCCGCGACGGCGCCGAGGTTCTTGTGGTAGTACTCCTTGGGCTCCTCGCCGCGCAGCACGGCGGTGATGTTCTTGGCGAGCAGCTTGCCCTGGCGCACCGCGTGCTGGGCGTTGGGGACGCAGTATCCGCCCACTCCCCCGCCGGTCAGGTCGGGCACGGCCGACACGTCGCCGGCCGCCCAGGCGCCGTGGACGATCTCCTCGGCGGTGCCCACGCGCAGGTCGGGCCGCGTACGGATGCGTCCGCGCTCCTCGACGGGCAGGTCGCCGCCGCGCACGACGGTGGGGTTGGCCATGACGCCCGCGGTCCACACGATGATGTCGGTGGGGATCGTCTCACCCGAGGAGAGCTCGACGTTGCCGCCGACGGCGCCGGTGACCTGCGTGTCCAGGTGCACGTAGGCGCCGCGCTTGGCGAGGTCCTTGAGCACCCACTCGCTCGTCTTCAGCGACACCTCGGGCATGATCCGGCCCATGGCCTCGATGAGGTGGAAGTGCGTCTCGTCGAAGGAGAGCTGCGGATAGCGCTTCAGCAGGGCCGAGGCGAACGAACGCAGTTCGGCGAACGCCTCGATGCCGGCGAACCCGCCGCCGACGACCACGACCGTCAGGAGGCGCTCGCGCGCGGGACCGGGAGGAAGCACGGATGCCTTGTCGAAGTTCGACAGGAGGAGGTCGCGGACGGCGACGGCCTCTTCGATCGTCTTGAGCCCGATGGCGTTCTCGGCGATGCCGGGAATCGGGAAGGTGCGGGAGACGGCACCGGCGGTCACGACGATCTGGTCGTACTCCTGCTGCCACGGCTCGCCCGCGATCGGCGTGATGGTGGCGACCTTGTGGGCGTGGTCGATGCCGGTCACCTTCGCCGCGATCACGGTGGTCCGCCGCAAGTGGCGGCGCAGGGCCACGACGGCATGGCGCGGCTCGATCGAGCCGGCGGCGACCTCGGGGAGGAACGGCTGGTACGTCATGTACGGCAGCGGGTCGACGATCGTGACCTCTGCTTCGCCGCGTCGGAGCTGCTTCTCGAGCTTCCACGCGGTGTAGAAACCCGCGTATCCGCCACCGACGATGAGGATTCTGGGCACGGTGCTGGTCACGGTGGAAGGAACTCCTAGGTGGGTGGGTGGCTCGGCGTGCGAGACTCGCGTGCCAATCGGATGCGCTGGGCAGCAGCGGTGAAGCCGAGCACGACCATTATAGACGCGATGGTGCCCGCGGCGAGCGGGAGGCTGCCGTATCGCAGCGAGTCCTCGGTCGGCAGGAGCGGATTGGCGGGTTCGGTGGCCGCCTCCGCGGCCGGCAGCGGGGGCACCTCGATCGGTCCGCTCGTGGGCTGGGGCACGGGATCCGCGTCGGCGCGCCGGTAGAGCCGGATCCACTCGGCGAGGTCGCCCATCGGATTCGCCGACACCGCCGGCACCGGCGCCGTGACCGCCGCTGCGGCGTTGACGAGGCCGTATCCGTACAGCAGATCCGGGCGCGAGGTGGCCCCGGCGGCCGGCGTGGCGGTGCTGATGATGCGGTTCAGCACGTTGTCCGCGTCCAGGCCAGGGTGGGCCGCGCGGACGAGGGCCACGATGCCCGCGACGATCGGCGCGGCGCCGCTCGTGCCGTTCCACTGCACGAGCGTGCCGTCGGCCGAGACACCCATGAGCCGCTCGCTGGGAGCGGAGACCCCGATCGTGATGCCCTGCGTGGATGCGTCCACGCTGGCGGTGCCGGAGGGGTCGACGCCGCCCACGGTGAGCACGCCGGGAATGGTGGCCGGCGCACCCACGCGGGTCGTCCCACTGCCGCGGTTTCCGGCCGCGACGACGATCACGACGTCGTTGTCGAACGCGTAGGAGAACGCCTCATCCCACGACGGATCCCAATCGAGGGTGTTGGTGGTGAGCGACATGTTGATGACGTGCGCGCCGTTGTCCACCGACCAGCGGATCGCCTCCGCGATCTGGTCGCGGACCGGCACCTCGCGCCCGGCGATGTCGATCGAGATCGACAGGATCTCCGCCTCGGGGGCCACCCCGATCATCCCCCGCCCTTCGCCGGTGCCGCGCGCACCCGCCAGCGAAGCGACCCAGCTGCCGTGGTTGGCGTTCATGCCGCCGATGGGCGTGCGCCCGTCGGGGCTGCCCAGCTCCGACATGTCCGTGCCGTCCACGACCCCGGAGAACTCGACGGGGCCCCGGCCCACCCCGGTGTCGATCACGGCGATGCGCACGCCCGCGCCGCGCGTGGTCTGCCACGCTTCGCGCACGCCGTACTGGTCGAGCCAGTACTCCCCCGCCCGCACCGGATCGGTCGGGTCTTCGGGGACGACGGCCGCCCCCGTCAGGCTGCCGGCGACGGCGAGCGCCGCGGCGGCGGCCCACAGGCGTCTCATCCCGACGCTCCCGGATTCGTGCACGTGCACCGCTGCAGCGACCATCCGGCGCGCTCGAGCGCCCTGTCTCCGATCGGGTTCACACCCGGGCCTGCCGCCAGCGCGTGGCCGGCGAGGGCGTGCAGGCACTTCACGCGCGTGGGCATGCCGCCCGCCGAGATCCCGGCGATCTCGGCGGGTTCGCCGTAGGCGGCCCGGTCGCGCAGATAGGCCTCGTGGGCCCGCTGATACGCGGCCCGCAGCTCTTCGTCCTCGTCGAGCTCCTCCGCGAACTCGCGCATGACGTGCTCCGCCTCCAGCCCCGACATCGCCGCGGTCGCACCGGGGTGGCTGAGGTAGTAGAAGGTCGGGAACGGCGATCCGTCGGTCAGGCGCGGCGCCGTGGCCACGACGACGGGGTTGCCGCACACGCAACGCGCGGCGATGCCGACGACGTCGCGAGCGGGCCGACCGAGCTGTTCGTGCAGGACCGCGAGATCGGCGTCGCTGGCGGGCGGCAGGGTCGGCGTGCTCATCCTCGCCAGATTATCGCGAGCGACTGCGAAGGCGCTGGAGACGGTCGCGCGCCGTCACGGAACCGGCGGCGCGGGGACGCCGATCGTCGGCGCCGCGGTGCGGGCGAGCCCGGCCGTGGCCACCGAGCGCACGAGCTGCGACATCCAATCGGTGCGTGTCACGGCGACCTCGTCGCTGACTTCGTCCTCCTCCTGCGGCACCTGCGCGGCGGGCAGGTCATTGTCCACGAGGTACACCACTTCGCCCGGGCGCACGTAGTACAGGCGCTCACGGGCCTGGGTCGTGATGTACGCGGGGTCGGTCCACCGCTCGCGCTGCGCCTCGAGGTCGGCGACCTCCTGTTCGCTCAACGCCACCGCCTCCTGCAGCGCCGCGATCTGCTGGCGCTGATCGAGGTAGGTGCCCACGGTGGGCGCCAGGACGAGGGCCGCCAGCACGACCAGTCCGAGCATGATGACCATGAAGCCGGACAGGCGGATGCCGCCGAGCCATCCGCGGACGTCGACGCGGTCGCGTCCGGACGTGCGAGAGGGGGAGGCCGGTCCTGCGGGCACGGCCTCCCCCTCTCGTCGTGGCTTCGTGGTGCTTACGCGCTGTAGCGCGGGAAGGCGGAGCTGCCCGCGAACTCCGCCGCGTCGCCCAGCTCCTCTTCGATGCGCAGAAGCTGATTGTATTTCGCGACCCGCTCGCTGCGCGCGGGCGCGCCGCTCTTGATCTGCCCCGAGTTCACGGCGACCGCCAGGTCGGCGATGGTGGTGTCCTCGGTCTCGCCGGAGCGGTGCGAGAGCATCGTGGTGTAGCCCGAACGGTGGGCCAGGTCGATCGCGTCCAGGGTCTCCGAGAGCGTGCCGATCTGGTTCACCTTGACCAGCAGCGAGTTCGCCGCGCCGCGGGCGATGCCGTCGGCAAGGCGCTGCGGGTTGGTGACGAACAGGTCGTCGCCGACGAGCTGGACGCGCTTGCCGAGCTTCTCGGTCAGCGCGGTCCAGTTCTCCCAGTCGTCCTCGGCGAGGGCGTCCTCGATCGTGACGATGGGGAAGGCGTCGACGAGCTCGATGTAGTAGTCGGTGAGCTGGTCGGCGGTCCAGTCGCGGTTGTCCAGGCGGTACACGCCGTCGTTGAAGAACTCGGTGGCCGCGACATCCAGGCCCAGCGCGATCTCGCTGCCCGGCGTGAAGCCGGCCTTCTCGATCGCGCGGACGAGGAATTCCAGCCCCTCGCGGTTGCTGGGCAGGTCGGGGGCGAAGCCGCCCTCATCCCCCAGGCCCGTGGCGTAGCCGGCGGCCTTCAGCTCGCCCTTGAGCACGTGATAGACCTCCGCGCCCCAGCGCAGCGACTCCGCGAAGCTCGACGCGCCGATGGGGGCGAGGAAGAACTCCTGCATGTCGATGCCGTTGTCAGCGTGCTCGCCGCCGTTGATGACGTTGAACAGGGGCACGGGCAGCAGATGCGCGTTGGGTCCGCCCAGGTAGCGGAACAGCGGCAGATCGGCGCTGTCGGCGGCGGCCTTGGCCACCGCGAGGCTCACGCCCAGGATCGCGTTCGCGCCGGCGCGCGACTTGTTCTCGGTGCCGTCGGTCTCGATGAGGATCTCGTCGACGATGCGCTGCTCGCTCGCCTCGACGCCCTCGATCGCGGGGCCGAGCTCGTCGATGACGGCGGCGACGGCCTTCAGCACGCCCTTCCCGCCGTAGCGGCTCTTGTCCCCGTCGCGCAGCTCGTAGGCCTCGAAGGCACCGGTGGATGCGCCGGAAGGGACGGCCGCGCGCTGGACGATGCCGTCATCCAGCAGCACCTCCACCTCGACGGTCGGGTTTCCACGCGAGTCCAAGATCTCGCGCGCGTTGACAGCCTCGATAAGTGCCACGAAGGACTCCCTAAGTTCTGGGGGTGAGGTTCAGCGGAGCATCGTTGGTCCGTGTCGAGTCTAGTGATCCGGCTCACGCGGCACAGGGCCGTCAGTGCGCCGCATCCGTGACGATCGCGAGGGCGACACCGTCCCAGCCTTTGCGATCGAGGGTCTGCAGGGCAGTCGCGTCGAAGCGCGGGTCGGTCCCCAGCATCTCCAGCCCGCGTTGCGTGCCGACCACCTGCCGATTCGTGCTGTGCGGGTCGGCGACCTCGCCGGATCGGCCGATGTTGTCCACGACCACGATCGTCCCCGGGTGCCCGAGGCGCGCCGCCCAGTCGAGGTAGATCGTGTTGGACTCTTTGTCGGCGTCGATGAAGACCAGGTCGAACGGCTCCTCGCCGGCGAGGGTGGGCAGCACGTCGGAGGCGCGGCCCTCCCGGATCTCGACGCGGTCGTCCACCCCGGCGCGTTGGAGGTTGGCGCGCGCGATGCCGGCGTTGTAGGGCTCGGCCTCGATCGACACCACGCGTCCGCCCTCGGGCAGGGCGCGCGCGAGCCAGATCGTGGAGTACCCGCCGAGGGTGCCGATCTCCAGCACGCGCCGGGCGCCGCTGATGCGCGCGAGCAGGTGCAGGAATTTGCCGTTCAGCGGAGCGACTTCGATGGCGGGCAGGCCGGCATCCTCCTGCGTCTCGATGGCTGCTTCCAGGTCGGGATCGTGTCCGACGAGGGTGTCGGAGAGGTAGGCGTCGAGGGCGCGCCAAGCCTCGGGCGTGGGTTCGGCCATGGTCTCAGCCTTCCGGGCCACCCGCGCGACGTCAACCGCGCTCCCGCGGTGCACGCGTGCGCCGATAGTCCGAGGGCGCCATTGCGAGCACCGTGCGGAAGTCCCGTGCGAGGTGGGCCTGATCGGCATACCCGGCGTCGACGGCGACCTGCGCGAGCGGCACGGCGGGGTCTTCCCGGATTCGCGCGGCGGCCTCCTGCAGGCGCCGACGGCGGATGATCGCCGCCGGCGACAGCCCCACAGTCCGGTGCGCCAGCCGCTGCAGGGTCCGCACCGACACCCGCAGGCGCCGTGCCGCATCCTCCACGCGCAGGACGGCGGGATCGGAGGAGAGCAGATCGACCATGTCGTTGGCCAGCGCCCGCTCCCCCTCGGGGGCGCCGACCCGGTCGATCAGCCACGCCGCCATCGCGGAGCAGGCGGCGGGCACATCCGGCATGGCCATGGTGACCGCGCGCACGAGGTCCGGTTCGTCCACTTCCCGGGAATCGTCCACCAGCGCGCTCGGCGCGTCGCTGAGCACGGCGAGTGCGGCGGGGCGCAGCAGCGCCCCCACGGCCCATCCGCTTCCCTGCAGCACCCGCTCCCCCACGCGCGTGGTGGCGCCCCACAGGTGCACCTGACCGTCCTGGACCACGAGGTTGGCCGCAGGGTAGGCGAGGAGCGGCTGCCGGGAGACCACTCCGGGGGGCAGGTCCCACTGCGGCACCCAGAACCACGACACCGCCCCCGCGGCTTCTCCGGGCGCCACGCGATCCAGGCGCGGGAGGCGCTCGGGGAAGAGCACGCCACGGGTGCGGTCGGCCATGCCGACACGGTAGCGGCCCGCGCCGACACGCGAGGTGTCGTGAATATGCAAGACCGCCCGCCCCCGGCCGGCGGACGATGGCGTCATGACCACGACAGACACCCGCGGCGTCACCGGCGCCCACACCACGGACGGCCGCCCGAACACCGCCACGGCCCTCACGCCCTTCCTCGCCGTGCCGCGCGCCAGGGACGCGCTGGAGTTCTACCGCGACGTCTTCGGCGCACGTGTCACCGACGTCACCGAGTTCGACGGGGTCGTCGCGCACGCCGGCCTGGACTTCGGGATCGGCCTGCTCCAGGTGGGTGAGCCCACACCGCACTACGGCACGGTGCCTCCGCCCGACGGTGACGCCGCGTGCTATTCGATGGGCCTCTACGTCGCCGACGTCGACGCGGTCGTTGCCCGGGCCCGCGCTGCGGGAGCGATCCTCCGTGAGGAGCCGTCGACGTTCGTCTCCGGAGACCGGTTCGCCAGCATCCGCGATCCGTTCGGAGTGCGCTGGTCGATCTTGAGCCGCGTGGAAGACCTCACCGAGGAGGAGAGCGCCCGTCGCGTCGCGGAATGGGCCGCCTCGGGCGGGGCCGGCTGAGCGCGGCTCAGGACAGCGGCCGGATGTCCAGCCCGCCCACGGTGGCACCCGCCGAGACCGCCGCGAAGGCCGTGTAGCCGTCGGCGGCGGCGCGCTCCAGCAGCGCCTTGAGGTTCTTGGTGCGCTGCTCCAGGCGCACGCGCCGCCCGTCGGCCACGAGCGCGGCCTTGAGCGCGACGAGCTCGGCGACCGGCACGTCACGGTCGTGCACGAGGACGATGGCAGTGGATGCGGCCTCCTCGCGCCCGGCGACGAGGTCGACGATGCGCTCGAATCCGATCGAGAAGCCCACGGCGGGCACGTCCTGGCCGAGGAACCGGCCGATCATGCCGTCGTAACG
Organism: Microbacterium lushaniae; assembly: GCF_008727775.1. NCBI lineage: Bacteria > Bacillati > Actinomycetota > Actinomycetes > Micrococcales > Microbacteriaceae > Microbacterium > Microbacterium lushaniae. Next base: position 2,404,380 of record NZ_CP044232.1, read on the forward strand.
GCCGCCGCCACCCAGCGAGTACGACACCGAGGGGTGGGCGAGCTCGAAGATCGTGCCGGTGTAGTACCCCATGCCGCGCACCAGGAACGGGTCGAACTGCAGCGGCACTTCGGCATCCGTTCGCGCGGCGGCGACCGCATCGCCCAGGGCGACGAGGGAGGCGACGACGTCATCGGGCGCGCCCTGCGGAAGGGCTTTGCGGATCTGCCGCTCGCCGTACGGGTGGTGCTCGAGCGTCTGCGGACGCTGGAGGAACGCCGCGAACGCGTCGACGGCGGAGGGGGTGGCGCCGCGCTCGCGGAGTTCGTCGGCGACCCCGGTCGGGCCGATCTTGTCGAGCTTGTCGATCGTGATCAGCACGCCAGGGCGCTCCTGTTCGGTGAACCCGAAGCTGGCCAGCATCCACTCCAGCGCCCGGCGGTCGTTGACGCGGATCGTGCCGCCCGTCAGGCCCAGGGCGTCGAGGGTGTCCAGGCTCGCCACCAGCAGTTCGGCCTCGGCACGGCCGGTGCCGTCGCCGATGATGTCGATGTCGCACTGCATGAACTGCCGGTAGCGACCCTTCTGCGGCCGTTCGGCACGCCACACCGGGGCGATCTGGATCGCGCGGAAGACCGTCGGCAGCTCACCGCGGTGGCTGGCGTAGAAGCGCGCCAGGGGCACGGTGAGGTCGTAGCGGAGCCCGAGGTCGGTGAGGGCGGCGGGGTCGTCGGCGGCCGCGCGGATGGCGTCGGCGTCGAGCCCGCGCTTGAGCACGTTGAAGGCGAGCTTCTCGTTGTCGCCGCCGATGCCGGAGTGCAGCCGCGCGTACTCCTCGAGCACGGGCGTCTCGATCTCGTCGAACCCGTGCGCGCGGTAGCGCTCGCGGATGACGGCGAGCACGCGCTCGCGGCGGGCCTTGTCGGCGGGCAGGAAGTCGCGCATGCCGCGCGGCGGGGTGACGGAGGGCACGATGTCATTCTTCCAGGTCGCGCTGCGCCTGCTCGGCCGCGCGCACCTCGGCCGTCAGCATCCGGAGCCGTTCGCGCAGCGCCCGCTCCGCGTCCCATCCCTGCGCGCGCGCCAGGCCGACCAGCCCGAGCAGCGCGTCGCCGAGCTCCGCCTCGCTCGTCGGGTGAGACACCACATCCCGGCCGAGACCCCCGGCGCCGCCCGGTGTTTCAGCCGGAGAGTGGTGTCTCACGGGGTGGAGGCCCAGCGGCGCGGCCTTGCCGAGCAGCTTCTGCGCGAGCGCGAGCGACGGCATGTGCGACGAGACCCCGTCCAGCACGCTCGTGCGCTCGCGCTTCTCGGCCGCCTTGGCGGCGTTCCAGTGCACGAGCACCTCCTCGGGCGTGGTCGCCACGGCGTCGCCGAAGACGTGCGGATGCCGCCGCACCATCTTCTCCGTCAGCCCGCGCGCCACGTCGTCGATGCCGAAGGGATGCGCCGCATCCCGCGAGGCGATCTCGGCGTGGAACAGCACCTGCCACAGCAGATCGCCGAGCTCCTCACGCAGTTCGTCGGCAGATCCGGCCTCCACCGCGTCGATGACCTCTGCGCTCTCCTCCACCAGATACGGCACGAGGGCGCGGTGATCGATCTGCTGGGTCCACACGCAGCGGTCGCGCACGGCCCGCATCGTCTCTGCCGCCTCGCGCAGCGGGTCTACGGGTGCGCCGTCCGCGTGATCTTCCGGTAGTGCCATGCCCGCCACGATACGAGCATCACGGCCAGCACGAGCGAGGTGAGCGAACCGGCCAGCACTCCGAGGGTCGCCTGATCGCGGAGGGCGGGCTGATCGGCGAACGCCAGCTCGGCCAGCAGGAGCGAAACGGTGAACCCGATCCCGCCCAGCGCACCCACCGCGAGGAGGTCGCCCACCGGAAGGTGCGCCGCGCCGCGGCCGGCGGTGCGCTGAGCGATCCACCCGAACAGCGTGATACCGGCGGGCTTGCCCACCACGAGGGCGACGAAGACGCCCCAGAACGCCGGGGACAGCTCCGTGAGCGGCACCGCGGGGATGACCACGAGCGCCGCGGTGAAAGCGAACAGCGGCAGGACCAGCGCGCTCACCCACGGCTCCAGCGCATGCCGCGTCCGACGTGCCGGCCCTTGGGCCATCGCCAGCCCCAGGGCGACCCCCGCGATCGTGGCGTGCACGCCCGAGCGCGACACGAGCACCCACGTCGCCAGCGCCAGAACCACCAGCACCGCCGAGACCAGGGCGTGCCGCGGTCCGCCCAGCTGGCGGCTGAGCACGCCGAAGACGACGACGAGGGCGAGCGCCGCCAGGAGGCTCACGACGTCGATGCCGGTGGTGAACAGCACCGCGATCAGCACGATCCCGACGATGTCGTCGAGGATCGCCAGCGCGAGGAGGAAGACACGAACGGATGAGGGCAGATCACGCCCGAGCACCGCCAGCACGCCGAGGGCGAAGGCGATGTCGGTCGCCGTCGGCACGGGCCATCCGGGCGTGGACTCTCCACCGGCGGCGATGACGAGGAAGATGGCGATCGGCAGGATCACGCCACCGGCGGCGGCGATCGCCGGCTGCACGGCCTTGCGGGCGGAGTTCAGCTGGCCCCGGGTCAGCTCGACCTGCAGCTCCACCGCGACGGCGAAGAAGAACAGCGCCAGCAGGCCGTCGGCGATCCAGTGGTCCAGGGACAGGGTGAACAGCCCCGGCACCCCCACCTCCCGGTGCAGGACGTCCTGCACGCCCGCGCCCAGCGGGGAGTTGGCCACGACGAGCCCGAGCGCGGCGGCGCCCAGCAGCATCGCGGCGGGCAGGCGGGCCGAGCGCAGTACGGACATGGCACCTCCGGATGCGGCGGACCCGGCGCCGGCGACCGGTTTCCCGCTCACCAGAGCCACAGCCTACGTCGCCGCACGCGCCAGGGCACGGGTCCCGTGCGGGTAGCGTTGGCGGGTGCAAGAACTGACCCCCACGGAAGCCATCGACCTCGTCGGCCGGTTCGAGGCCGGCCAGGAACTCCCCGAGGAGATGCGCGCCGACGTGCGCGTGCTCGGCTCGCTCCTGGGACGCGTGCTGCAGGAGAGCGGGTCGCCGGGGCTGTTCGAGGACGTCGAGCGCCTGCGGACCGCCACGATCCAGGCCTACACCGACGAGACTCCCGAGGCCTTCGCGCGCGCCGCGCGCGTCGCCGACGGCTTCTCGGTGGGCCGCGCCGACGAGGTGGCGCGTGCCTTCACGTGCTACTTCCACCTCGTGAACCTCGCCGAGGAGCACCAGCGCGTGCGCATCCTCCGCGAGCGCGACGGGCGCGCCGTCTCGGCGGATGCGGCGGACTCGATCGCCACCGCATTCGCCCGGCTGTCGGAGGAGGTGGGCGAAGACGCCGCCCACGAGCGCCTGCGCGCTCTGCGCTTCCACCCCGTGTTCACGGCCCACCCCACCGAGGCCCGCCGCCGCGCGGTGTCGGCGAGCATCCGCCGCCTGTCGGAACTGCTCGACGGCTACGACACCGCCGCCGAGGAGGGCAGCGCCCGCCGACGCGCCGAGCGACGGATGCTGGAGGAGATCGACGTGCTGTGGCGCACCGCTCCCCTGCGGGCGGAGAAGCCCTCGCCCACCGACGAGGTCCGGTCGGTGATGGGCGTCTTCGACGAGACGCTGTACACCGCCGTGCCGCACGTGTACCGCCGCGTCGACGACACCCTGCAGGGCGATGAGGCCGGGGCACGCGCGCCGATCGTGCGCCCGTTCGTCCGCCTGGGCTCGTGGGTCGGCGGCGACCGCGACGGCAATCCGTTCGTCACCGCATCGGTCACGCGCAAGGCTGCGGCGATCGCGAGCGAGCACGTGCTGCGGGGCCTGGAGCGCACGGCGCTGCGCGTGGGCCGAGGACTCACGCTGGATGCCGCATCCACGCCCCCCAGCGATGCTCTGCTGGCCCTGTGGCAGCGGCTGCGCGCGGGCGACGAAGAGGCAGCCGCCGAGATCGCCCAGCGCTCCCCCAACGAGCCGCACCGCCGCATCATGCTGCTGCTGGCACGCCGCATCGCGGCCACCCGCACGCGCGACGCCGACCTCGCGTACCGCGACCCCGAGCACCTGCTGGCCGACCTCCGCACGGTGCAGGAGTCCCTCGCCGCAGCCGGTGCCGCGCGCCAGGCGTACGGGCACCTGCAGCAGCTGGTGTGGCAGGTGGAGACCTTCGGCTTCCACCTCGCCGAGCTGGAGGTGCGTCAGCACTCCGCCGTGCACGCGCGCGTGCTCGCGCGCCTGGACGCCGGGGAAGCCGACGACGAGACCGAGGAGGTGCTCGACACCTTCCGCGCGATCGCGTACATCCAGGAGCGCTTCGGCCCGAAGGCGGCCGGGCGCTACATCGTGTCGTTCACCCGCTCGGCCGATGACCTCGCCGCCGTGCACCGCCTGGCGCGGCACGCGGTGGGCGAGGACGCCACGCCGCCCGTGCTCGATGTGATCCCGCTGTTCGAGACCTTCGCCGACCTGCGGGCGGCCCCCGGAATCCTCGCCGAGATCGTCGGGCATCCCGCCTTCGCCGCACGCCTGGAGCAGACCGGGCGCCGGCTGGAGGTCATGCTGGGGTATTCCGACTCGTCCAAGGACGTGGGACCGGTCGCCGCCAATCTGGCGCTGTACGAGGCGCAGGCCGAGATCGCCGAGTGGGCCCAGCGCATCGGCATCGAGCTGACGCTCTTCCACGGGCGCGGTGGGGCGCTCGGGCGCGGCGGCGGGCCGGCGAACTCCGCGATCCTCGCCCAGCCGCCGCATTCGGTCGACGGCCGGTTCAAGCTCACCGAGCAGGGCGAGGTGATCTTCGCCCGGTACGGCGATCCGGCCATCGCGATGCGCCACATCGACCAGGTGGCCGCCGCGGTGCTCATGGCCTCGGCGCCGTCGAACGAGTCGCGCAACCGTGCCGCGGCAGAGCGCTACGCCGACATCGCGCGCACGATGGATGCCGCATCCCGCGAGCGCTTCTTCGCACTCGTGAAGGAGCCCGGGTTCGCGCCCTGGTTCGCGCGCGTGACCCCGATGGAGGAGATCGGCCAGCTCGCCCTCGGCTCCCGGCCCGCGCGCCGCGGACTCTCGGTGGAGTCGCTCGAGGACCTCCGCGCCATCCCCTGGGTGTTCGCGTGGACGCAGGCGCGCATCAACCTCGCCGGATGGTTCGGCCTCGGCAGCGCCCTGGAGGCCGTGGGCGACGAGGAGCGCCTGCGGGAGGCCTACCAGGAGTGGCCACTGCTGCGCACGCTCGTCGACAACGTCGCTATGAGCCTGGCCAAGGCCGACGCCCGCATCGCGCGGCGCTACCTCGACCTGGGCGATCGCGCCGACCTGGCCGACCTCGTGATGGCGGAGATGGCCCTCACCCGTTCGTGGGTGATCCGCGTGACCGGCGGCGACGAGCTGCTGGCCACCAAGCCCGTCCTCCAGCGCGCCGTGAAGATGCGCAGCCCCTACGTCGACGCGCTGTCGCTGCTGCAGCTGCGTGCGCTTCGGGCGCTGCGGGATGCCGACGCCCCCCGCGACCCGGAGCAGGAGCGCCTGCTGCTCCTGTCGGTCAGCGGCGTGGCCGCGGGCCTGCAGAACACCGGCTGACGCGCCCTCGCGGCGCCGAAAGTGCATCGACTCGGCGAGAGTGCACGAGATCTGGTGCACTCTCGCGGGCTTGGTGCACTTTCGGCGTCAGGAGGCGGCGGCCGCGGCGGGGTCGGCGCGCACGGGCTCGGGGAAGAGCTGGTCGAGCAGCTGCGCCGTCCACGCGATGAGCGCGGCATCCGAATCGGCCGTCGGAAGCGGCACGACGAGGGCCTCGCCGCCGGCGACGACCTTGGCCTTGGGATGCAGCCGCTGCAGGCGCACCCGCATCGAATCGGGCAGGTTCGCCGGTGCCAGCCGCAGGTTCGGGCCCATCGCCACGACGTCGGTGAGGCCCGCGCGTGCGGCGCGCCGGCGCAGGCGCGCCACCGCGATGAGGCCCTCGACCTCGCGCGGCGGCTCGCCGTAGCGGTCGCGCAGCTCGTCGACGACCGCGTCGATGGCGTCGTCCTTCGCGGTGGCGGATGCGGCGGCCGAGAGCTTCTGGTAGGCCTCCAGGCGCAGCCGCTCGCTGTCGATGTACGTCTCCGGCAGGCGCGCATCCACCGGCAGCTCCAGGCGCAGCTCGGTGGGGCCTTCGGTGTCCTCGCCGCGGAAGGTGGCCACGGCCTCGCCGATCATCCGCAGGTACAGGTCGAAGCCGACTCCGGCGATGTGCCCGGCCTGCTCGGCGCCGAGCAGATTGCCCGCGCCGCGCAGCTCGAGGTCCTTCAGAGCCACCTGCATGCCGCTGCCGAGGTCGTTGTTGACGGCGATCGTCTCGAGCCGGTCGGCTGCGGTCTCCGACAGCGGCTTGGCCTCGTCGTAGAGGAAGTAGGCGTATGCGCGCTCGCGGGCCCGGCCCACGCGCCCGCGCAGCTGGTGCAGCTGCGACAGGCCGTACTTGTCGGCGCGGTCGATGATGATCGTGTTCGCGTTGGAGATGTCCAGGCCGGTCTCCACGATCGTCGTGCACACCAGGACGTCGGCGCGGCGCTCCCAGAAGTCATCCACGACGTGCTCGAGCGCGTGCTCGCCCATCTGGCCGTGCGCGACGGCGATGCGGGCCTCCGGCACGAGCTCGGCCAGGTCGGCGGCGACGCGCTGGATCGATTTGACGCGGTTGTGCACGTAGAACACCTGGCCCTCGCGCAGCAGCTCGCGCCGGATCGCCGCGGCGATCTGCTTGTCGTTGCGCGGCCCCACGTACGACAGGATCGGGTGCCGGTCCTCCGGCGGGGTCTGCAGCGTGGACATCTCGCGGATGCCGGTCACCGCCATCTCGAGCGTGCGAGGGATGGGCGTGGCGCTCATGGCGAGGATGTCGACGTTGGTCTTGAGCTTCTTCAGCGCATCCTTGTGCTCGACGCCGAACCGCTGCTCCTCGTCGATGATCATGAGCCCGAGGTCTTTGAAGATGACCTTCTCGGTGAGGATGCGGTGGGTCCCGATGACCATGTCGATCGTGCCGTCGGTGAGACCGGCGAGGATCTCGCGCGCCTCCTTGTCGCTTTGGAAGCGGGACAGGGCGCGCACCTTGACGGGGAATCCCGCGAAGCGCTCGGTGAAGGTCTCGGTGTGCTGCTTGACCAGGAGGGTGGTGGGAACGAGCATCGCGACCTGCTTGCCGTCCTGGATGGCCTTGAACGCCGCCCGCACAGCGACCTCGGTCTTCCCGAACCCGACGTCCCCCGACAGCAGCCGGTCCATCGGGATGGGCTTTTCCATGTCGGCTTTGATCTCGTCGATCGTCTGCAGCTGGTCGGGCGTCTCGGCGAAGGGGAAGGCCTCCTCCAGTTCGCGCTGCCACGGGGTGTCGGGGCCGAATGCGTGACCCTTGGATGCCATGCGCGCCGAGTACAGCTTGACCAGTTCGACGGCGATGTCGCGCACGGCCTTGCGGGCGCGTCCCTTCGCCTGGGCCCAGTCGCTGCCGCCCATCTTCGACAGCGTCGGGGCCTCCCCGCCGACGTACTTGGAGAGCAGGTCCAGCTGATCGGTCGGCACGAAGAGCTTGTCGCCGGGGTAGCCGCGCTTGGACGGCGCGTACTCCAGGACCACGTACTCGCGCGTGGTCTTGACCGGGTTGCGGCCGCCGCTGGAGACCTCCCGCTGAGCGAGTTCGACGAACCGGCCGATGCCGTGCGTGGCATGCACGACGTGATCCCCCGGCTTCAGCTGCAGCGGGTCGACGACGTTACGGCGCCGCGACGCGAGCTTCTTCACGACGCGGGCGTCGCCGCCGATGGTGCGGCCGTAGAACTCCGACTCGGTGAGCACGGCGAACTTCACTTCGGGCAGCTGGAATCCGCGTTCCAGCGGAGCCGCGACCACGTGCACGACGCCGGGCTCCGGCGCGTGCAGCACGTCGTCCACGCGACGGGCGGCGATCCCCCGCTCGGAGAGCACGTCGCGGGCGCGGTCGACCAGCCCGGCGCCGGATGCGGCGACCACGACGCTCCACCCCTGGGCGACCAGCTCGCCCACGTGCGTCGTGGCGCCCTCGACGTTGCCGTGGAAGGACGGCACCGACTCGCCGCGGATGCGCACCGTGGCGTCATCGGTTTCGAGCCCTTCCGCGAACGCATCGGCGGCTCCGGAGTCGAACGCCGACAGCGTCCACCACACGTCCCCGCGCTCGTGCGCGGCCTCGCGCAGCTGCGGCAGCGTCAGGAAGTCGCCGGCGCCCAGGTCGATCGGCGCCCGCGCACCCGCCGTCGCCGCCGACCACGCGGCCTCCAGGAACTCGCGGTTGGTCTCCCCGAGGGTCTGCGCCCGGGCCACCGAGCGCTCGGGGTCGACGAGGGCGACGGCGGCCTGCGCGGGCAGGAAGTCCACGAGCGGCGCCAGGCGGTCGACCAGGACCGGCATGAGCGACTCCATGCCGTCGGTGGGGATCCCCTCGCTCATGCGCTCGAGCATCGTCGCGAGGCCGGGCAGCTCGTCCTTCAGCGCCTCCGCCCGCGCACGTACGTCGGCGGTGAGGAGGAGCTCACGGCTGGGGATGAGGGTGAGGCTCGGCACGGCGCCGGGGAGCGAGCGCTGATCGGCGACCGAGAAGGCGCGGATCTCGTCCACTTCGTCGCCGAAGAAGTCCACCCGCAGCGGGTGGTCGGCGTTCGGGGGGAAGACGTCGAGGATGCCGCCGCGCACGGCGAACTCCCCTCGCCGCGAGACCATGTCGACGCGGTGGTAGGCCAGTTCGACCAACCGCACAACCACGGCTTCGAGGTCATGGCCGCGGCCGCCGACGGTCAGCTCGATCGCCTCGACGTCACCCAGGCCCTCCGCCAGCGGCTGGAGGGCGCTGCGCACCGACGCGGTCACCACGAGCGGGGCCGCACCGTCCCACGCCGCGATGCGTCGGAGGACGTCGATGCGCCGGCCGACGGTCTCCGGGCTCGGGCTCAGCCGTTCATGCGGGAGGGTCTCCCACGCGGGGAAGTGCAGCATCTCGGCACCGGGCATGACGGCGGCCAGGGCCGGCCCGAGCGATTCGGCGCGCCGCCCGGTGGGGGCGATGACGAGCACGCACGCGGGTCGGCCGTTCTCGCGACGGCGTTCGAGCAGCCCCGCGAGAACGGGCACGTCGAGGCCGTCGACGAGGGAGAGGTCGAGGTCGGTCACCGCTGCCGACGCGGCGTCACGGAACGACTCCGCCTGTTCGAGGGCGCGCACGATTCCGGGGACTGTCACCGAAAGATTCTACGGCGCGCCCCGACAACCGGCGGTGCGGTCGATTGCCGCGGCGGGCCACCCCTAGACTGACCGCGGCATTGACCCGTAACAAAGGAGTACTCATGAGCAGCACCTCACCCGACCCCGCCAATCAGCCCACGCCGCCGCCGGCCTATCCGGCGCCGTCCGCCCACGCCGGCGGGTACGCACCCGCGGCCGGACAGCCCACCGGCACGCAGAAGGGCCCGGCGCGCCTGGGGATCATCGCCTTCGCCGCCTCGCTGGCCGGTGCCATCATCGGCTCGATCATCGCCTTCATCGCCGGTATGCAGATCGGCGGCCTCGGCGCCTACGTCGACAGCAACGGGAACGTCTCCGGTGCGGTTCCGCCGGAGGCCGAGCAGATCGCCGTGACCGCGGGGCTGCTGTCGATCGTGGCGTTCCTGGTGTGGGGCATCCTCGCGCTGTGGGGCTTCATCCAGGGCATCGTCGCGGCGGTCAAGAACCGCGGACGCGTGTGGGGCATCGTCGCCATCGTGCTCGCCGTCATCGGCGTCGGGGCCGTCTCGATGTTCTACGGCATCGGCGCCGCAGCAGGTTTCGCGCCCTACATGGCGTGATTCCCGGCGGTTCCACGCGCCACGTTCAGCGCGGCGCGTGGAACCGCTGCTGCGCGGCCAGCAGTCCCTCGTCCACGACGAGCTCCACCGCATCCGCCGCATCCACGATCAGATTGGGCAGAGTCGCCCGCTCACCCGCACCGAAGGGTTCGAGCACCCAGTCGGCCGGATCCTGGCGACCCGGCGGCCGCCCGATGCCCACGCGCACGCGGGCGAAGTCCGGGGTCCCCAGCGCTTTGGCCACATCCCGCACGCCGTTGTGCCCCCCCGCTCCCCCACCGCTCTTGAGCTTGAGTGTGTCGAAGGGGATGTCGAGCTCATCGTGCACCACGACGATGTGGTCGGCACCGATCCCGTAATACTTGGCGAGGTTGGCCACGGGTCCACCCGAGACGTTCATGAAGCTGTGCGGCTTGGCCAGCACGAGCTTGGGTCCGCCCGGACGCAGCCACGACTCGGCCACACCGGCGTGGGCCTTGCGCGACGTGAACCGCTCGCCTCGACGGCGCGCCAGTTCATCCAGCACCATCTGCCCGACGTTGTGCCGGGTGCTCTCGTATCGCGGTCCGGGGTTTCCCAGACCCACGATCAGCCATGGCTCAGTCATCGACACCATCCTCCCCGATCCCCGCGCAGACGCCGAAGGGGCGCTCGAGGCGCCCCTTCGGGAAGATCGGAAACCAGCCGGTCACTCGGACTCGGCGGCCTCCTCGGACTGCTCCTCGGCCACCGCGGCGTCGGCCGCGGCGATCTCGTCCTCGGCGGCAAGCGTCGCAGACGGCACCGAGACGGCGATGATGAGCGTCTCCGGATCGGCGATGAGGAGGGAGCCGGCGGGAAGCTTCAGGTCGGCGGCGGTGATGTGCGTGCCATCCTCCAGGCCCTCGACGCTGACCTCGATCGACTCGGGCAGGTGCGTGGCCTCCGCCTCGATGAGGATCGTCGTGGCGTCGAGGTTCGCGATGGTGCCGGGGGCCGACTCACCGGTGACGATGATCGGGACGTCGACGGACACCTTCTCGCCCTTCTTCACCACGAGGAGGTCCATGTGCTCGATGATCTGGTGCACGGGGTCCTTCTGCACGTCCTTGACCAGGGCGTACTGCGAGGTGCCCGCGACGTCGAGGTCGAGCAGCGCGTTGGCGCGGCGGATGAGCAGCGACACCTGGTGGCCCGGAAGGGCGAGGTGCATGGGGTCGGCGCCGTGGCCGTACAGGACGGCCGGGATCTTCCCGGTGGCGCGCAGACGGCGGGCATGGCCCTTGCCGAAGTTCTCACGCAGTTCGGCGTGGACCTTGTTGTCTTCCGACATGTTGGATTCTCCTTGCGGGCGCACGGGCCCGATGTGGGGTCTGGTTTCGACTCGAACGCGAGGGCGTGAGGAAAGCCGTGGGCCTGCTTCACCGCGTCGATCACGGACGCGTCGCCCTGGGCGGACGCATCCCTCGCCGAAGTATGTGTCTCCAGCCTACCAGTGGCCCCGATACGATGAAGACGCAGCCGACATACGGAGGACCCATGCCCGCGGAATTCTTCTCGCACCTGATGCTGTGGATCGTCGGCGGCATCGCCGCAGTCGGTCTCATCGGCACCGTCGGGGCGTTCTGGTCGCTCGGCCGCTCCGGGTACCGCAACGACTGACGCCCCGCCGCGCCCCCGAGCTCCGGGGGCTGCGCCGATCCCCCCTCGATCACCAGGAGCCCGCGTGTCCGCAACCGATCCCGCCCAGACGCAGCTGTCCACTGATCAGGATCAGGCGCCCCATCAGGCGACCCGTGCGCATGAGGGCGCCCCGGCACCGGAGGACGTCCCCCGCCCGACCGCCGATGCGGGCACGGATGCTCCCGCCGAGGGGAGCGGTCACGCCAACATCGGCGTCGTCGGCCTGGCGGTGATGGGGTCCAACCTCGCCCGCAACCTCGCCAGCCGCGAAGGCAACACCGTGGCCGTGCTCAACCGGTCCCGCTCCAAGACGGATGAACTGGTGGGCGCGCACCCGGAGGCCGGATTCGTCCCCGCCTTCTCCTACGAGGATTTCGCCGGGTCGCTGCAGCGCCCGCGCACCGCGATCATCATGGTCAAGGCCGGTGGCGCGACCGACGCGGTCATCGAAGAGCTCATCCGCGTGTTCGAACCCGGCGACATCATCGTCGACGGGGGCAACGCCCTGTTCACCGACACCATCCGGCGCGAGAAGGCGGTCCGCGAGACGGGCATCAACTTCGTCGGCATGGGCGTCTCCGGCGGCGAGGAGGGCGCGCTGAACGGCCCGTCGCTCATGCCCGGCGGATCCGACGAGTCCTGGACCACGCTCGGCCCGATCCTCCGCTCGATCGCCGCGGTCGCCGAAGGCGAGCCGTGCGTGACCCACGTCGGCCACGACGGTGCCGGGCACTTCGTGAAGATGGTGCACAACGGCATCGAGTACGCCGACATGCAGCTGATCGCCGAGGCGTACGACCTCATCCGCCGCGGGACCGGCAAGAGCCCCGCCGAGATCGCCGACGTGTTCGCCGAGTGGAACCGCGGCGAGCTGGAGTCGTACCTCATCGAGATCACCGCCGAAGTGCTGCGGCAGGTCGACGCCGAGACGGGCCGCCCGCTCGTGGACGTCATCGTCGATCAGGCCGGCGCCAAGGGCACGGGTGCGTGGACCGTCCAGACGGCACTGAGCCTGGGCGTACCGGTCTCCGGCATCGCCGAGGCCACCTTCGCCCGATCCCTCTCCAGCCACCCCGAGCAGCGCGAGGTCTCGCGCGCGCTGCCGGGCCCCTCGGCGGAGTCGGCAGCCCAGGCGCTGCAGGTCGACGACGTCGACGCCTTCATCGAGAAGATCCGCCTCGCCCTCTATGCCTCCAAGATCGTCGCCTACTCGCAGGGGTTCGACGAGATCCGCGCGGGGGCGGCCGAGTACGGCTGGCACATCGACCTCGGCCGGATCGCGGCCATCTGGCGCGGCGGATGCATCATCCGCGCCCAGTTCCTCAACCGCATCACCGAGGCGTACGCCGCCACGCCCGAACTGCCGGTGCTGCTGACCGCCCCCTACTTCGTCGACGCGCTCACGCGTGCGCAGGCGGCCTGGCGCGACGTGGTGGCCATCTCGGCCCGCGCGGGGATCCCGGCTCCGGCGTTCTCGTCGTCGCTGGCGTATTACGACGGCCTCCGCGCCGAGCGTCTGCCGGCCGCACTCATCCAGGGGCAGCGCGACTTCTTCGGCGCGCACACCTACAAGCGCATCGACAAGGCAGGCACCTTCCACACGCTGTGGTCGGGCGACCGCACCGAGATCGAGGCCGAAGACACCCACTGACCGTCCGTCACGACGTGCCGTCCGCGCTCGCGGGCGGCACGTTGTGGTTGCGGCGGAACAGATTGCCCGGATCCCACGTCCGCTTGATCGCCGCCAGACGCGACCAGACCGGTTCCGGATACATCCGCCGGGCCCATTCCGGATCGGTCGACACGCTGAAGTTGGCGTACCGCGCCAGCCCGTGCGCCTCGATGGCCGCCCACTCGCGTTCGGCCGCGGCGACACCCGCCGCATCGAGCAGTCCCGGCACATCGAAGGCCCCGGCCATGGCGAACCACGTGGCCGAACGGGCCGGGAAGGGCGTATCCGCGGGGGCCACGTCGCCGTAGGCGCCTCCCAGCGAGCGCAGGAACAGCACCGCTGCCGGCCGCGTCGCGCGAAAGCCGACGAGCGCGTCGACGACGTCGTCATCGAGCTCCGCGAGCAGCGTGTTGCCGCCGACGAACCCCGGTGGCGGTTGGTCGGGGTCATAGCCGGGCATCTCCATCAGCACATCGGGATAGGAGCGCACCGCGATCTCCTCCGCCGAGACACCCGGCACCGCCAGCACGGGCTCCAAAAAGGATCGCGTGGCCGCGACATCGGTGTCGATGCCGCACACCGTGATCCCCGCCCCGGCCGGGGCGTTGGGATCCATCGCCGGCACGTCCATGTACGTCACCGTGAACTGCGGCGGCGCGTCGCGCATGAGATCGCGCAGCGCCCGAAGGGTCGCGGCCGCGTCGCCGGAGACGCGCAGCGTGGCGAAGACGACGTCGTTCAGTGCATGCGCGACGAAGTCGAACCGCGTGACGACGCCGACGTTGCCGCCGCCGCCGCGCAAGGCCCAGAAGAGATCGGGATGCTCCGTGGCCGAGGCCTCCACGACCTCGCCCGACGCGGTCACCACCTGCGCGCCGACTAGCTGGTCGGCCGCGAGCCCCCACGCCCGCACCATCCAGCCGATCCCGCCGCCCAGGGTCAGTCCCCCCACGCCCACGGACGCGGTGTCGCCCGAGCTGATCCCGAGCCCCTCCCCCGCGAGGGTGCGGGCGACGTCGCCCCAGGTCGCTCCTCCGCCCACCGACACCCGGCGCGTCGCCGGGTCGACGCGGATGTCGCGGAGCTCCGCGAGGTCGATCACGACACCCCCGGGACGGTGCCCCACGCACTGTGCCCGCCGCCGCGGACTCCGATGGGCAGGTCGTGCGCGGCGGCGTAGGCCACCGCTGCGCGCACGTCCTCCACCGCGGCGGCGCGCACGATGAGGTCGGGCTCACCGATGCCCGAGTGGAACAGCCGCGCCTGATCCCAGCCGGCGTCGCCGGGCCGGACGAGCGCGCCGTTCACGCGCGCCGAGAGCTCTGTCGTATTCATGCGCCACACGGTAGACCCAGCCGCCGACACAGGGAAGATGGGGAGGTCTAGGGTCGTCGTGTGAGCTCTCGACGCATCCTCTTCCTCGGCGGTTCCGGTGTCATCAGCACGTCCTGCGTGCGCGCAGCCGTCGCGGCAGGTCACGACGTGACCGTCCTCAACCGCGGTCGGAGTCCGCGAGCGCTGCCCGGCGACGTGCGGGAGCTCGTCGTCGACGTGCGCGACGCCGAGGCGGTGACCGCGGCGCTCGCGGGTGCCGAGTTCGACGTCGTCGCCGATTTCCTCTCCTTCGTCCCCGCGCACGTGCAGACGGCGCTCACGGTCGCCGGTGAGCGCGCCGGGCAGTACATCTTCATCAGTTCCGCCTCGGCCTACCAGAAGCCCCCGGCACGCGTACCCGTGACCGAATCCACCCCCCTGCGCAATCCGTTCTGGCAGTACTCGCGCGACAAGATCGCGTGCGAAGACCTTCTGGTCGCGGCGTACCGGGACCGCGGCCTTCCGGTCACGATCGTGCGCCCATCGCACACGTACGACGCCACTCTGCTGCCCACGATGGGCGGGTGGACCGACGTGGCACGCCTGCGCGCCGGCAAGCCCGTCGTGGTCCACGGCGACGGCACGACGCAGTGGACGCTGACGCACAGCGATGACTTCGCCGTCGCCTTCACGGGGCTCCTGGGCAACCGCGCGGCCCTCGGCGAGGCCTTCACGATCACCGGCACGCACGCGCCCACGTGGAACCAGATCTACACGTGGCTCGCCGAGGCGGCCGGCGTCGCGGACCCGCAACTCGTCCACATCGCCAGCGAGACGATCGCGGCGTGGGACCCCGACCTCGGTCCGGGGCTCCTCGGAGACAATGCCCATTCGATGGTGTTCGACAACGCCAAGGTCACGGCCCTGGTGCCTGCGTTCGCCACGACGATCACGTTCGACGAGGGGGCCCGGCGCATCCTGGCCTGGTTCGACACGCACCCCGAACAGCAGCAGGTGAACGAGCGACGCGACGCGCTTTTCGACCGGATGATCGCCCACGCGCGCGCCGCCGGCGCCTGATGGGGATCCCACTCACAGCCTGCGCATAACCGGGACCATAGGAATGTCATAGTTCAAGGCGCACAATGGCCTCATGAACGCGGCTGCTTCTCCCTCCGCCCTGACCCGACCCGATGGCACTCCGCTGCGCGTTCTCGTCGTCGACGATGAGCAGATGCTCACCGACCTCCTCTCGATGGCATTGCGCATGGAGGGCTGGGACGTGCGCACGGCCTCGTCCGGGCTGCAAGCCCTGCAGGCCGCCCGCGACTTCGCCCCCGACGCCATGGTGCTGGACATCATGATGCCCGACCTCGACGGGATGTCGGTGCTGCAGCGCCTGCGCCACTCCGGCAACGACGTGCCGGTGCTGTTCCTGACGGCCAAGGATGCGGTGGCCGACCGCGTCGCCGGTCTCACCGCCGGCGGCGACGACTACGTCACCAAGCCCTTCAGCCTGGAGGAGGTCGTGGCCCGGCTGCGCGGTCTCATGCGCCGCGCGGGGACGGCCACCGCGGGGGACGCCGAGCCGATCCTGCGCGTGGCCGATCTGTCGCTGAACGAGGACAGCCATGAGGTGTTCCGCGGCGACGACGAGATCGAGCTGACCGCGACGGAGTTCGAGCTGCTGCGCTACCTCATGCGCAACCAGCGGAGGGTCGTCTCCAAGGCGCAGATCCTCGACCGCGTGTGGCACTACGACTTCGGCGGCCGCTCCAGCGTCGTGGAGCTGTACATCTCCTACCTGCGCAAGAAGGTCGATCAGGGCCGGGAGCCCCTCATCCACACCGTGCGCGGCGTCGGCTACATGATCAAAGCGCCGCAGTGACGGGCCCCCGGCGCCGCCTTCCGAACTACCACACGTGGAGTCTCCAGGCGCGGCTGATGACCGCGATCATCGGGATGGTCGCGGTCATCCTGGCGATCATCGCGCTGTCCACCGCCGCCATCCTCGGCCAGGTGCTGCAGGAGAACCTCGACACGAGCGTGCGCAAGGCCGCGGAGGATGTGCGACTGAGCCCGCAGAGCACCGCCGAGGAGGTCCTGGCGACGGGCCGGTTCCGAGACGGGACGCTTCTGGTCACCCGGACGCTCGGCGGCGGCACCACCGGCGCGTACGTCGACGGCAGCGACGTACGCGTGCTGGATCAGTCGCAGATCTCCGACATCGTCGAATCCGTGGGCGGGGCCACGTCGTACACGGTCGAGCTGGCCTCCCTGGGCGACTACCGGGTCGCGACACTGGAGGGCCGGCAGGTGCTCGCGATCGTCGGGCTGCCGCTGACGGAGATCACCGGCACGCTGTCGCAGATCCTGGCCACCGTCGCCATCGTCACCACCGGCGGCCTGCTGCTGCTGTCGGCGATCATCGCCGTGGTCATCCGCATCGGGCTGGGCCCCCTGCGCGCGGTCGCCGACACCGCCACGCGCGTGGCGAAGGTGCGCATGGACTCCGGTGACGTCTCCATCACCGAGCGGGTGCCCGCCCAGCAGGCGGACGACAGCACCGAGATCGGACAGGTGGGCGCGGCCCTGAACACCCTGCTGGACCATGTGGATGCCTCGCTCACGGCCCGCCAGCACAACGAGGAGCTCATGCGCAGCTTCGTCGCCGACGCGAGCCACGAACTGCGCACCCCCCTCACCTCGATCCGGGGATACTCGGAACTGTCGCTGCGCGATCCGTCGCTCAGCCCCGGCACGCAGGCGGCGCTGGAGCGCATCCAGGCGCAGTCGCTGCGGATGACCGCACTGGTGGAGGACCTGCTGCTCCTGGCCCGCCTGGACGAGGGCACCGAGATCGTCTACGGCGAGGTCGACCTCACCCGCCTCGCCATCGAAGCCGTCGAGGACGCCCGCCCGGCCGGCCCCGACCATCGCTGGGTGCTCGACGTCGAGGACGAACCGGTCACGCTCGCCGGCGACACCGCGAGATTGCGTCAGGTCGCGGACAACCTGCTGGCCAACGCGCGCACGCACACGCCCCCCGGCACGGTCGTGACCGTCTCGGTGCGCCGGGAGGGCGAGGAGGCCGTGCTCAGCGTGCACGACGACGGGCCGGGCGTGGATCCGGCGGTGGCCGACCGGCTGTTCGAGCGGTTCTCGCGTGGAGACGCGTCACGGGCGCGGCAGACCGGGGGCACGGGCCTGGGGCTGTCGATCGCGCGGGCCATCGTCGAGGCGCACGGCGGCACGATCGGGGTGCGCAGCACACCGGGCGACACGACCTTCGAGGTGCGACTGCCGCTGCGGCACGCCGGCACGGCCTGAGCGGCTCAGTACCCGGAGAAGGCGTCGGTCGTGAGCGAGCGGGCACGATCCAGCGCCGGTGCCAGATCGGCCAGCAGCGCAGGCGGACCGGAGATGTACGCGTGGCGGGCGGTGATGTCGGGCACCATGCGCAGGAGCCCTTCCGCGTCCACCCGCACCCCGCGGCCTGCCCACCGCCACTGCGCCGGCAGATCGGGGGGCGCGTCACGGGAGTACACCACGACCGGGATCCCCGAGCGCTCGATCTCCTCGCGGTATGCCAGCTCCGACGCATCCGAGGCGACGTAGATCAGCACGATGTCGCGGTCCGCCTCCGTGGCGACGAGATGACGCAGCTGCGACACGAACGGCGTCACCCCGATGCCGGCGGCCACCAGCAGCAGCGGCGCGGTGCTGCGAGTGGGCAGGAGGAAGTCGCCCCACACGCCGGTCACCGCGAGCGTCGCGCCCACCGGCACCTCGGCGAGCGCTCGCTTGTAGCTGGATTTGGAGCCCTCCTTGAAGGCGATCCGCACGACGGGCATCTCCCCCGGAGCGGAGGCGATCGAGAACTCCCGCCGCGTGCCGCGGGCATCCGGGCGGCGGTGCGGGACCTCGAGCTCGAGGTACTGCCCCGGCCGGAAGGCGAATGGGCGCCGGGCACGGAAGGTCAGCTCGCGCACCGTCGGCGTCACGTCTCGCCGCCCCTCGAGCACGAGCCGCACGGCCGCGCGCCACGTGAAGGCGAAGGCGAAGGCGTTGCCCGCGAGCAGGGCGAACTCCTGCCCGAGGGTGAACGCGCCCACATCGATCGGCCAGCCGGCGAGCACACCCACCAGCGCGGCGACGGCGAACTGCTGCCAGCGGCGCGGGGGCATCGTGAGCGGTTCGGACAGCATGAAGGCACCCAGGAACAGATACGGCGATGACAACGTCACCTGCGTGAGGATGGCGAGGGCATCCACCTCCACGCCGGCGGCGGAGTCCAGCGCCACGGCCCGCAGGAACGCCACCCCGGCGGCGATGACCCAGAACCCCGCGACCATCCGCAGCTTCTCGGTGCGCCACAGCACCGCGACACCCAGGACGAGCACGGGGGCGGCCATCGCGGGAGTGCCCACCCACCACGCCGAGGCGCCCAGCGCGGGCACGGCGATGCCCACGAGGGTCAGCGCGGCCGCACCCACCGCGGCGGGGTTGAAGACATGGCGTCCGCGCCACGCGAGCAGGTACTTCGACAGGGATGCCACGGCACCGGCGAGCGCGATGCCGGCCAGCCCCGCCGGATCCAGCGTGGGGAACAGCACGAACAGCAAGATGGCGGCGGTGATGAGGGAGGATTCCACCCGCGGCGGCACCCGCAGCATCCGGTGCAGCGCGACGTCGACGACCACGCACACCACGGCCAGCACGAGCGCCGTCACGATGAGCTCCAGCGGCCCAGGGCCCACCAGGCCCGCGAGCGAGAGCACGACGGCGATCGCGGCGAGAGCCGCCAGCGACAGCAGCACGAGGCGGTAGCTGGAAAGGCGACCCAGGACGCCGAACACGCGCGTCCAGCCCGCCGTGAGTGCACCGATCACGAGAACAACTCTGCCGTACTTCCCGGCGACCACTCCACGCGGCCGTCGGTGCGCATGCGCACCCACTGCCCGCCCCACGCGGCGGCCAGCTCCGGCCCGCCCTCGAAGAACAGCGCCGTGGCCAGTGCGTCGGCGCGCAGCGCGGTGTCGGCCACCGCCCATGTGGCGGCGTACGCGCGCACCGGCGCTCCGGTCCGCGCGTCCAGGACGTGATGGAGCCCGTCGCCCCACGCGCGGCGGGTGACGCCGGAGGCGCACAGGGCGGCGTCGGCCACTTCGATGACGCCGATCGCACGGCGGGGATCGAACGGATGCTCCAGCCCGATGCGGTGCGCGGCGCCGCGCACCGCGAGATCACCGGAGGCATCCACCAGCACGTCCGCCGCCCCCGACTCCTGCACCGCAGCCAGCACGAGATCGACCAGGCGCCCCTTCCCCACCGCTCCGACGTCGATCATCGCCGGGGCATCGAGGGCGAGCCGGCCGCCCTCCCACGTGAGGCTGCGGCGCCAGCCCGCCGGCGCGGGCACCGGGTCGGCCGCGGAGGACAGGGGGTACCCGGCGCCGTATCCCAGGCGGACCAGCGCGTCGCCGACGAGCGGGTTGACGGCCCCGCCGGTGGCGGTGTCGAGCGCGGTGTACACGTCGAGCATCGCCGGAGCATCCGCGGGAAGGGGCACCGCGCCGCCCGAGCGCGCCAGTCCGGTCACGAGGGAATCGGGACGGAAGCGCGACCACGTCCGGTCGAAGGCGTCCACGATGCCCTCGACACGGGATCGCACCGCGGGCGCCAGGGGCGCTGCGGTCTCGACCGACCAGCGCGTGCCGATCGCCTCGAACGCCCAGACCGCGCGCGGGGCCGGCGGCATCGGCTCAGGCCGCGGCCTCTGCCTTGATGACCTCGATCGCCTCGTTGAAGCCGCCGCTGGTGAGGGAGGACCCGGCCACGCGGCTCACCGAGATCTCGTCGATGTCGCGACCCACGACCTCGTCCGAGATCCCGCCGATGAAACGGCCCTGGTACTGCACCGACTGCGGCGCCTGCGGGTCGCCGGCCACCTCCACGGCCGTGATGACGTCGTCGGCCAGGGTGAGGGTGACCTCGATGGTCTCGGTCGTCTCGGGCGTGCGATACGAGCCCTCGGCCGTGTACGTGCCGTCGGTGTAGGCGGCCTCCTCCGGCGAGGCGTTCTCCTGCGAGCCCGACCCGGCACAGCCGGTCAGGCCTACGATGCCGGCGACCCCGGCAAGGGCAGCACCGACCCGGATGGGGCGTCGCACAGCAGTGGGGTGGAGCACGGCATCCTCCTTACGCGAGGCGTCGAATCAGGCCTCGCCGCCGAACATGCTGGTCACGGAGCCGTCTTCGAAGACCTCGCGGATGGCACGGGCCAGCAGCGGCGCGATGGAGAGCACGGTCAGACCGTCGAACCGCTCGTCGGCGGGGATCGGCACGGTGTCGGTGACCACGACCTGGTCGATCGCGGCGTCCTGCAGCCGCTCGATCGCCGGCGGGCTGAAGATCGCGTGCGTCGCGGCGACGATGACCTTCCTCGCGCCGGCCTCCTTGAGCGCCTGCGCGGCCTTGACGATGGTGCCGCCGGTGTCGATCATGTCGTCCACCAGCAGGCACGTGCGGCCGGAGACCTCACCGACGATCTCGTGCACCGTGACCTGGTTGGCGACCTTCGGGTCGCGCCGCTTGTGGATGATGGCAAGCGGAGCGCCGAGGCTGTCCGACCAGGTGTCGGCGACGCGCACGCGGCCCATGTCGGGTGAGACGACCGTCAGCGTCGCCCGGTCGTCCTCGCTGAGGTGCTGGCGGAAGTACTCCAGCAGCACGGGCTTGGCGAACAGGTGATCCACCGGGCCGTTGAAGAAGCCCTGGATCTGCGCGGCGTGCAGGTCGACGCTCATGATGCGGTCGGCGCCGGCGGTGGTGAGCAGGTCGGTGATCAGGCGCGCGCTGATCGGCTCGCGACCGCGGCCCTTCTTGTCCTGGCGCGAGTACGGGAAGTACGGCGCCACGACGGTGATGCGCTTGGCCGACGCGCGCTTGAGCGCGTCGAGCATGATGAGCAGCTCCATGAGCCACTCGTTGACCGGCGGGCCGAAGGACTGGATGACGAAGACGTCGCATCCGCGGATCGACACCTCGAAGCGCGTGTAGATCTCGCCCGACGCGAAGGTGCGGTGCTCGGTGGGGGCGAGTTCCGTGCCCAGTTGTTCCGCGACCTGGGCCGCCAGCTCGCGGTGCGAGCGCCCGGCGGCGACGACGAGACGCTTCTTCGTCTTGGCGACCAAGCCGGGGGCGATGCCGTTGACCCGATCGAGATCAACCGTCTTCTTCTTGCGACCCATCGCCAGCTTCCTGTGCAGCCCGGGCCCCGGCGGCGGCGGATGCCGCGCCCGTGCCCGGTCGGTTCTTTTCGACCCACCCCTCGACGTTGCGCTGGGGGGCCACGCTCAGTGCCAGGGCGCCGGGGGGAACGTCCTTGCGGATCACCGCGCCGGCCCCGGTCTTTGCACCTGCCTCGATTCTAACCGGCGCCACGAACACGTTGTGCGAGCCGGTGTGCACCTCGTCGCCGATCTCGGTGCGGTGCTTGGTCAGATCGTCGTAGTTCGCCGTGATCGCGCCGGCACCCAGGTTCACCCCGCGCCCGATCGTGGTGTCGCCGATGTAGGACAGGTGCGGCACCTTGCTGCCCTCCCCGATCGAGGAGTTCTTCGTCTCGACGAAGGTGCCGATCTTGCCGCCGGCGGCGAGCGTGGTGTTGGGGCGGAGGAACGCGAACGGCCCGACGTTCGTGCGCGCACCGATCACGGCGAGGGTGGCGTCGGTGCGCCGCACGACGGCGTCCTCTCCCACCTCGCAGTCCACGAGGCTCGTGTCCGGCCCCACGGTCGCACCGGTGGCGATGGTCGTCGCGCCCAGGATGTGCGTGTTGGGCAGGACCGTGACATCCGGGGCGAGGGTGGCGTCCACGTCGATCCACGTCGTCGCCGGATCCTGCACGCTCACGCCCTCCAGCTGCCAGCGGCGCACCGTGCGGGCATTGAGGATGCGGGCGGCCTCGGCCAGCTGCACGCGATCGTTCACGCCCAGCGCCGCGGTGGCGTCGGGGGCGAGGGCTGCGGCCACCGGCAGCCGCGAGTCCCGCAGCAGCCCCACGACGTCGGTCAGGTACCGCTCGCCCTGCGCGTTCGCCGTGCCCACGAGGTCGAGGTGGCTGCGCAGCGCGGGCGCCTGGAAGACGTACACGCCGACGTTGATCTCCGCCACGGCGGCCTCGTCGTCGCTGGCGTCCTTCTGCTCGACGATGCGCTGCACGTCGCCGGCGGCGTCGCGGATGATGCGGCCGTACCCGGTGGGGTCGTCCACGCGCGCGCTGAGGATCGTGGCCGCCGCCCCCGACGCCCGGTGGGTCGCGAGGAGGTCGGCGAGGGTGGATGCCTCCAGGAGCGGCACGTCGCCGCTGAGCACCAGGACGTCGCCGGCGAAGTCGCCGAGGTCGGCCAGGGCCACCTGCACGGCCCGGCCGGTTCCGGGGATCTCGTCCTGGTCGACGATGTGCACGCCGGTGGCCACGTCGTTGATGGTCTCCACCACGCGGTCGCGGTCATGGCGGACGACGACCTCGATCCGCACCGGGTCCAGGGCTGCGGCGTTGTCGAGCACGTGCGCCACCAGCGGGCGCCCGCCGAGGGGATGCAGCACCTTGGGCAGGCGCGAGCGCATGCGCGTGCCTTGACCGGCGGCGAGGATCACGATGGCCAGATCATTCGTCATGCTCCGCCGCCAGGATTCGAACCTGAACCTCACAGCTCCAAAGGCTGTCGTGCTGCCGTTACACCACAGCGGACCGCCGCCGCGTGATGCGAGGGCGCCTTCCAGTCTGCCATCCCCCCGGCCTGGAGACCGGCGTGGGCCTGGCCATAATGGGACGGTGAGCCAGGAGAGCGACGAGGTCGACCGCATCGTCGGTGCGTGGGTCCGCCAGCGGCCCGACCTCGATTTCTCTCCGCTGGAGGTCCTCTCCCGCGTCGACCGGCTCTCCCGCCACCTCGACCGCGCCCGCAAGGAGGCGTTCCGCCGCAGCGAGCTGGAGCCGTGGGAATGGGACGTGCTCTCCGCGCTGCGGCGCGCGGGCGAGCCGTTCCAGCTGAGTCCCAAGCAGCTCCTGCAGCAGACCCTCGTCTCCAGCGGCACGATGACCAACCGCATCGACCGCCTCGTGGGCCGCCGGCTCGTGCGCCGCGAGGCCGACCCCGCCGACGGCCGCAGCGTCCTGGTGACGCTGACCCCCGACGGACGGACCCGCGTGGATGCCGCGATCACGCGCCTCGTGGATGCCGAGGCGATCCTCCTGGACAGCCTCTCCCGCAGCGACCGCGAGCGGCTGGCGAGCCTGCTGCGCAAGCTCAGCCTCGGCTTCGACGCCTGACCGCTCCGCCTCCCGGATCCCCGCGCGCCTGTGCCGGGGATGCGGCGGGTCAGCCCAGCGCTTCGCCCAGCTCGTACCAGCGGGTCTCGAGGTCGTCGCGCTCGGTCTCCATCACCGCGATACGCTGCATCTCGGCGGCCAGGCCCGCGTAGTCGGCCTGATCGTGCTCGGCCAGCGCCATGCGGGCGGATCCGATGTCCTTCTCCAGCTTGCCGATCCGCCGCTCGAGCGCGGCGATCTCCTTCTGCGCGGCCCGCAGGTCGGCCCCGGAGAGTGCGGACGACGCCGCCGGGGCGCCGGCGGTCGCACGCGCGGCCGTGTCCGGCTGGCTCCGGCGCAGTCGCAGGTACTCCTCCACCCCGCCGGGGAGGTGGCGCAGGTGCCCGTCGAAGATCGCGTACTGCTGATCGGTCACCCGCTCCAGGAAGTACCGGTCGTGCGAGACCACCAGGAGGGTGCCCGGCCACGAGTCCAGCAGGTCCTCCATCGCGGCGAGCATGTCGGTGTCGAGGTCGTTGGTCGGCTCATCCAGGATCAGCACGTTCGGCTGGTCCAGGAGGATCATGAGCAGCTGCAGGCGGCGCTTCTGCCCTCCGGAGAGGTCTCGGACCGGGGTGGAGAGCTGGGCGCTGGAGAATCCGAGGCGCTCCAGCAGCTGCCCGGGCGTGAGCTCCTGCGCCTTGGAGCCGGCGCCGAACGTGTAGCTGGTCCGCAGGCCCGCGACCACGACGCGCACCGGGTCGTCGAGATGGTCCTCGAGTTCGTCGAGACGCTGCGTGAGGGTCGCCACGCGCACGGTCTTGCCGCGCTTGACGCGACCGGCCGTCGGATGCACCGTGCCGTCGATGAGCCCGAGGAGCGTGGACTTGCCCGCGCCGTTGACACCCAGGATGCCGGTGCGCTCCCCCGGCGCGATGCGCCACTCGACCCCGCGCAGCACCTCGCGGTCGTCGTATGCGACGGACACGTCCAGCAGGTCGACGACGTCCTTGCCCAGCCGGGAGACGGCGAGGGATTGCAGCGCGACGGGGTCGCGGATCTCCGGCACGTCGGCGATGAGCGCGTTGGCCGCGTCGATGCGGAACTTCGGCTTCGCCGTGCGCGCCGGAGCGCCCCGGCGCAGCCACGCCAGCTCCTTGCGCGCGAGGTTCTGGCGGCGCGCCTCGATGGAGGCGGCCTGGCGATCGCGTTCCACCCGCTGCAGGATGTACGCGGCGTACCCGCCCTCGAAGGACTCGACGATGCGGTCGTGCACCTCCCACGTGACCGTGCAGACCTCATCGAGGAACCACCGGTCGTGCGTGACGACCAGAAGGCCGCCGGCCCCCGCCGGCCACCGCCGCTTGAGGTGCTCCGCCAGCCACGTGATGCCCTCGACGTCGAGATGGTTCGTCGGCTCGTCCAGGAACAGCACGTCCCAGTCACCGACGAGCAGGCGCGCCAGCGCGACGCGCCGGCGCTGGCCTCCGGAAAGGGTGCCCAGCGGCGCATCCCACGCCAGGTCGGTCAGCAGACCCGCGATCACGTCGCGCACGCGGGCGTCGCCCGCCCACTCGTGGTCGGCCAGGTCGCCCACGACGGCGTGCCCCACCGTGTCGTCGTCATCGAGGACGTCGGCCTGATCGAGTACGCCGATGCGCACCCCGCCGCGGACCGTCACGCGCCCGGAGTCGGGTTGCGCACGCCCGGCCAGCATCGCCAGCAGGCTGGACTTGCCGTCGCCGTTGCGACCCACGATCCCGATGCGGTCTCCTTCGTTGACGCCGAGGGAGACGGAGTCGAAGACGACGGTGGTGGGGTATTCCAGGTGCAGGGCCTCGGCCCCGAGAAGATGCGCCATGTCCCTCCCAGCCTAGGCGGGCGGGCGTAGCGTGGCCGCCATGAGGCGAACGCGGGTGCGCTCGAGTGCGATCACGTCGGTCGGTTACGACCCCGCGACGGCCGTGCTGGAGATCGAGTTCACCAGCGGCGAGGTGTACCAGTACTTCGCAGTCCCGCCCTCCAGACACCGCGGGCTGGTCGAGGCCGAGAGCGTCGGCCGGCACTTCCTCGCGCACATCCGCGACGTGTATCCCGACCGACGCGTCCGGTGAGCTGCGGGGCGGGCCGCACGCGACCCGCCCCGGTGGCTCAGTTCAGGCCGTTCTCCTCCAGCCACGCCTCGGCGATGTCTTCGGTGGACTCCTGGTCGACCGTGCTCTGCACGTTGAGGGCCACGAGGGCCTCGGGCGTCAGCGCGGCGCTGACGGCGTTGAGCACGTCGGCGATCTCATCGGCGATGTCGGCCTGCACGAGCGGCACGACGTTGGAGGCGAGGATGAGGTTCTCCGGGTCTTCCAGCGCGACGATGTCCTCGGTCTCGAACGCCGGGTCGGCGGTGTAGATGTCGGCGATGTTGACGGTGCCGGCCAGCAGGTCCTCCAGGGTGGTCGGGCCGGTCGCGGAGAAGGCCACGTCGACGCCGTAGGTCTCCTTCGCGCCCGCCGGTCCGTACGGACGCTCCTCGAACTCCGGCGCCGCACCGATGGTGAGGGGGACGTCCACCTCCGCCAGGTCGGCGATGGTGGTCAGGTCGTACTGATCCGCGAACTCGGTCGTCACCGTGTAGGTGTCCTGATCGGTCGCCGGCGCGTACTCCAGGACGGTGAGCCCTTCGGGCAGCACCTCCTGCAGCGCCGCGTAGACCTCGTCCGGCGCGGTCGCCGTCGCCGAAGGGTCGAAGTACTCCAGGAGGTTGCCGGTGTACTCGGGGAACACCGTGATGTCGCCGTCCTCGATGGCCGGCATGTACGCGTCGCGCTGGCCGATGCTGAATTCGCGCTCGACGTCGAACCCGGCGTCCTCGAGGGCCTGCGCGTAGATCTCCGCGATGATCTCGTTCGAGTAGTACTCCTGCGACCCGACGACGATGGTGGTGTCATCGTTCTCGCGGCTGCTCTCCCCGCCGGCGGGATTGTCGTCTTCGAGGGGGTTGCTCGACGCGCACCCCGCCAGGAGGAGGGTGCTGACGGTGCCGGCCGCGAGGAGGGCGCCGAGGCGCGAGTGCTTCGCTGTGGACATGGTGTTCTCTCTCTGTGGGGGTTCTTCAGGATGCCGGAACGGGCCGCGCAGCGGAACCGGCCAGCGCGGATCGAGCCGGGGCGGTACGCTGTCCCGCCGGGACCGCCGCGCGCTGCAGCAGTCCGAGGACGAGATCCAGCAGCAGCGCCAGAAGCGCCACCAGCAGCGCCGCTCCGAGCACTTGGTCGAAGCGCTGCAGCGGGATGCCCTGGATGATGGGGTAGCCGAGTCCGCCGAGGTTCACATAGGCGGCGATCGTGACGGTGGCCACCACCTGCAGGACGGCCGAGCGCAGGCCGCCCACCAGCAGCGGCAGGCCCAGAGGCACCTCCACCCGCCACAGGATCTGCCACTCGGTCATCCCCACCGCCCGCGCGGAGTCCACGACGCGGCGGTCGATGGCCTCGAACCCCGTGAACGCACCGGCCAGCAGCGGCGGCACCGCCAGCAGCACGAAGGTGATCACGGCCGCTTCGACGCGGTGCACGACACCCAGCAGCAGCACCAGGAGGATGAGGAGCCCGAACGAGGGCACCGCGCGAGCAGCCCCCGACACCGCCAGCGCGATCTCCCGGCCCTTACCGGTGTGACCGATCGCCCACCCGGCCGGCACGGCGATCACGGCGGCGATCAGGACGGACACCGCGGTGTATCCGAGCTGCTGTCCGAACAGCACCGGCAGGGAGTAGCTGCCGGTGAGACGGTCGGGCGAGAAGATCCACGCGAGCGCGTCGAGGAAGAGGTTCATGCCATCCTCCGAGCCGCGACCGGTGACGCGGCTCGGCGCGCGGGGGCGGCGCGCCGCGACCACGGCATCAGCAGGCGGCCGGCCAGCACGAGCAGGACGTCGACCACGAGGGCGACCACCACGACGGCGACCACCCCGGCGAACACTTCGCTCAGGATGCGCCGGCCCAGGCCGTTGGTGAAGAGGTAGCCGAGGTTGGTGACCCCCACGAGCGCCCCGACGGTCGCCAGGGAGATCGTGGACACCGCCGCCACGCGGAGCCCTGCCAGCACGACCGGCCCCGCCAGGGGGAACTCCACTCCCCAGAACCGCCGGAACGCGCCGAATCCGACCGCGGTGGCGGATTCGCGCACCGCCGCGTCGACGGAGCCGAGTCCGTCGGCCACCGAGCGCACCAGGATCGCCACGGCGTAGATGGTCAGTGCGACCAGGAGATTCAGCTCGCTCGTCGCGCGGTATCCGAAGAGCGCGGGCAGGAGGATGAGCAGCGCGAGGGAGGGGATCGTGTACAACAGGCCCGTGATGCTGATGAGCCAGCCGCGCAGCAGCCGGTAGCGGAAGGCGAGCCAGCCCAGCGGCACCGACACCACGAACCCGACCGCGATCGCGACGACGCTCTGACGCAGGTGCACCAGGGTCAGCTCGCCGATCAGGTCGAGGTTGTTCCAAACCCAGGTCACCCCGGCGACTCCTCCACGAGCGACCCCTGCGTCCGGCCGTCGCCGTCCACCACGATCGTGCCGGTCGGGGTCTGCCGCAGGCGCAGGGCCCGCTTCCCCCGGTCGGCGCCGATGAAGTCGGCGACGAATCCGGCCGTCGGATCGGCGAGGATCTCGTCGGGGGTGCCCTGCTGGGCGATGCGGGCGCCCTTCTCCAGCAGCACCACCTGATCGCCCAGGAGGAACGCCTCGTCCACGTCGTGCGTGACGAACACGATCGTCTTGCCGATCTCCCGCTGCAGGCGCAGCAGTTCCTGCTGCAGTTCGGCGCGGACGATGGGGTCCACCGCGCCGAAGGGCTCGTCCATGAGCAGGATGTTCGGATCGGCGGCGAGGCCGCGGGCCACCCCCACGCGCTGCTGCTGTCCGCCGGAGAGCTGACCGGGATAGCGGTCGGCCATCGCGCGGTCCAGCCCCACGGTGTCCATCAGCTCGAGGGCACGCGCACGGGCGGCGCCACGTTTGACGCCCTCCAGCACCGGCACGGTGGCGATGTTCTCCGCGACGGTGAAGTGGGGCAGGAGCCCGGAGTTCTGCATGACGTAGCCGATCTGGCGCCGCAGGCGCACCGGCTCACGTCCGGCGACGTCCTCGTCGTCGATCGAGACGGTGCCCGAGGTGGCGTCGACCATGCGATTGATCATGCGCAGCAGCGTCGTCTTGCCGCATCCGGACGACCCGACCAGGACCG